>NZ_JAOWHD010000033.1:0-2160 GCF_030332785.1 Citrobacter sp. Cpo069
AGTTAGCGCGAGCGCAAGCGAGTTTACCCCGCCCTGGTGCATTGCAGCATGGCGGGGCGCTGTACTGCGCGTGTGAGCGTCAGCGAGCTACGAGCGCAACTCCAGGTACTAATATAAAACCATCACAGGTCATTTTATTTTGACTCCCTTTTGCAGAGCACGTATTCAGGATGTTCTCCTGCAAGTAACAAAAGAAACTCAAACTCAACCAGTGACAGACTTTGACTGTTTTGAGTATTAACTTCCTCTTTTTTCTGCCAGGTTCTTAGCCCAACACCATAAATATGACTGCATTCCTTTTGTGTTAATCCTGCTTTTAAACGTAATTTTTTTACATTTTCAGGTGTATTATCGGGTTTCATTTAACATAAACTCCTTAATTAAATTCTTAACTGGCGTCTCATCGTCTTCCCTTAATCCGGCACACGTAAAATCAATATGTTGTAATTCATTCTCATTCAGTACAGCATCATACAATGTAATTTTCGTAGTTTTGTTCCCGATTTTAACATTTGTTCTGGCTTTTATCCTTTTTGTAAGCCTGTAATTGTCACCTTCTTTTTCAAGAAAATAAGTCACATCACCTTTATTTTTTCTCATAACTGTTTCAAATACCCTGTAATTTTAACAAGTTGATCTATACTCAAGCCCCGAATCTGTAAATCATAACTGTCGCCCTGTTCGGTGACTTTACCGTTCAATCCGTTTTCAGCTTTAAAGCCTGTCAATGCCCCATACCAGCTTTCAAGCTGGACAAGTTGCGATAACATACCTTTCAGGATCAGAATTTCGTCCTTTTTTTCCACCTGGTGTTTCTCATACTCAATCGCCTGTAACACCTCCTGCGAAGCATTTACCAGAATTTTTCGCTCGATATCGGCTGCAATATCAACGGGATTCCGTTTTCTGGATAACGTGCAAACATGATGCGGACTACGCCAGGAACGACTATCCACACTCCCCACCACAGAAAAGCGGTCTTTTTCCATCCGAATATGCACAGAGTAATTTTTAAACTGCGGTGACGTCAGTTTTATACGAGACGAACAATCATCAAGTTTGTTCACGCGCCAGCCGTTCCCCAGGATACGGCAGACAACTTCAAAGACAGGGTGATATTGTTCAAAAAAAGAGTTCATCTGTTTCCCTTTTTGCTACGTGGCTGCTGTTCCCGTCTTTTTGGGTTCGATGCCCCAAAAGACGGGCTGGCTATAATATCGGGGGCTTCTCGCCCCCGTTCTGGTTACGCTCTGGTTTCCACGCGTTGCCACCCTGTCGCCCTGCGCTGTCCGGTTGTACCGTATTTTGCGCGGATTTCTTCTATCGTGTGTTCTTCACGATTCCAGTAACTTTTATGTTCGTCTGGACGATAAAACCATTGTTTTTTCTTTGCCGCCCATTTACACCCGATTTCTTTTAAAGTTTCCTTATGTGTAATGGTTTCTCCACTAATCCAGACCCAGTTACCTATCACTTCAAATACCAGACCAGATAAACCAGAAAGAACGTTTAATACTTTTTCCAGGTCATCACCGTAATTATATCGTGCATGTTCATCAGTGCTCTGGAACTGATTTATTTTATCAATATTTGCCATCAATACATCAAAAGCTGCATTTACCGCTTTCATCAGTTCAGCCCCTAACGGGTTACGATCTGGATGATATTTTAAAGCGGCTTTTCTGTATGCTGCTTTGATATCTTTTTCAGTTAATTCGCCGGATAATCCAAAAACGTTTAATGCTTCCTGGATATTCATTTTTTTAATCTCCTGCCCTGCTGGGCTATTGTGAGAGGGGCCATTCCCCTTTCGATGAAACAATAATACGACCTTTAAGTCGTATTTGCAAGTTTTCTCCCGTTTTTTTACTCGATAAGTGATTGTTATCACGTTTTTTAATCCGCGTAAGCGGATGGAAGGGGCGAACGAAAATACCAGGGCAGCACAGGAGCCACATCGCCCCGAAGCGCGGCGCAGCCGCTGACGAACGTACCAGGGTGCACAGGCCATCCCTTCACCCTGCAAAGCCCAACTGACCAGCAGGCCATGATTATGCTGATTTGCGCCGCAGAATGCCGCAGTTAGCGCGAGCGCAAGCGAGTTTACCCCGCCCTGGTGCATTGCAGCATGGCGGGGCGCTGTACTGCGCGTGTGAGCGT
>NZ_JAOWHD010000034.1:0-27164 GCF_030332785.1 Citrobacter sp. Cpo069
AGGTGGCGTATATTACGCTTTCCTCTTTTAGAGTCAACCCTCATTTTCAGGTTTTTCTCTTCAACCGAACCGGCTGTTTGCGTGAAGTGATTCACATCCGCCGTGTCGATGGAGGCGCATTATAGGGATCCCATTTTTTAGCACAAGTATTTTTTGGATCTTTTTTTCTGAATGCTTGTTTTTCACTCCTTTCGCTACATTCCTGCGCAATTTGGCTGATTTTTGATAGCTAAACCACTTGCACAGTCTCAATAATCCAACCAAAGTCTTCATTACTGCTCTATTTTCGTTGAGGTAAACATGTCTGATGTACTGCGTCCTTATAAGGATCTTTTCCCACAGATCGGAAATCGCGTGATGATCGACACCAGCAGTGTCGTCATTGGTGATGCCCGTTTGGCTGATGATGTCGGAATTTGGCCACTGGTTGCCATTCGTGGCGACGTTAACTATGTGCAAATTGGTGCCCGTACAAACATTCAGGACGGCAGCGTTCTCCATGTCACACATAAATCCACGTCTAATCCGCAGGGTAATCCATTGATCGTGGGTGAGGATGTAACGGTCGGTCATAAGGTCATGCTACACGGCTGTATCATTGGCAACCGCGTATTAGTCGGCATGGGTTCGATTCTGCTGGATGGCGTGGTAGTAGAAGACGACGTTATGATTGGGGCTGGGAGCCTGGTTCCCCAAAACAAACGCCTGGAAAGCGGGTATCTGTACCTGGGAAGCCCGGTTAAACAAATCCGTCCATTAAGCGATGAAGAGAAAGCAGGCTTACTATATTCAGCTAACAACTATGTTAAGTGGAAAGATGAATATTTAAGTCAGAGTAACCACACCCAACCTTGAGCATCTTCCTGCTGGGCCTGGATCAATCCTTCAGCTTCTTCTTCCAGATCCCAGCGATGCTGTTGAAAGATTTCTAACCACTGTTCAGGCGTGTCGCCGCCAAAGCGGGACGCCAGCATCTCTCCAGATATGGCACATGTTAACTGCATACCATGAACCATCGCCGGAAACACAACGGCGTTGACATCCGTGCGCCATTCTTCTCGATCGGGAAACTGGATCGCCTGATTCATGCCGACAATTCCTGCTGCATGCTTTTAATGACGGGTTCAATCTGCGGCAAAACCCCATGCCAGAGTAAAACGGCGTGCGCTGCTTGCCCCACCAGCATACCCAGGCCATCAGCATATTGTTTCGCCCCATGTTCGGCACACCAGGAGAGGAACGGTGTATCTCCTTTCTGATAAAACATGTCATAACAATAGACAGATGAGTGAATAAGAGATGTCGGAATAGCCGGTATCTCACCGCTAATTCCGCTGGATGTCGCGTTAATAATTAGATCAAAACTGTAATTATCAAGCTCGTCCATTCCTACCGCCTGTACGCTGCCGGTATGGGAGAAGATTTGTGCCAGTTCTTCAGCGCGCGAAGCGGTACGGTTAACAATAGTCACCGCACAATCCATAGAAAGAAGAGGTAATAAAACTCCACGGGATGCACCACCCGCACCAATCAACAGAACTCGCGATCCGGGACGAATAAAAGATAAACGCTCAAGATCGCTCAACAAGCCGATACCATCCGTGTTGTCTCCCAGTAAACGTCCATCCTCCAGCCGTTTAAGGGTATTGACGGCTCCAGCAAGCGATGCCCGCTCCGTTAGTTCATCGGCACGTGCAAATGCCTCTTCTTTAAAAGGCACGGTGACATTTGCCCCCTTCCCGCCCTCAGCAAAAAAAGCGTTCAGCGTATTCACAAAATCATTGATAGGCGCCAGTACACGCCCATAGGAGTGATCAATCTTCAGCTGCTCTGCAAATTGCTGATGAATAAAGGGCGATTTACTGTGCGCTATCGGATTACCAAAAACAGCATAGGCTTCTTTCATATTACCCCTGTCGAAACTGTTCACCTGTCAGAGCATCACGGATCTCCGAAGGATTCAAACGCCCCCCGGTCTCCCCTTCAACCACGGGAAAGTCTGTACCGAACTGTGCGCGAACTTCCTCTACCGTTCTGCAAGGCGGTAAGCCACTCAAATTAGCACTGGTAGAAACTAACGGTTTGCCATAAGCCTGGCACAACGCAACCACCAGCGGGTGATCGGTGACGCGAACAGCCAGAGAATCAAAGCGCCCGGTCAACCAGCGTGGCGTTGTCGCAAGCGCTGGGAAAACGAAGGTAACAGGACCAGGCCAACGGGCGAAAACAGCGTCACGTTGAGCATCGGTGAGCATGCTATCGTCGATATATGGTTTAAGTTGTTCAAAGTTTGACGCGATTAAAATTAACCCTTTATCGACCGGACGTTGTTTTAGCGCCAACAAACGGGTTACAGCCGTTTCGCTATCGGGGTCGCAGCCGACACCAAATACAGCTTCAGTTGGATAGGCGATGACTTTTTCTTGTTTCAGAACCGCTATCGCCGCAGCGATAGCGTCTGTGGGCAGGCTATTATTCACTTTTTTATTCCGCCGAAATCGGCTTTCCACATTGTTTACTGGCACAGAAATGCTTCACACCCTGCGCGGTTTTCTTTTCGATGAGAAGCGGATAATGACACTCAGGACATTCTCCGGCTAACGGTTTGAAGTTAATGACAAACTGGCACTCCGGATAGCGATCGCAGGAGTAAAAGGTTTTGCCATAACGGGAACGCCGCTGGACAAGATGACCAGTCTGGCATTGAGGACAGACTATTGCTGTTTCATCAGGCTTGTCGATGAGCTCGGTGTGATCGCACGCAGGATAGTCACTGCATCCAATAAACATACCGAATCGTCCCTGTCTCAGCACCAGCTCAGCGCCACATGCAGGACAAAGCTTACCCTCCAGAACTTTGACTACATGTCCGTCCGCGGAAGATTTCAGCGGACGGATGTAATCGCATTCTGGATAGTGTGAACAACCGAGAAACGGACCGTGTTTCCCGGAACGAATAACCAGTTCAGCCCCGCATTGTGGGCAGGGCTCGTTTTTACGCACCGTGAACAGTGCTGATTTAGCCATAACAACTCATACTGAATGAAGATTGATTAATGCAGCATACCTTCATTCACTTCAAAGAGTAATTCTTCCATTTGCTGATAGGCATTTTCACAACCTGGAATGTTGAATAGCACCATCAGAATCACCCACTTCAGGTCTTCCAGATCGAACTCTGCCGTATCTAGCGCGAGCACGCGCTCAATAACCATTTCTCGCGTTTCGAGGTTTAGCACCTGAATCTGCTCCAGGAATAGCAGGAATCCTCTACAGCTTGCATCCAGTCGGTCGCACTCTTCCGCAGTATAAATACGTATAGAAAGAGGGTCCGATGCCAGCTGCATAGGTTCAGCAAGACCATCCTGATAGTCAGCAAGCTTCTCCAGCCAAAGTAACGCGTTGTAAATGTCTTCACGATCAAAACCAGCGTCGGTAAGATCCCGTTCCAGTTTGTCCTGATCCACACGCAGCTCAGCTTCGTTATGGATATATGTCTCAAACAAATACATTAGTACGTCGAACATGGCATGCCCTCCTCAATCGGACATAGCCGCCGGGTACAGCTGCGATCCACCCTGCTAACTCCAGTTCGAGCAGTTGAGCCACTACCTCTGGCACAGGTTGGCCGGCACGTTCAGCGACGACGTCAACAGGTGTTACCTCATCTCCTACGTTAGCCAGGAGCTCCGGAAATGGCAATGCCACCTCTTCGTGATCTGGCGAATAAATTGATTTTTCAGGTTCATCTGGCAACCATTGCAGCCCATATTGCAAATTTTCAAGAATTTCCTCTGGTGTCGTCACAAGCATGGCTCCCTGCTGAATAAGCCAATGCGGGCCTTCACTTCCCGGGCTCCCAATCGGCCCAGGTAAAGCAAACACCTCTCGCCCTTGTTCAATTGCACAGCGAGCAGTAACCAGCGACCCGCTACGCTGTGCAGCTTCGACAACCAGTACACCTTTACTTAGACCACTGATAATGCGATTTCGTCGGGGAAAATTACGCGGCAAAGGGAGCATATCTAATGGGAACTCAGACACCAGTGCGCCCCCAGCCTCAATAAGTCGCTCCGCAAGACGGATATGCTGCCGTGGATGAATGGTCTCAAGTCCATTTCCCAGCACCGCAATACTTGTGCCTTGTCGGTTTATCGCAGCATTGTGCGCCACGCCATCAATCCCCCGGGCCAGACCGCTGGTGATCGTCACCCCATATGCAGCAAGCTTTTCACAAAACAACCGTCCCCAGCGTTCGCCATACCATGAATGTTGTCGACTACCGACAACGGCAACTTGAAATGAGTGGAGGCATGCGGGAGCTCCTGCAACAAAAAGCACCCCAGGATAATCCTCAATCGCACGGAGCTGTGGCGGATAATGCTCGCTGTCGGCAACCACAAAATGGTGGTTAGGCTGTTCAAGCCAGCGCAGCGTTTTTTCCAGCGTCAGATCTGAAAAGGTTAAAAAGCGTCTTGCCTGGCGTGGAGAGAATCCTGCCTGCAAGAGTACCGCGTTGTTAATGCACGGTTGAGTATTGAGCCAGTGAGCAACGCGCACTATCTCATCACCATACAGTTCATTCACTTGCGCTAAACGTAGCCAAATTTCGATTTGGGTCATCCCTGTTCCCCTGCCACAAGCAGTCCTGGCAATCTTTGCGATTGGTCACTGATGCTGTCAATCAGAGGGGGTTTTGTCTAGAATAGAGGTAATAATCTTTTCAACTCCTGAACTCAACTCTGGATAACTATGTCAGTTTTGCAAGTGTTACATATTCCGGACGAGCGCCTTCGCAAAGTCGCAAAACCGGTTGAAGAAGTGAATGCAGAAATTCAGCGTATCGTTGATGATATGTTCGAAACGATGTACGCCGAAGAAGGTATCGGTCTGGCAGCAACACAGGTCGATATTCATCAGCGCATCATTGTTATTGATGTCTCTGAAAATCGCGATGAGCAGTTGGTACTCATTAACCCAGAACTGCTGGAAAAAGACGGCGAAACCGGCATTGAAGAAGGCTGTCTGTCTATTCCTGAACAGCGTGCGTTAGTACCGCGTGCAGAGAAAGTAAAAATTCGTGCGCTCGATCGCGACGGCAAATCTTTTGAACTGGAAGCCGATGGCCTGCTCGCTATCTGCATTCAACATGAAATGGATCACCTGGTCGGTAAACTATTTATCGATTATCTGTCTCCGTTGAAGCAACAACGCATTCGTCAGAAAGTTGAAAAACTCGACCGCCTGAACGCCCGAGCTTAAGGACAAGGATCAACGTGTCAGACTCACTACGTATTATTTTTGCGGGTACACCTGACTTTGCAGCGCGTCATCTCGACGCGCTGCTGTCTTCTGGACATAACGTCGTTGGCGTGTTTACCCAACCGGACCGCCCGGCGGGACGCGGTAAAAAGCTGATGCCCAGCCCGGTAAAAGTGCTGGCAGAAGAAAAAGGGATACCGGTCTTTCAACCCGTCTCTCTTCGCCCTCAGGAAAACCAGCAACTGGTTGCTGATTTACACGCAGACGTGATGGTGGTGGTGGCATATGGCCTGATCCTGCCAAAAGCCGTACTGGAAATGCCGCGCCTGGGTTGTATCAACGTTCACGGTTCCCTGCTTCCGCGCTGGCGGGGTGCAGCACCGATCCAGCGCTCACTGTGGGCAGGCGACGCCGAAACCGGTGTTACCATCATGCAGATGGATGTTGGCCTCGACACCGGTGATATGCTGCTGAAGCTGTCCTGCCCAATTACGGCAGAAGATACCAGCGGTTCGTTATATGACAAGCTGGCAGAACTGGGGCCTCAGGGGCTGATTGAAACGCTAAAACAGCTGGCTGCCGGCACAATAAAACCGGTGGTACAAGACGAATCACTGGTTACGCATGCAGAAAAACTCAGCAAAGAAGAGGCCCGTATCGACTGGTCGCTTTCGGCTGTTCAATTGGAACGCTGCATCCGCGCCTTTAACCCCTGGCCAATGAGCTGGCTTGAAATCGATGGTCAGCCAGTGAAAGTCTGGCAAGCTTCGGTTATTGCTGTAAACACCCAGGCCGAGCCAGGCACCATTCTAGAGGCGACAAAGCAGGGTATCCAGGTCGCAACAGGCGACGGCATTCTGAATCTTATCTCTTTGCAGCCTGCCGGTAAAAAAGCCATGAGCGCGCAGGATCTGCTTAATTCGCGCCGGGAGTGGTTCGTGCCCGGAAACCGTCTGGCCTGACGGTTCATCTCTTTAAGCCCGGTGTCTCCGGGCATTTTAATTTTTGCGCTTATGAAAAAACATCTTAATTTACGCAGTATGGCGGCCCAGGCCGTCGAACAGGTTGTCGAGAAAGGACAATCACTAAGTAACGTGCTGCCCGCCATGCAGCAAAAAGTTGCCGATAAAGACAAAGCGCTGTTACAGGAACTTTGCTTCGGCGTATTGCGTACACTCTCTCAACTGGAGTGGATGATCCAGCAACTGATGGAACGTCCAATGACGGGCAAACAGCGCACCGTTCACTACCTGATCATGGTGGGCTTCTATCAACTGTTGCATACTCGTATTCCAGCGCACGCTGCGTTGGCTGAGACCGTAGAAGGCGCGGTCGTTATTAAGCGTCCACAGCTGAAAGGGCTGATCAACGGCGTACTGCGCCAGTTTCAACGCCGTCAGGATGAACTGCTGGCCGAGTTTGCGCAAAGCGATTTGCGCTTCTTACACCCCTCCTGGCTGGTGAAACGTATTAAAAGTGCTTATCCGCAGCAGTGGGAAGCCATTCTTGAAGCCAATAACCAGCGACCGCCGATGTGGCTACGAGTCAATCGTAATCACCATACTCGCGATGCCTGGCTAGACCTGCTTACCGAAGCGGGATTAACCGGTTTCCCGCATCCAGACTACCCGGATGCAGTGCGTCTGGAAACACCGGCTCCAGTTCACGCCCTCCCTGGTTTTGACGAAGGTTGGGTCACCGTTCAGGATGCTTCCGCTCAAGGATGCGTAAATTATCTGTTGCCGGAGGACGGTGAACAGATCCTCGACCTGTGCTGTGCGCCGGGCGGTAAAACCACTCACATTCTGGAAGTTGCTCCGCTAGCTAACGTCATGGCCGTCGATGTGGATGAAAAACGCTTATCGCGCGTTTACGACAATCTGAAACGTCTGGGCATGAAGGCAACCGTAAAACAGGGGGATGGCCGCTATCCACAGCAGTGGTGCGGTGAACAACAGTTTGACCGTATTTTGCTGGACGCCCCATGTTCTGCTACCGGGGTGATCCGTCGCCATCCGGATATCAAATGGCTGCGCCGCGACCGGGATATTGCCGAACTTGCCCAATTACAGGCTGAGATCCTGAATGCTACCTGGTCACATCTTAAATCTGGCGGCACGCTGGTGTATGCAACGTGTTCTATCCTGCCAGAAGAGAACCAGCAGCAAATTGCCGCCTTCCTGGCACGCACACCGGATGCGGTATTAAGCGAAACCGGTACGCCGGAAAAACCCGGACGTCAGAATTTACCGGGTGCGGAAGATGGCGATGGCTTCTTTTACGCTAAGCTAATCAAAAAGTGATGAGATAACGGGTCGCGACTGATGAAAATTATCATTCTGGGCGCAGGGCAAGTTGGCGGTACGCTGGCTGAAAACCTGGTCGGAGAGAACAACGATATCACGGTAGTCGATACCAATGGCGAACGCCTGCGCAGCCTGCAGGACAAGTTTGATCTCCGTGTCGTGCAAGGGCATGGTTCGCATCCCCGCGTATTGCGTGAAGCCGGTGCCGACGATGCCGATATGCTGGTTGCCGTAACCAGCTCAGATGAAACAAATATGGTTGCCTGCCAGGTAGCTTATTCACTGTTTAATACGCCTAATCGCATCGCCCGTATTCGTTCACCAGATTACGTTCGCGATGCCGACAAGCTGTTCCAATCCGATGCGGTGCCAATCGATCATCTGATTGCACCTGAGCAACTGGTTATCGATAGCATTTATCGCCTGATTGAATATCCGGGCGCATTGCAGGTGGTGAATTTTGCCGAAGGTAAAGTCAGTCTGGCAGTAGTAAAAGCCTATTACGGCGGGCCGCTTATCGGTAATGCGCTGTCAACAATGCGTGAGCATATGCCGCACATCGACACCCGCGTTGCGGCCATTTTCCGTCATGACCGACCGATCCGTCCGCAAGGTTCTACGATCGTTGAAGCGGGTGATGAAGTCTTCTTTATTGCGGCATCCCAGCATATACGCGCCGTAATGAGTGAACTGCAGCGTCTGGAAAAGCCGTACAAACGCATTATGTTAGTGGGTGGCGGTAATATCGGTGCGGGTCTGGCACGTCGTCTGGAAAAAGATTACAGCGTCAAACTGATCGAACGTAATCAACAACGCGCATCCGAACTTGCAGAGAAACTACAAAATACGATCGTCTTTTTTGGTGATGCTTCGGATCAAGAGTTACTGGCCGAAGAACATATCGATCAGGTCGATCTGTTCATCGCAGTGACCAACGATGATGAAGCAAATATCATGTCGGCGATGCTTGCCAAACGGATGGGTGCCAAGAAAGTAATGGTGTTGATCCAGCGCAGAGCATACGTCGATCTGGTGCAAGGCAGCGTGATCGATATTGCGATTTCACCGCAGCAGGCGACCATCTCCGCGCTGCTGAGCCACGTGCGTAAAGCTGATATTGTTGGCGTTTCTTCACTTCGCCGTGGCGTCGCAGAAGCCATTGAAGCCGTCGCACACGGGGATGAAACGACGTCGAGAGTTGTAGGGCGTTCAATTGATGAAATTAAACTTCCGCCCGGAACCATTATTGGCGCCGTTGTACGTGGTAACGATGTCATGATTGCCAACGATAACCTGCGCATTGAGCAGGGCGATCACGTAATTATGTTCCTGACAGATAAAAAGTTTATTACCGACGTCGAGCGACTATTCCAGCCAAGTCCTTTCTTCCTGTAATAATTTAGGCGCTAATACAGCGCCTTTTTTATTTCCCTTTATTTTTCATGGTCTAATAAATTTTCCTTTCGGCAATACATAAATGGAAATTGCCTAAACATTTGTTAAACTTATAAACGTCAGCTGCATAGGGAGAATAAAATGAGCATTATTAAAGAGTTTCGCGAATTCGCGATGCGCGGGAATGTTGTCGATTTGGCAGTGGGTGTCATTATTGGTGCGGCATTCGGTAAGATTGTTTCATCACTGGTTGCCGATATCATTATGCCGCCGCTGGGGCTGTTAATTGGTGGAATTGATTTTAAACAGTTTGCTTTAACGCTACGTGATGCACAGGGAGACATCCCTGCCGTGGTCATGCATTACGGTGTATTTATTCAGAATGTATTCGATTTCATTATTGTTGCGTTTGCTATCTTTATGGCAATCAAACTGATCAACAAACTGAACCGTAAAAAAGCGGAAGAGCCGGCAGCACCGCCAGCTCCATCGAAAGAAGAAGTATTGCTAAGTGAAATTCGTGACCTGCTGAAAGAACAGAATAACCGCTCTTAAGCACTCACTGAAACAAGAAGGCCAGTGGTAAAAAAGTTAATTACTTTCTTGCCACTGGCCTCCCAATTACCCCGATTGCCATGTTTGCCTTTACGCAGATAACTTCCTTTCCCTTTCTTATTTTTCTCAACGTGCTGTCTGAACAGTGGGTCATGCAGAAGCGCCTCAATGGCGTTGTCCTTTATCTGCCCTTTGGTGTGCTGATAACGACTCATAATATCTCCAGTTTGTAGTAATTTACGCCGCGAGTGTAGACCTGGCAGTTCAAGAAATCAACAGCCTGATGTTGTTCCACTGGCGCCTTGCTCAAGAGCTTCAAGAATAGAGCAGTACACGCTGCTGTGTGCCTTGCCGCAGCAAGCATCATTCAATCGCTGCAGTGACCGCTGCATCGTCTGAAGTTCAGCAATGCGGGCTTCGACTTCTTGCAGTCTTTCCTGGACGATCCCTTTTGATTCCTGACAGGTATGGTGTTCGGGATCAACCCGGATCGAAAGCAATTCACGGATCGACTCCAGAGTGAAACCAAGCTGCCGGGCATAACGAATAAACTTCAAGCGCTGAAGATCGCTTTCTGTATAGAGGCGAAATCCGCCTTCAGTACGCACTTCATGCTCCATCATCTGCTGCTTTTCATAGTAGCGGATAGTATCTGGCGTAACGTCAGCCAGTTTCGCTATTTCACCAATTCGGTACATGCTCTCTCCGCTAATCGTCGTTGATCTTTTTTAGCAGCTTATCTGCGTAGTCACCGCGTAAAAACTCGGTGCTGAGTCCAGCCTGCCGAAGTTTAAGTTCCAGTAGCGACAGTCTTCGGCTCACCTCCGGATAACTAGGATCATCTTTGCGGATCCCCGCGAGTATTTCAAGCAGCTGTATTGCCACTCTGCGTTGCTCGAGCTCAGGAGGAAGGCAACCTGCATTTTTTAATAAACGGTATCCGGCTCTGAGTTCAGGCGGGACATGGGAGTCATCGTCAAGAGTCAGCGGTTCGCCTGTTCCCGGTAAATCATCAAACTCGCCTTTAGACTGTGCATCAATAATATGGCGCTCTGCCCACTGGTCAAGTAACCACATACAACACTCCAGGGGATGAACAAAAAGAGTACAGATATTGTAGATAAGTGGGGATATGACGGATATAAAAAAACCCGCCGAGGCGGGTTTTTTTACGTTACTACAGATTACTCTGCAGCAGCTTCTGTTTTCTCTGAACGATCAACCAGCTCGATGTATGCCATCGGCGCGTTGTCGCCTGCACGGAAACCACACTTCAGAATGCGAGTGTAACCACCGGCGCGGCTCGCAAAACGCGGGCCCAGTTCGTTAAACAGTTTTGCCACGATCTCGTTATCACGAGTACGGGCGAATGCCAGACGACGATTAGCTACGCTATCAGTCTTGGCAAGAGTAATCAGCGGCTCAACTACGCGACGCAGCTCTTTCGCTTTCGGCAGAGTCGTCTTGATGATTTCATGACGAACCAGTGAACCTGCCATATTGCGGAACATAGCCTGGCGATGGCTGCTGTTGCGGTTCAGTTGACGACCACTCTTACGATGGCGCATGACCTTATCCTTCTCAGTAAAACCTTAACCTGTGATCCGGTTACTCGTCAGCGATGCTTGCCGGTGGCCAGTTTTCCAGGCGCATGCCCAGAGACAGTCCACGGGAAGCCAGCACGTCTTTAATCTCGGTAAGAGATTTTTTACCAAGGTTAGGCGTCTTAAGAAGCTCAACCTCGGTACGCTGTACCAGATCACCGATATAGTGGATAGCTTCTGCTTTGAGGCAGTTAGCAGAGCGGACAGTCAATTCCAGATCGTCAACAGGGCGCAGCAGGATCGGATCGAATTCTGGTTTCTCTTCTTTAACTTCCGGCTGACGTACATCACGTAAATCAACGAAAGCTTCCAGTTGTTCAGCCAGAATGGTTGCCGCACGACGAATCGCCTCTTCAGGATCGATTGTGCCGTTGGTTTCCATTTCGATGACCAGCTTGTCCAGGTCGGTACGCTGTTCTACACGCGCTGCTTCAACATTGTAGGCAATACGCTCTACAGGGCTGTAGCATGCGTCGACCAGCAGACGGCCGATTGGGCGCTCATCTTCTTCCGAATGAATTCGGGTAGAAGCCGGCACATAACCACGACCGCGCTGAACTTTGATACGCATGCTAATAGATGCATTCTCATCGGTCAGGTGGCAGATCACGTGCTGTGGCTTGACGATTTCGACATCACCATCATGGGTAATGTCGGCTGCAGTCACAGGGCCAATGCCAGATTTATTCAAGGTAAGAATAACGTCATCTTTACCCTGAACTCTCACCGCCAGCCCTTTCAGGTTGAGCAGGATTTCCAGGATATCTTCCTGAACGCCTTCTTTGGTGCTGTACTCATGTAGTACACCATCAATCTCAACCTCGGTCACCGCGCAACCCGGCATCGATGAGAGCAGAATACGGCGCAGTGCGTTACCCAAAGTATGGCCAAAGCCACGCTCTAAAGGCTCAAGGGTCACCTTGGCGTGCGTCGAACTCACTTGCTCGATATCTACCAGGCGCGGTTTTAGAAACTCTGTCACAGAACCCTGCATTGTGTCCTCTCTTTGGTACTAAGCTTTACTTGGAGTAAAGCTCGACGATCAGGTGTTCGTTAATGTCCGCAGACAGATCAGAACGCTCCGGCTTACGCTTGAACGTACCTTCCATCTTGCCAGCATCAACTTCCAGCCAGGTTGGCTTTTCACGCTGCTCAGCCAGCTCCAGAGCGGCTTTCACGCGAGACTGCTTCTTCGCTTTCTCACGAATGCTAACAACGTCATTCGGACTAACCTGATAAGAAGCGATGTTAACAACACGACCGTTTACCATAATTGCTTTATGGCTGACCAGCTGACGTGCTTCTGCACGAGTGGCACCGAAGCCCATACGGTATACAACGTTGTCCAGACGACCTTCCAGCAGACCCAACAGGTTTTCACCGGTGTTGCCTTTCAGACGCGCTGCTTCTTTGTAGTAGTTACGGAACTGACGCTCCAGCACACCGTAGATACGGCGAACTTTTTGCTTTTCACGCAACTGCACACCATAGTCAGACAGACGCGGTTTACGCGCACCGTGCTGGCCAGGAGCTTGTTCAATTTTACACTTGGTATCGATCGCGCGAACGCCAGACTTAAGGAATAAGTCAGTGCCCTCACGACGGCTCAGCTTGAGCTTAGGACCCAAATATCTTGCCATTTTCTTTCTCCAACAATCCTAGAAACGACAGCGTTATACGCGACGTTTTTTCGGCGGACGACAACCGTTATGAGGGATCGGAGTCACATCAGTAATATTAGTGATGCGGAAACCAGCGGCGTTCAGAGCACGAACAGTAGATTCGCGACCTGGACCCGGTCCTTTGACCATAACTTCCAGATTCTTGATACCGTATTCTTTTACGGCTTCAGCGCAACGCTCTGCTGCAACCTGAGCTGCAAACGGAGTGGATTTGCGAGAACCACGGAAACCGGAACCACCGGCTGTTGCCCAACCCAGTGCGTTACCCTGACGATCAGTAATGGTAACGATGGTGTTGTTAAAAGAAGCATGGATATGAGCCACGCCGTCAGAGACTTGTTTTCTTACACGTTTACGTGCACGAATTGGTGCCTTTGCCATTATTCAATCACCCCGATTATTTCTTGATCGGTTTGCGCGGACCCTTACGGGTACGTGCGTTGGTCTTGGTACGCTGACCGCGAACCGGGAGACCACGACGATGACGCAAACCGCGATAGCAACCAAGGTCCATAAGGCGCTTGATGCTCATGCTAACTTCACGGCGCAGATCACCTTCAACGACAAATTTGGCAACTTCGTCACGCAGCGTGTCGATTTGTTCTTCAGACAGCTCACTGATCTTAACATCTTCAGCGATACCCGCTGCAGCCAGAATGGCTTTAGAACGGGTCTTGCCGACGCCGTAGATCGAAGTTAATGCGATCACAGCATGTTTCTGATCAGGAATGTTAATGCCTGCTATACGGGCCACTATGCACTCCTACTATTTAATATGTACGCACCATGCTGAAAAGCCCGTTTTCAGGATACTCAAATGGAAACGCACAGACATACAAAAGATTGGCTGGCTAATCTAGCCAGCTCAACCCAACTTTGCAAGAAAAATATGCGAATAAATCAGCCTTGGCGCTGTTTATGCTTCGGCTCGGCACTGCAAATCACACGGATGACACCATCACGCTTAACGATTTTGCAGTTACGGCATAATTTCTTGACGGAAGCACGAACTTTCATTTTTACTCTCCGTAACTTCTCGGGCGACTGTTAACGGCCGTAGCCTTTCAGATTCGCCTTCTTCAATGCAGACTCGTACTGACTTGACATCATCAGAGTTTGCACTTGAGCCATAAAGTCCATAATCACGACAACAACGATAAGCAGTGAGGTCCCACCGAAGTAGAACGGTACTTTCATTGCATCACGCATGAACTCCGGGATCAGGCAGATAAAGGTAATGTAGAGCGCACCAACCAAAGTCAGGCGGGTCATTACTTTATCGATATACTTCGCCGTTTGCTCTCCCGGACGAATTCCTGGTACAAATGCACCGGACTTCTTCAGGTTATCTGCTGTTTCACGCGGGTTGAAAACCAACGCCGTGTAGAAGAAACAGAAGAATATGATTGCAGACGCATAGAGTAACACATAAAGCGGTTGCCCAGGCTGCAAATACAGCGAAATTGTTGTCAGCCAGTTCCAACCAGTCCCGCCCCCGAACCATGACGCGATGGTCGCCGGGAACAGAATAATACTGGAAGCGAAGATTGCCGGGATTACCCCCGCCATATTCACTTTCAGCGGTAAATGTGTGCTCTGTGCAGCATAGACACGACGACCTTGCTGACGTTTCGCGTAGTTTACCACAATACGGCGTTGACCACGCTCAACAAATACAACAAAGAACGTCACTGCGAATACTAATACTGCAACCAACAGCAACACGAGGAAGTGCAGGTCGCCTTGACGCGCTTGCTCGATAGTATGGGCAATGGCTGGCGGGAGTCCCGCGACAATACCGGCGAAGATAATGATTGAGATACCGTTGCCGATACCACGTTCAGTAATCTGTTCGCCCAACCACATCAGGAACATCGTCCCTGTAACCAGACTTACAACAGCGGTGAAATAGAATGCAAAGCCTGGGTTCATCACCAGGCCCTGCATACCAGGCATATTCGGCAGACCGGTAGCAATACCGATCGACTGGAATATTGCCAGCACCAGAGTACCGTAGCGGGTGTACTGGCTGATCTTACGACGACCAGACTCCCCTTCTTTCTTAATTTCTGCCAGCGTTGGATGAACCACCGTCAGCAGCTGGATAATGATCGACGCCGAAATATACGGCATGATCCCCAGAGCAAAGATAGAAGCACGGCTGAGAGCACCACCAGAGAACATGTTAAACATTTCAATGATGGTGCCTCGCTGTTGCTCAAGCAGTTTGGCAAGTACAGCGGCATCAATACCAGGGATCGGAATGAAAGAGCCAATACGGAACACAATCAGCGCGCCGATTACAAACAGCAGTCTGCGTTTCAGCTCGCCTAAGCCACCTTTGGCACTTTGAAAATCTAATCCCGGTTGTTTAGCCATCTGCTACTTATTCCTCGATTTTACCGCCAGCAGCTTCGATAGCAGCACGAGCGCCTTTAGTAACACGCAGGCCACGAACAGTTACCGGAGTAGTGACTTCACCAGCCAGGATCACTTTCGCGAACTCGATCTGGATACCGATAATGTTAGCTGCTTTCAGCGTGTTCAGGTCTACAACACCGCCTTCAACTTTAGCCAGGTCAGACAGACGAACTTCGGCTGTAATCGCTGCTTTACGTGAAGTGAAGCCGAATTTCGGCAGACGACGGTACAGAGGCATCTGACCACCCTCGAAACCGCGACGTACGCCACCGCCAGAACGAGACTTCTGACCTTTGTGACCACGACCACCGGTTTTACCGAGGCCAGAACCGATACCACGACCCAGGCGGCGAGCCGCTTTTTTAGAGCCTTCGGCCGGAGACAGAGTATTTAAACGCATCTCTTACTCCTCAACTTTAACCATGAAGGAAACCGCGTTGACCATAC
Organism: Citrobacter sp. Cpo069; assembly: GCF_030332785.1. Lineage (NCBI taxonomy): Bacteria > Pseudomonadati > Pseudomonadota > Gammaproteobacteria > Enterobacterales > Enterobacteriaceae > Citrobacter > Citrobacter sp. Cpo069. Next base: position 15,673 of record NZ_JAOWHD010000034.1, read on the forward strand.
CACGAACAGCAGGAGTATCCTCGCGCTCTACGGTGTGACCAATACGACGCAGACCCAGGCCAAGCAGCGTTGCCTTGTGTTTCGGCAGACGACCGATTGCACTGCGGGTTTGAGTAATTTTAATAGTCTTTGCCATGGTTTATTTCCCCAGAATTTCTTCAACGGATTTACCACGCTTGGCAGCGACCATTTCCGGAGATTTCATATTTTCCAGGCCATCGATAGTTGCACGAACCACGTTAATCGGGTTAGTGGAACCATACGCTTTAGCCAGAACGTTACGAACTCCAGCGACTTCCAGAACGGCGCGCATTGCACCACCGGCGATGATACCGGTACCTTCGGAAGCCGGCTGCATGAATACACGAGAACCCGTGTGAGTACCCTTAACCGGGTGCTGCAGGGTGCCGTGGTTCAGCGCGACGTTAATCATATTGCGACGGGCTTTTTCCATCGCTTTCTGGATCGCTGCTGGAACTTCACGCGCTTTACCGTAACCAAAACCAACGCGACCGTTACCATCACCAACTACAGTCAGAGCTGTGAAGGAGAAAATACGACCACCTTTAACGGTTTTAGATACGCGGTTAACCGCGATCAGCTTTTCCTGCAGTTCGCCAGCTTGTTTTTCGATGTGAGCCATCTTACACCTCTACCTTAGAACTGAAGGCCAGCTTCACGGGCAGCATCTGCCAGTGCCTGGACACGACCATGATATTGGAACCCGGAACGGTCAAAAGAAACATCTTTGATGCCTTTTTCCAGAGCGCGTTCAGCAACAGCTTTACCTACAGCTGCAGCAGCGTCTTTGTTACCGGTGTACTTCAATTGTTCAGCGATAGCTTTTTCTACAGTAGAAGCAGCTACCAGAACTTCAGAACCGTTCGGTGCAATTACCTGTGCGTAAATATGACGCGGGGTACGATGTACCACCAGGCGAGTTGCACCCAGCTCCTGGAGCTTGCGGCGTGCGCGGGTCGCACGACGGATACGAGCAGATTTCTTATCCATAGTGTTACCTTACTTCTTCTTAGCCTCTTTGGTACGCACGACTTCGTCGGCGTAACGAACACCCTTGCCTTTATAAGGCTCAGGACGACGGTAGGCGCGCAGATCTGCTGCAACCTGACCGATCAGCTGTTTATCAGCGCCTTTCAGCACGATTTCAGTCTGAGACGGACATTCTGCAGTGATTCCCGCAGGCAGCTGATGGTCAACTGGGTGAGAGAAACCTAAAGCCAGGTTTACTACATTCCCTTTAACCGCTGCACGATAACCTACACCAACCAGCTGAAGCTTCTTAGTGAAGCCTTCGGTAACACCGACAACCATTGCATTCAGCAGGGCACGCGCGGTACCAGCCTGAGCCCATCCATCTGCGTAACCATCACGCGGACCGAAGGTCAGTGCATTATCTGCATGATTTACTGCAACAGCATCGTTGAGAGTACGAGTCAGCTCGCCGTTTTTACCTTTGATCGTAATAACCTGACCGTTGATTTTTACATCAACGCCGGCAGGAATAACGACCGGTGCTTTAGCAACACGAGACATTTTTTCCTCCGATTAGGCTACGTAGCAGATAATTTCGCCACCAAGACCAGCCTGGCGCGCTGCACGATCAGTCATAACACCTTTAGAGGTAGAAACAACTGCGATACCCATGCCAGCCATAACTTTCGGCAGCTCGTCTTTACGCTTATAAATGCGCAGACCTGGGCGACTGACACGCTGAATGCTTTCTACAACAGCTTTACCCTGGAAATACTTGAGAGTAAGTTCCAGTTCCGGCTTGGTGTCGCCTTCAACTTTAAAATCTTCAATAAAACCTTCTTCCTTCAGCACGTTGGCAATTGCCACTTTCAGCTTGGAGGAAGGCATGGTGACCGCAGCTTTATTCGCGGCCTGACCGTTACGGATACGGGTCAGCATATCCGCGATCGGATCTTGCATGCTCATCTGTCTTTACTCCCGTGATTCAATTGGTAATTACCAGCTAGCCTTTTTCAAGCCTGGTACTTCACCGCGCATGGCGGCTTCACGCAGTTTGATACGGCTCAACCCGAACTTGCCCACATAGCCATGCGGACGACCTGTTTGACGGCAGCGGTTACGCTGACGGGACGGGCTGGAATCACGCGGCAGAGACTGCAGCTTGAGAACTGCGTTCCAACGATCTTCGTCGGTCGCGTTCACATCAGAGATAATAGCTTTCAGTTCAGCGCGTTTTGCGAAGTACTTATCAGCTAAAGCTACGCGCTTTACTTCGCGTGCTTTCATTGATTGCTTAGCCATTCAGTAACCCTACCTTACTTGCGGAACGGGAAGTCAAAGGCAGCCAGCAGAGCACGGCCTTCTTCATCAGATTTCGCAGTAGTGGTAATGGTAATATCCAAACCACGCACGCGGTCGACTTTATCGTAGTCGATTTCTGGGAAGATGATCTGCTCACGGACACCCATGCTGTAGTTACCACGGCCGTCGAAAGACTTAGCGGACAAGCCACGGAAGTCACGGATACGTGGAACAGCAATAGTGATCAGGCGCTCAAAGAACTCCCACATGCGTTCGCCACGCAGAGTTACTTTACAGCCGATCGGATAGCCCTGACGGATTTTGAAGCCTGCAACTGATTTGCGTGCTTTGGTGATCAGCGGTTTTTGACCGGAGATTGCTGTCAGGTCAGCTGCTGCGTTATCCAGCAGTTTCTTGTCAGCGATCGCTTCACCAACACCCATGTTCAGGGTGATCTTCTCGACCCGAGGGACTTGCATGACAGAATTGTAGTTAAACTCAGTCATGAGTTTAGCGACTACTTCGTCTTTGTAGTAATCATGCAGTTTCGCCATCGTACTACTCCAAATTACTTGATAGTTTCGCTGTTAGATTTGAAGAAACGGACTTTTTTGCCGTCTTCGAATCTAAAGCCTACACGGTCAGCCTTGCCGGTTGCCGCGTTGAAGATAGCAAGGTTAGAGATCTGAATAGCTGCTTCTTTCTCTACGATGCCGCCTGGTTGGTTCAGGGCCGGAACCGGCTTCTGATGTTTCTTAACCAGGTTGATACCTTCAACAATGACCTTGCCGGAAGACAGGACATTCTTAACTTTACCGCGTTTACCTTTATCTTTACCGGTTAACACGATAACTTCGTCATCACGACGGATCTTCGCTGCCATGATTCGCTCCTTAGAGTACTTCTGGTGCCAGAGAGATAATTTTCATGAACTTCTCGTTACGAAGTTCACGAGTTACCGGCCCAAAAATACGCGTACCGATAGGTTGCTCGCTGTTATTGTTTAAAATAACGCATGCATTACCATCGAAGCGAATGACAGAACCGTCCGGGCGACGAACACCCTTCTTGGTGCGCACCACTACCGCCTTCAGCACATCACCTTTTTTGACCTTACCACGCGGAATTGCTTCCTTGATGGTGATCTTGATGATATCGCCGACGCCTGCGTAGCGACGGTGCGAGCCACCCAGAACCTTGATACACATTACGCGACGTGCACCGGAGTTGTCGGCGACGTTCAGCATAGTCTGTTCTTGGATCATTTTAGTGCTCCGCTAATGTCAACTACTACTGAGACCCGAAAATCAGGTCGTTAAAAAAGCCCCATATCGGGGGCGCGGCATTATAACACCGCTTCAACGATATGGGTAGAAAAAATAAACGGCTCATCGCTGAGCCGTTTATTCGTTGAGAATGCCTACTGTATTACAGAACGGCTTTCTCTACAACGCGAACCAGCGTCCAGGACTTAGTCTTGGACAGCGGACGGCATTCGCGGATTTCAACCACGTCACCAGTACCGCATTCGTTGTTCTCGTCATGTACGTGCAGTTTGGTCGTACGCTTAATGAATTTACCGTAGATCGGGTGTTTCACAAAACGTTCGATAGCAACAACGATGGATTTCTCCATTTTATCGCTAACAACGCGACCTTGCAGAGTACGGATTTTATCGGTCATTACGCACCCGCCTTCTCAGTCAGTAAAGTCTTAACGCGTGCGACGTCACGACGCACTTGCTTCAACAGGTGAGACTGTTGCAGCTGGCCACTTGCAGCCTGCATACGCAGGTTGAACTGCTCACGCAGCAGATTCAGCAGCTCGGTGTTCAGCTCTTCAACACTCTTCTCACGCAGCTCTTTTGCTTTCATTACATCACCGTCTTAGTTACAAAGGTGGTTTTAATCGGCAGTTTCGCTGCTGCCAGCTTGAATGCTTCACGGGCCAGCTCTTCCGGTACGCCGTCCATTTCATACAGGACTTTACCCGGCTGAATCAAGGCAACCCAATACTCCACGTTACCTTTACCTTTACCCATACGCACTGCCAGCGGCTTTTCAGTGATCGGTTTGTCCGGGAATACACGGATCCAGATCTTACCTTGACGCTTAACTGCACGGGTCATAGCACGACGTGCTGCTTCGATCTGACGGGCAGTCAGACGACCACGGCCAACAGCTTTCAGACCGAAGCTGCCGAAGCTAACATCCGCGCCAGCAGCCAGACCGCGGTTACGGCCTTTGTGCATTTTACGGAATTTTGTACGCTTTGGTTGTAACATCAGCGACGCTCCTTATTTACGGCCTTTACGCTGCTGCTTTTTAGGTTGCGCAGCCGGTTTTTCCGGTTGTTCAACAGCAGCCATACCACCCAGGATCTCGCCTTTGAAGATCCACACTTTAACGCCGATTACACCGTAAGTGGTGTGCGCTTCAGAGGTGTTGTAGTCGATGTCAGCACGCAGAGTGTGCAGAGGTACGCGACCTTCGCGGTACCATTCGGTACGTGCGATTTCCGCGCCGCCCAGACGGCCGCTAACTTCAACTTTGATACCTTTAGCGCCCAGACGCATTGCGTTCTGTACAGCACGCTTCATAGCACGACGGAACATAACACGACGTTCCAGCTGAGAAGTGATGCTGTCAGCAACCAATTTTGCGTCCAGTTCAGGCTTACGCACTTCGGCGATATTGATCTGAGCAGGAACGCCAGCAATATCCGCTACGACTTTGCGCAGTTTTTCTACGTCTTCGCCTTTCTTACCGATAACGATACCCGGGCGAGCGGTGTGAATGGTCACACGGATGCTCTTAGCCGGACGCTCGATAACGATACGAGATACAGACGCTTTAGCCAGTTCCTTAGTCAGGTACTGACGTACTTTAAAATCGCTGTCCAGGTTGTCAGCGAATTCTTTGGTGTTCGCAAACCAGGTTGAGTTCCATGGTTTTACAATACCCAGGCGAATACCATTAGGATGTACTTTCTGACCCATTGCTAGTCTCCAGAGTCTCAGCGATCGGACACAACCACAGTAATGTGGCTGGTGCGCTTCAGGATGCGATCTGCACGACCTTTTGCACGCGGCATAATGCGCTTCATGCTCGGGCCTTCGTCTACGAAAATTTTCGTAACTTTCAGATCGTCAATGTCAGCGCCATCGTTGTGTTCAGCGTTAGCAATGGCAGATTCCAGGACTTTCTTAACCAGTACAGCCGCTTTCTTATTGGTGTAGGTCAGAATATCCAGAGCCTGCGACACTTTCTTACCGCGAATCAGGTCTGCAACAAGGCGAACCTTCTGAGCAGAAGAACGAGCATGGCGATGTTGAGCTAAAGTTTCCATCTCTTCCTCCTACCTTATTTCTTCTTCGCTTTTTTATCAGCAGCGTGGCCGCGATAAGTACGAGTCGGTGCGAATTCACCCAGTTTGTGACCGACCATTTCGTCGGAAACAAATACCGGAACGTGCTGACGACCATTATGGACAGCGATGGTCAAACCGATCATGTTAGGAAAGATCGTTGAACGACGGGACCAAGTGCGCAGGGGCTTCTTGTCTCCGCTTTCCACCGCTTTCTCTACCTTCTTCAGCAAGTGCAGGTCAATAAAAGGACCTTTCTTGAGAGAACGTGGCATGGCTTATCCTCTAAAATTATTTGCTACGGCGACGTACGATGAATTTATCAGTACGCTTGTTGCTGCGGGTCTTCTTACCTTTGGTCTGAACGCCCCACGGAGTTACCGGGTGCTTACCAAAGTTACGACCTTCACCACCACCATGTGGGTGGTCGACTGGGTTCATCGCAGTACCGCGAACGGTAGGACGAACACCACGCCAGCGTGCAGCACCTGCTTTACCCAGAACGCGCAGCATATGCTCAGCATTGCCAACTTCGCCCAGAGTTGCACGGCAGTCTGCTTCGACTTTACGCATTTCACCAGAACGCAGACGCAGGGTGACATAAGCACCATCACGAGCAACGATCTGAACGTAAGTACCAGCGGAACGTGCCAGCTGACCGCCTTTACCTGGTTTCATTTCTACGTTATGAACGGTAGAACCAACCGGGATATTGCGCATCGGCAGGGTGTTACCTGCTTTGATTGCAGCATCAACGCCAGACTGAATCTGGTCGCCAGCTTTCAGGCCTTTAGGGGCCAGGATGTAACGGCGTTCACCGTCTTTGTACAGAACCAGCGCGATGTTCGCGGAGCGGTTCGGATCGTACTCAAGACGTTCAACAACTGCCGGGATACCGTCTTTGTTGCGTTTGAAGTCAACAATACGATAAGCCTGCTTGTGACCACCACCGATGTGACGAGTGGTGATGCGGCCATTGTTGTTACGACCACCGGATTTGCTGTTTTTTTCAACCAGCGGAGCAAAAGGTTTGCCCTTGTGCAGCTCTGGGTTGACCACTTTAACAACGTGGCGACGACCCGGAGATGTCGGTTTACATTTAACAACTGCCATTGTATTACTCCTCCGACTTACTCAGCGCCGCCGACGAAGTCCAGATTCTGGCCTTCCTTCAGGGTGACGTAAGCTTTTTTCCAGTCGCTACGACGACCGATACGCTGTCCGTGACGTTTAACTTTCCCTTTAACTACCAGGGTGTTAACGACTTCGACTTCGACTTCAAACAGTTTCTGCACAGCAGCTTTGATTTCTGCTTTGGTCGCGTCTTTAGCAACTTTGAGAACGATGGTGTTAGTTTTTTCCATCGCAGTAGACGCTTTTTCAGAAACGTGCGGTGCGCGCAGCACTTTCAGCAGACGTTCTTCACGAATCATGCCAGCATCTCCTCAACTTGCTTAACAGCATCAGCAGTCATTACGACTTTGTCGAAGGCGATCAGGCTAACCGGGTCGATACCAGTTGCATCGCGTACGTCAACCTTGTGCAGGTTGCGCGCAGCCAGGAACAGGTTTTCGTCCAGCTCACCGGTGATGATCAGCACATCTTCCAGAGCCATGTCTTTCAGTTTCTGTGCCAGCAGCTTAGTTTTAGGCGCTTCTACAGAGAATGATTCGACAACGATCAGACGATCCTGACGTACCAGTTCGGACAGAATGCTTTTCAGCGCGCCGCGGTACATCTTTTTGTTAACTTTTTGACTGTGGTCCTGTGGACGAGCAGCGAAGGTCACGCCACCTGAACGCCAGATCGGGCTCTTGATAGAACCTGAACGCGCACGGCCGGTACCTTTCTGGCGCCACGGCTTTTTGCCTGAACCAGTTACTTCAGCACGAGTCTTCTGAGCACGAGTACCCTGACGAGCACCAGCTGCATAAGCAACAACAACCTGGTGAACCAGCGCTTCGTTGAAATCACGACCGAAGGTAGTTTCGGAAACAGTCAGCGCGCTCTGCGCGTCTTTCAATACTAATTCCATTGCTATCCCCTTACGCCTTCACAGCTGGTTTAACGATCAGGTCGCAACCGGTCGCACCCGGAACACCACCTTTAACCAGCAGCAGGTTGCGCTCAGCGTCAACACGTACTACGTCCAGGCTCTGAACGGTTACACGTTCGTTGCCCAGCTGACCTGCCATTTTCTTGCCTTTGAACACTTTGCCCGGAGTCTGGTTCTGACCGATAGAACCCGGAACGCGGTGAGACAAGGAGTTACCGTGAGTAGCGTCCTGGGTACGGAAGTTCCAGCGCTTAACGGTACCAGCGAAACCTTTACCTTTAGAGGTACCGGTTACGTCAACTTTTTTAACGTCAGCAAACAGTTCAACGCTAATGTTCTGACCAACGGTGTATTCTTCACCATCTGCCAGACGGAATTCCCACAGGCCGCGGCCAGCTTCTACGCCAGCTTTAGCAAAGTGGCCAGCTTCCGGCTTAGTTACGCGGTTAGCTTTTTTAGCACCGGTGGTAACCTGAACAGCGCGATAGCCATCGTTAGCCAGATCTTTAACCTGAGTAACGCGGTTTGCTTCAACTTCGATAACGGTTACTGGGATAGATACGCCATCTTCAGTGAAGATGCGGGTCATACCCACTTTTTTACCGACTAAACCAATCATTGTATCAACCTCTCAATCGCTCGATGACCTGATTAACCCAGGCTGATCTGCACGTCTACACCGGCAGCCAGGTCCAGACGCATCAGAGCATCAACGGTTTTTTCAGTTGGCTCAACGATGTCAACCAGACGCTTGTGAGTACGGATCTCGTACTGATCACGCGCGTCTTTGTTGACGTGCGGGGAGATCAGAACGGTGAAACGCTCTTTGCGGGTCGGCAGCGGGATCGGACCACGAACCTGCGCACCAGTGCGCTTGGCAGTCTCGACGATTTCCGCGGTTGATTGATCGATCAGACGATGATCAAACGCTTTCAAACGGATACGGATTCTTTGGTTCTGCATGAGACCAGAGCTCCAATTATTTTATAGACGAAATAGTTACTCCTCAAACCCATTACGATTGATGGGAGAGTGTAACCGTTCTTACAGAGTTCCCCGATTGGGAACATTGTCTGGTATTGCTTTCGCAGTACCGGTGGCTCATATCGAACCGCTGTCAATATTAGACAAGCCCGCGCATTATACGTAAATCTCAGTCTTAAGCAAGTGCCGCGTAGAAATTAATCACTCGTTCACAAATGCGGCGCTCCTTCCACTCTGATTGTATGTCCTGTGGTGCAACGCGTTTTCCGTGGAAGAGAGCATCCATAACCCACATCCCGGGCTTGTAGGGCCGCCGGGTTTACCTGAAGGTAAACTCTTTACCAGATAAGGCTTGCCCATGTACATCGACCTCCCCTTTCTGTTGATTTATGTTTCGCTATCAGGGTTGCTCTTAGTCCATGACCTACGTACCGGGTTACTGCCCGACAAATTTACCTGCCCTCTTTTGTGGGGCGGTCTTATTTATCATCAATGCTGCAGACCTGCACAGTTATCCGACGCGCTTTGGGGTGCTGTAGCGGGCTATGGGGTATTTGCTTTGTTCTACTGGGGGTATCGTTTGATATGTCGACAGGAAGGGTTAGGCTTTGGTGATGTCAAATTTCTTGCCGCGCTAGGCGCATGGCATCGCTGGGAATCATTACCACTTTTGGTTTTACTTGCCGCGGGTATGGCATGTTGCCTCACCGGGATTTCCTGCATCCGTTACGGGAAACAGGTACTAAAAAACCCGCTGCCATTTGGGCCATATCTGGCGGCTGCGGGTTTTGTTATTGGCCTGGTAAGTATGATACAGGGCGGTTAGTCACTGACTTTAATTTGCGATTGCAGATAATTTTGTAAGCCAAGTTTTGCAATCAGGTCCAGCTCGGTTTCGAGCCAGTCAATATGCCCTTCTTCTTCAGTCAGGATCTCAATCATCATATCCCGGCTGACATAATCATGAACGCTATCGGCATAGGCAATGGCTTCACGTAAGTCTTTAGCACCATCGAGTTCGAGTCGAAGATCGGATTGCAGCATCTCTTCAACGTCTTCGCCAATACCCAACTTGCCAAGATCCTGCAAGTTCGGGATCCCTTCTAAGAATAAAATACGCTCGATATATTTATCAGCGTGTTTCATCTCATCGATAGATTCATGGTACTCAACATCATTGAGGCGAGTCAGTCCCCAGTTTTTAAACATACGAGCATGGAGAAAATACTGGTTGATCGCGACAAGCTCATTTCCCAATAGTTTATTGAGATAATTTATGATTTTAACATCACCTTTCATTTTATAGTCCCTCCGCTTCCACTCTTAGAGCGTAGATGGGGCTACAGGGATGTCAAAAAAAAGAGTGTGACTTAGGCGATCTCTTTAAATTCTGGCATTTGCGTTAATTCATCCTGCATGACTTCGCGGGCAGCACGAATGCACTTACCGCATTGATTTCCAACAGGAATAAATTTACGTAATTGCTGAAAAGACTGAGGATGAAACTGGCGAACAGCCTGACGTATTTTTTTATCACTTATCGCATTACACAAACAAACGTACATGATCGCTCCCGTTCAATTTCTGCGCAAAGTGTAAATGAGAATAGTTATGATTACAATAGCACAACGCGATTTACGCAGCGGGAGAATGAATAAAAAATGCGAATAAATATGACAACGACTAAATTGCAGGTAGCAAAAAGGGCGCCGAAGCGCCCTTTTTAAGCTCAAAGCTAATTAATCAATAATTAGCTCATTACTTTAGCAACAACGCCCGCACCAACAGTACGGCCGCCTTCACGGATTGCGAAACGCAGACCGTCGTCCATCGCGATCGGGTGGATCAGGGTAACAACCATTTTGATGTTGTCGCCCGGCATTACCATCTCTACGCCTTCCGGCAGTTCGATGGTACCAGTCACGTCAGTAGTACGGAAGTAGAACTGCGGACGGTAGCCTTTGAAGAACGGAGTATGACGGCCGCCTTCGTCTTTGGACAGAATGTACACTTCAGATTCGAACTTGGTGTGCGGCTTGATAGAGCCCGGCTTAGCCAGTACCTGACCACGTTCGATTTCTTCACGTTTGATACCACGCAGCAGAACACCAACGTTCTCACCAGCACGGCCTTCGTCCAGCAGTTTGCGGAACATTTCAACGCCAGTACAGGTAGACTTAGCAGTCTCTTTGATACCAACGATTTCAACTTCTTCACCAACTTTGATGATACCGCGCTCTACACGACCGGTAACAACGGTACCACGACCGGAGATGGAGAATACGTCTTCGATAGGCAGCAGGAACGGCTTGTCAATCGCACGCTCTGGTTCTGGGATGTAAGAATCCAGGAAGCCAGCCAGTTCGATGATTTTCGCTTCCCACTCTGCTTCGCCTTCCAGCGCTTTCAGAGCAGAACCACGAACAATCGGAGTGTCGTCGCCCGGGAAATCGTACTGAGACAGAAGTTCACGAACTTCCATTTCTACCAGTTCCAGCAGCTCTTCGTCATCAACCATGTCGCATTTGTTCAGGAACACGATGATGTACGGAACGCCTACCTGACGACCCAGCAGGATGTGCTCACGAGTCTGCGGCATCGGGCCGTCAGTCGCAGCAACAACCAGGATCGCGCCGTCCATCTGCGCAGCACCGGTGATCATGTTTTTAACATAGTCGGCGTGGCCCGGGCAGTCTACGTGTGCGTAGTGGCGAGTCGGGGTGTCATATTCAACGTGAGAAGTGTTGATGGTGATACCACGAGCTTTTTCTTCCGGCGCGTTATCGATCTG
>NZ_JAOWHD010000035.1:0-23897 GCF_030332785.1 Citrobacter sp. Cpo069
GGTAAAAACCTTGAAGCAGCATCCGCGCAAGAACAAAACGGCCATCAACATCGAATACATGAAAGCCAGCATCCGTGCCAAGGTGGAGCACCCGTTTCGCATCATCAAGCGGCAGTTCGGCTTCGTGAAAGCCAGATACAAGGGGCTGCTGAAAAACGATAACCAACTGGCGATGTTATTCACCCTGGCCAACCTGTTTCGGGTGGACCAAATGATACGTCAGTGGGAGAGATCTCAGTAAAAACCGGAAATAACGCCAGAAATGGTGGAAAAAATAGCCTAAATAGGCTGATTCGATGTGTTTGCGGGAAAAAAATCGGCCCAGATCCGCGAAATTTTAATCAGCGAGTCAGCTTGGGAAGAAATGACCTGCTTATTCGCACCTTCCCTAGATGCCTGTGTATCCATGCTCGGAAAGATACTAAAAAAAATGTCTAACAAAAACGGTATCTCACAAACGGAAGAATCTGAATTCGCATTTCTTTTAACAAACTATATTAAACAGACTTTGACTTTTAGAGAATGGCAACGCAATGCTGACGGAAATCAACGACTGCACTTTCTTATTAATATCTACGGTGCAAAAGAAGACGGTGGCGAAGTGGTTTTAAGACCATTTATTGTAAATCCTGATGAATTAATGCTTACTCCAGCGGATGTCGTTGAATTTAATTCGCAGGTTATCAACGTTGATCGGCAGCGTCATCCTGAGTGGTTCCGTTAACTGGTCACAAGGGTTAAGAGCCTGAAAGGCTGCGATAGTGTATACGCAGCCTATTCTGTATAGCCGTCGCGTAATAATTGTTCTAAATGACTATCGACCGTTTCCTGATCACCAGGAATATATCGTGGCCATCCTGTTATATCGTTGACGCGTTTCACTATGTATGGATGAAACCCAAACTGCTCGGAAGTGATGTCAATATAATATTGCACTTCTTCGAAGTTCAATTCACACCAATAATGGCCAAAGCCACCACTCTCTGTAAATATACCGCCATCATCTGCACCGTTACCCCCACGAACAACAGCATCTAGACCTTTAGTTTTTGCTAAATAACATACAAGATAGCTTGCAAAAAGGCATGTGCCTTTCGTCTTCTTTGTGCCGCACTCCGTCAAAACTGAAAGTAGCTTTTCATGCGCCACTCGTGCAATGCCTGATACCAATTCCGGGGACATGTCTGCTCCAATGAAATTATTAGATCGACTTAAACAGGTAATATGTAATTAGGCATTACGATAAGTCGTGCCCTATTGGTTGGTACATCGTAAGAAAAGTAACTTTTCTAATCCCAGCCTGCACTCCGGGAATGCTTCTAACCTGAATAAATCACGGGGGCAGTGCTGGATACTTGTCAACTGTATTTGGATTCACAGGCTAACTATTTTTATACAGTTTAAGTGAATAAAACTTACTTAAAGCAGCGAACCACGCCGAAAGTGTAATGAGGAATACCGCCAATTCATCAGAACCATTTTTGATAGCACTGAGTAGAGCGATTAGTCCAAGGAACACCGAAAGAAAGACTAGTATTGCGGGTAAAAGTTTATACATGATAGACGTTCCTTTTAAAGGTTCAGATAGGTAGACCAACGCAGATAACGTCGGAATTGCCTGTTGTAAGATTACGCTCATTTAATTATTTTTATAACCTATGAATCCGCGTATAATTTCATTTGTAGTAATCTTCGTAATATATATCTGATAGACATTGATCTTTTTAATGTCTTGTTGACTCACAACACCATATAAGCAACTCTTAGATTGGTTTAACACAGCGCTTCCACTAACTCCATTTTGATAAAAAGCAGTCAAACCATCAGAACCAACTATTCCTTTATAATAGTAGGTTGAGTCGGGGGAAGCATACGTATTTGAAAGCGTATTATACATTCCCGATAGAACCCAAACAGACTCACCTGGAGCTAGAACATTATCACATACTGGAAGCTTCCAATTAGGTGGGGCTTTGACAATAGTATTTTTTTCTACTTTTAAAAGAGCGAGGTCCCGGTTCTTAGGATCATCAATATTGATAACTGTTGCTGGTTGGCTCCCATTCCTTGTTATTATACTTAGACTATAATCCTTGCTTGCATCAAGCCATAAATGTGAAGCTGTAAGAATATGTTGTTCATCGATCCAAGTACCTGAGCCGGAGATTGTCTTATTTCCAGACTTGATTTGAATTTTTACAGCTGAGTCCGAAAGCTCAAAATCATTGTGGTGCATACTTTGTTTATGAGGATTATCGGTGGAACAAGCAGAAATCAGTAAGGCTGAAAGAGCTAAAACCTTTCTATACATAGTCAGTTTCCTTCGAATAAGGCGAGTTTGGTTTCTAGAATATTTTATCCAGCGAGGAATTCTTCTAACGTGCTATCTTGGTACTGGGGATATATCTGCTTCATCATGCCAAAAGCAGCAACCGCTACGCTTTCTAAGTCGGAATAGAATTTAGGCTCCGTATTAAGATCATCACCATTCTTCAGAACGCCCTCGAAGCAGCTATAATCATTTCCGAACTCTTGAACAATAATCCAGCGCCCATCACGGAAACCTACGAGCATAACCGCTGAATTAGGATAGTCGCCAGCAGGCGTTAGCCAATCAAAGTGATAGTGCTTTATCGTATCATATTTCAGATGTACATTCATTATTCCTCCGTTGGCGATTACATTATTTGAGTTTTTTCATGGACTCTAAAGAAGCGAGGTAGGAATTATAGCGATCACCAAATTTTTCTTTCGCACGCTTAACGCGCATTTTCTCCGCGAGCTCAGTCTTGTTTTCTGCCTGGTAGGTCCTATTATTTTGCGTCTTTACTTCGGCCCCTGGGCCTGCTGCGTACGTTTTGTTTTTCTCGCTAATACACGCTCGGCATTTACTCTTGAGGCCAAACTTGCCCTTGAGCTCTTTTCCAAACTGTTCAAAGGGTTTAACTTGCTGACATGATTTGCATTTTTTAAAGCCCGGGGGGAGGTAGGTGTCAGCCATGAGCTGCTCCAGTAGGTATTGATTATAGGTGATTTTAACTTAAAGACGACGTCACTTTCAAATAAATCGACTACTTAACGCTGATCTTACATAATCCTGATTATGCGCACTTAAGTTGTAGTAGCAAAGTTGTAATGTCCGATAATGGCTAAGTTAAGATGTCCGGCGTGTATAATCAAGTAAGGATTACCATGACGGCTCTCGCAGCGGAGTTTTTCACATTGGATGAAGTTAACCGACTCAAAATCATTCAGGATGTCATCGACCGGCGTCTGACAACACAAATGGCAGCTCAGCGGCTTGGTATCTCCGACCGTCAGTGCCGTCGTCTGCTTGCGCGTTATCGTGAAGATGGTCCGATTGGCATGACCAGCCGCCGTCGTGGTAAATCCAGTAACAACCAGTTGCCTCAGGGACTGGCCGCATACGCGCTGAACATTATTCGCGAACGCTATAACGATTTCGGTCCGACGCTGGCCTGTGAAAAACTGTCTGAGGTGCACGGTGTTCATCTTTCCAAAGAAACCGTCCGTAAGCTGATGACTCAGGCCAGTCTGTGGGTCCCACGTAAGCAACGTGCGCCAAAAATTCAGCAACCTCGTTACCGCCGTGCCTGTGCCGGTGAACTCATACAAATCGACGGCTGCGACCACCACTGGTTTGAAAATCGGGGACCTAAGTGTACGGCACTGGTTTACGTTGATGACGCAACCAGTCGTTTAATGCAGCTTCTTTTCGTGAAATCTGAGTCTACTTTCACCTATTTTGAAGCGACCCGGGGCTATATTGAAAAACATGGCAAACCGCTTGCGCTGTACAGCGACAAAGCCAGCGTATTCAGGATCAACAATAAAAATGCAACCGGCGGCGACGGCGATACCCAGTTTGGCCGTGCGATGCATGAACTGAACATTCAGACCATTTGTGCAGAAACCAGTGCTGCCAAAGGCCGCGTTGAACGGGCGCACCTGACGCTTCAGGACCGACTGGTCAAGGAGCTCAGGCTCCAGGGCATCAGTTCCATGGAAGCTGCGAACGCATTTGCCGAAGAGTTCATGAACGATTACAACCGTCGTTTCGCAAAAGCGCCTCGCCAGGCGTTTGATGTTCATCGGGAACTGGATGTCGATGACGATCTTGATATGGTATTTAACTGGCGTGAAGCTCGTAAAGTGTCGAAATCACTCACAGTGCAATACGACAAAGTCCTTTATCTGATTGAAGACAGCGAATTCAGTCGTCGGGCGATTGGTAAATACATCGATGTCTGGCATTACCCGGATGGACATAAAGAGCTCCGGCTTAATGGCGTATCACTTCCCTACTCCACCTATGACAAGCTTTCTGAAATCGATCAGGGGGCCATTGTGGATAACAAACGTCTGGGGCGGGCCCTGGAAATGGCGCAGCTGGTCCAGGCCGAGCGGGATAATAACCGGTCGCAATCCGTACCATCCGGAGACGGCCCTTCTCGCAGGCGTAAAGCTCCCACGACGAAGAAATCCCAGCGTTCCCTGGATCAGGACGATATGTTCAATGCCCTGGTGAAACTTCAGTCACGCTCTGAAGAGATATTTGGGAAGAAACCGATTTAAAGCCCGGTAATCCATCCGGGCATGCCTGGCTGTCAGATTTTGGCCTGATTGACCCGTGCCGCGAGCTCCTGATGACTCTCTTTCCTTTCGCTGTAGCGGTCGGACAGGTAGGCTGTGTGCCCTTTCAGGAGTAACGTCATTTTGAACAACTCTTCGGTAACGTCGACAATCCTGTCATACCAGGGTGAGGGTTTCATGCGCCCTTCATCATCAAATTCCTGCCATGCCTTTGGCACTGACGACTGATTGGGGATGGTGAACATCCGCATCCAGCGGCCAAGTATCCGCATCTGATTGACCGTGTTAAACGACTGTGAACCACCACAAACCTGCATGACGGCCAGCGTTTTACCCTGGGAAGGACGAACAGCACCTTCACTCAGGGGTATCCAGTCAATCTGGGCCTTCATCACCGAGCTCATGGCGCCATGTCTTTCCGGAGAACTCCAGACCATTCCGTCACACCACCTGACCAGCTCGCGGAGTTCAAGCACTTTGGGGTGACTTTCGGGCGCATCATCGGGTAACGGCAGACCGGATGGGTTAAATATTTTCACCTCAGCCCCCATCTTTGCCAGCAACCGCCCGGCCTCTTCCGCTGCAAAACGACTGTAGGACCGCTCTCGTACTGAACCGTACAGGATGAGAATTCGCGGCATGGTTTCGTTGTTGCCCGTAAGTTTGCTGGCAAGCGCATCATCAAAATAAGCCGGTTCGATTGCTGGTAAGTCGGTCATAAAAAATCTCCATTTCATAAGCTATGCTTTAAAAGTTATCACATATGAAATACCATATGTATTGTTATTTTTTTACGAGGTTAAGCATGCTACAGCCTGTTCAGCTTTTTAAACTGCTCGCCGACGAGACCCGTTCAACTATCGTGATGCTTCTCAGGGAGTCCGGTGAAATGTGCGTCTGTGACATCTGTGCGGCAACCGCAGAGTCTCAGCCAAAAATTTCTCGCCATATGGCCCTTTTACGTGAAGCCGAGCTGGTCATCGACCGTCGCGAAGGAAAATGGGTGCATTACCGACTGTCGCCACACATGCCAGCATGGGCTGCGGGTATTATTGATACAGCCTGGAACTGTGAACGAGAAAACATACGCAACAAGCTCAGTAGCGTGGCATCTGTCTCCTGCTGATGGCGATATATATATCCGAATAAACAAATGTGAATGGAGTTTCTGATGTTACTGGCTGGTGCTATCTTTTTATTCACGCTCGTCCTGGTTATCTGGCAACCCAGAGGGCTGGGGATTGGCTGGAGTGCCTCACTGGGCGCAATTCTGGCATTGCTGACTGGCGTCGTTCATCTGGGGGATATTCCGGTGGTCTGGCAGATAGTGTGGAATGCGACCGCCACCTTTATCGCCGTGATCATCATCAGTCTTCTGCTCGACGAATCCGGCTTCTTTGAATGGGCCGCGCTGCACGTTGCCCGTTGGGGGAATGGCCGGGGGCGGCTGCTCTTCACCTGGATCGTCCTGCTTGGTGCGATGGTTGCGGCACTGTTTGCCAACGACGGTGCGGCACTGATCCTGACACCTATCGTTATCGCGATGCTGCTGGCGCTGGGATTCAGCCGGGGAGCAACCTTAGCGTTTATCATGGCCGCAGGGTTTATCGCTGACACGGCAAGCCTGCCACTGATTGTCTCAAACCTGGTGAATATCGTCTCGGCGGATTTCTTTAAGCTTGGTTTCTCAGAATATGCCGCCGTGATGGTCCCGGTTAACCTGGCCGCGATTGCGGCTACGCTGGTGATGCTGCATCTGTTTTTCCGTAAGGACATTCCCGCCGTTTACGACGTTTCTCTGTTGAAAGAACCGAAAGACGCTATACGTGATGTGAATACCTTTAAAACCGGCTGGCTGGTTCTGGTGTTGCTTCTGGTGGGATTCTTCGGACTGGAGCCGCTGGGCGTACCGGTCAGTTTGGTCGCAGCCGCTGGTGCATTGCTTCTGTTTGCTGTTGCGAAAAAAGGGCATGCCATTAACACCGGTAAGGTGCTGCGTGGTGCGCCCTGGCAAATCGTTATCTTCTCGCTGGGGATGTACCTGGTGGTCTACGGCTTACGAAATGCCGGTCTGACCCACTATCTCTCTTCCTTGCTGAATCAGCTGGCAGAGCAGGGATTGTGGGCGGCAACGCTGGGTACGGGCTTCCTGACGGCCTTCCTGTCATCAGTGATGAACAATATGCCGACCGTGCTGGTCGGGGCGCTGTCGATTGATGGCAGCACAGCGACCGGTGTTATCAAAGAAGCGATGATTTACGCCAACGTCATCGGCAGCGACCTGGGGCCAAAAATTACCCCTATCGGCAGTCTGGCAACGTTACTGTGGCTGCACGTTCTGTCGCAGAAAAATATCAAAATTACCTGGGGATATTACTTCCGGGTGGGCATTGTCATGACAATCCCCGTGCTGTTTGTCACGCTTGCAGCACTGGCGCTTCGTCTGTCTTTCACTTTGTAATGAGATACTGATATGAGCAACATTACCATTTATCACAACCCGGCCTGCGGCACGTCACGCAATACCCTTGAAATGATCCGCAACAGCGGTACAGAGCCGACCGTTATTCATTATCTTGAAACCCCACCATCACGAGCTGAGCTGGTAAAACTCATTGCGGATATGGGGATCACGGTACGAGCGCTGCTGCGTAAGAATGTCGAACCTTTTGAAGCGTTAGGGCTGGCGGAAGACCGCTTTACTGACGAGCAGTTAATCGATTTTATGTTGCAGCACCCTGTTCTGATCAATCGCCCTATCGTGGTAACGCCGCTGGGTACCCGGCTATGCCGCCCTTCTGAAGTCGTGCTGGATATTCTTCCCGATGCGCAGAAAAGCGCGTTCACGAAAGAGGACGGTGAGAAGGTAGTTGATGAAAAAGGTAACCGGCTGAACTAAACGTGTTCTTGTGACGAAGGGCGAGAGAACTCGCCCTTTTTTATTTAAGATAATCAGTGCTAACGGAGGATAAGAAGCGGTTGTTGCGTCTTTTGCAGCATTTCGGAGGTATGACTACCGATAAAGAACTGCCGCAACCTGGAATGACCGTAGGCCCCCATCACTATCAGATCGACAGCATTTTCCTCGGCGTAACGAATAAGCGCGTCCCCGACTGATTGCCCGGTAAGATGTGTTGTGCTGTTTTCTATATCCGCGTCACGTAAAATTTGCTGTGCGGTCAGCAGCTCTTCCTTCTTACCGTTTACCATGACAAGGTGGCACTCCAGCCCCCTGAGTAAGGGACTCATCGTCAGACGTTCCAGGTTACTCCTGCTTTCTTCACTGCCATCATAAGCCAGCATGACTCTGGAAGGCACTGAGTAGTTCTCCGGAACAACCAGTAGGGGTTTCTTTTGCAGACGAATAACGCTTTCCAGATGAGAGCCTACCGGATGCTGGCTACCCCGACGCCCCAGCACCATGAGACGAAGGTCGCTCAGCTCTGCCAGAACTTCATCCGGTGTACCGTGTTTTTGCATCAAAAGCACATCCGGGCTTCCCTGTTTTTGAAGCAGTTCAGCACAACTTTCCAGTATTGCTTTCCCCTGGGCCATCAGCAGGCGATTACGTTGCCCTTCAATTTCTACCAGCTCATCGGTCAGCAATTGCTGACTGTCTATGCCGAGAGTGCCGGTCAGGTCTGACACTACCGGGGTGCTGTCTTTTTCGATAACGTGCAACAGTGCTAGCTGTGATTGCAAAGTGCGGGCTGCCCACGCCGCATATTCACACACTGACCGCGTTGAAAGTGAACCGTCCACACAGGCTGTAACAGTATTATTCATAGTTTTCCCTCCGGTCTGTTAATGACCGCCCATCAGTTTTTCGACTTCTTCAGGTTTATCGTGAACACCAAACCGGTCAACGATGGTGCGGGTGGCTTCATTCATCCCACGTATTTCAACCCCGGCGCCCTCTCTACGGAACTTAATGACCACCTTATCCAGGGCGCTGACGGACGTGATGTCCCAGAAATGGGCATGTGAAACGTCTATCACCACATTCTCAATCGCTTCACGGAAATCAAAGTGGCTCGTAAAGCGGTCTGCTGATGCAAAGAATACCTGGCCGGTGACGGTATACGTCCGGCTCGTCCCCTCCAGAACTGAGGTTACACGCATGAACCGGGATACTTTAGTGGCAAAATTGAGCGAAGCAATCAGTACACCGGTCAGCACACCGAAGGCCAGATTATGTGTTGCCACCACAACCGCGACGGTGGCAAGCATGACCACGCTGGTTGAAAGGGGGTGTGTCCGCAGGTTGGCAATGGAGCGCCAGGAGAATGTCCCGATGGAAACCATAATCATCACCGCGACCAGCGCTGCCATCGGAATTTGGGAGACCCAGTTGCGCAGGAACACAATCAGGCAAAGCAGCACCACGCCCGCCGTGAGGGTTGAAAGTCGTCCGCGTCCACCGGATTTTACGTTGATAACAGATTGCCCAATCATCGCGCAGCCTGCCATTCCTCCGATAAAGGATGTGCAGATGTTCGCGATGCCCTGAGCTTTGCACTCCCTGTTTTTGTCGCTTGGCGTGTCGGTCATGTCATCCACGATAGTGGCGGTCATCATCGACTCAAGCAGGCCAACCACCGCAAGCCCCGCAGAATATGGCAGGATGATGAGCAGCGTCTGAAGATTTAAAGGCACGTCCGGGAGCAGGAAGACCGGCAGACTGTCGGGAAGTTTCCCCATATCCCCGACGGTTCGCACATCCAGATGCAGCCACATGGCAATCCCAGTCAGCACCACGATGCACACAAGCGGTGAAGGAATGGTTTTGTTGATATAAGGGAAGAGATAGATGATCCCCAGCCCTGCCGCAGTCATGGCATAAACATGCCATGTCACATTGGTCAGCTCAGGCAACTGGGCCATAAAAATCAGTATTGCCAGTGCATTAACAAACCCCGTGACCACTGAGCGTGAAACAAAACGCATCAGCCCGCCAAGCTTCAGATATCCGGCTATCAGCTGGAATACCCCGGTCAGTATGGAGGCAGCCAGTAAATACTGTAAGCCATGATCTTTCACCAGCGTCACCATCAGGAGAGCCATTGCACCGGTGGAGGACGAAATCATCGCCGGACGTCCGCCAAAGAAGGCCATAACGAGAGGAATACAGAACGCCGAGTAGAGGCCCACCTGGGGATCAACACCGGCGATAATGGAAAAGGCGATCGCTTCTGGAATGAGTGCGAGCGCGACAACAATACCGGCCAGAACGTCACCACGGACGTTACCCAGCCAGTCCTTACGCGTCGAGGACAGCAACATAGTAATTTCTCAGTTTTTAGATACAGTCAGCCCTGGAGGGCTACATTTTTACGTACGGTAAAGCACATCCGCAGACGGGATGTTATTGAGTGCGTGCTGAGGCTTGCTCAGTACGACAGAGGAAGGAAAAACTCAGGGTGGCGTAATACGCATAGCGGTTGTCAGATTCTCCATAGCGGATGTGTATATATTGTCGGCTCTGTTGTCAGGAAGAACTTACAGAACACGTCGCGTTTGAACATGAAACACTTCAAAGCAGCCCAATACTACAAATAAAGCGAATACGGGGTCAACCCAACAAGGTACTCAAACGAAGAGGTTAAGATGCGATTTTTATCCAGGAATTCAATATTATCAAAGGACATTTGAACTTTGCCCCACCCCGGACATCTCTACTTAGCTTTGACATAAGTTATTGATTCATATGTGGTTATTTTTTAACATTTACGTTTCACGTACTGATAGATTGCCTTTGAAGCCAACGCTGACCGTCATTCATCTTGATCAGGAATTTGGGCATCTTCTAAAAACACCTTTGTACGGTAATCATCTTTCCAGCCTAACCAAACTGAATCTTCACCACCGGAAGAAACAACTTTACGGTTTCCTGTGAGATTATCAGCCTGTTCTAAGCATATTGACTGCATATCAATGAGCAAATCAGCTTCTGCGACTTCCGTGCCGCCGATCGTTTCATAGCCGGAAATCAGAACAATTGCCTCAGGGTCTCTTTCGTTCAGCATGGCGATCAACTCTTTCACTTTCATTTTAAGATACCAGTAGTTTATTTGTGTGCATTGCTGATGGATTTTATAGTGCTGCCGACCTTTTTCAAGGTGCTTCCGTTGCTTCCAACGATCATGCTAACGACCTTGTTGTCTGACCTGGTATTGCCGTGGTCATCCTTTTAGAGAAATGCTCCAAAGATCAACATGGCGGCATAGGTTTTCCAGCTTGACCAATCAATCGTGGAACCAAGCAACAGATAGAATGCCAGGGCTACCAGCCCCAGCTTTACTACTAGCGCGATTATTATGGTGAAGATAGACTCATCGCGTTCGCCTTTAAGTATTTTATACCGCGTAATTAAACTGTCGTTTTTCATGTAGCATCCGTTATAGTTATTAAAGTCCTGCATTAGAAGTTGTTATTTGCCGAAGTTACCTTGTATGAGTTAACTGTGGATCCAAAAATACAAAATATAAGCTGTGCCAATTGAAAGGATTAGAAAAGCACAGTTACTAATAAAATCTACTAATGCTTGTAGCTTCTTTATTCTCACAATTGCTGGACCGTGTTCAGTAGAGGTACTACTCAGCCCTTTTGTTCTGGCACTCTCTGCTTTTCTGAAAAAATTGTAATGCAATCCTGACCGCAAGCAAAACCATGCCAAACCAGTCGTTATTACGATATTTATGTAGAAAGCATATTGAATCATTTGTTCAGTTTCGAAGCTTTCCATTGAAAACCCTTTGTTGAAATGTTGAATAAAATTATTTTTAGTAAATGTAAGCAATAAATAGAACGAATATTAATAGTGAAAGATGCAATGCCAACATCTGCTTATGATGCCTTATGAGGATTTCTTCCTTCGCATTCATTAAATCGTACATCTCATCAATATTTTTATTGCTGGTATATTCGAGACGTTCATCACGAAGTAATTTGAACTTTACCAATACGACAAGTGATTTAATAATAAAGCTCGTAAGCATAACAGTTATAGACAAAAATAAAAAATAGGCCAAATTCATATATCACTCCATGGAGATTAATAGAAAAATTTATAATAAGTAATCTCATAGAGCATTACTTGAATCTTCTTCCCATACTAAGGACTCACCGAGAAACTTAGTTAAAGATGATTTGGCATACTGTGGTTCGGAAAAAAAACGTGGGAACCAGCCGTCAAAGCTTTGGGTACCATTGTGACGATTTTCAGGCGAGACTGATAAGCGGTACCCGTCTTCGTAAGGTGAAATGCTAAATGTGTATCCATCATCTGTCTTTGAGATCAGCGTTTTGCATGTCATATGACTGTTTGCTCACAAAGTTACTTTTCTAAGATATCGAAAAGTGTGGATTAGATCATCATTCAGATAGTCTTTTCATCACAAACTTTCCTGCCCACATTATCACAATTATAAAGGTAATAAAACCGATCTGCTCCCAACGTAAATTGGTTTGCTGTTCGGAATCATCCAAATGAATTGCATAAATGTAACATCCGAAGGTAAGCGTGAGTGGAACAACAAGCATCCCTACCTTTTTAGTAATATTTCCAATAAACCACCAATAAAGAACCCAGGAAATAATAGAAGAATAAAAAATTGCTTCTGAAACTATCATATGTAACCTCTTGAATTAGTCGATGCTGTGGGTAAATAAACCCGGACCGTCAAATGATGCAATTGCAAAATATTTAGTAACCATGAATCCTTCGGTTATCTATTTCAGCCATGTATGCAGTAGGCTTTTTTAAGAGATAGATTGGTGAAACGACATTCGTTTTGACTTTATAAGCCAGAATGAAAACACCTGCGGAGCTTGCCATAAGTACCGCAAGAAGAATAGATACCGTTAACTCCTTTGGTGTTTGTATCACCGAAAGAAGAAACAATGCGCTTATGGCTGCAAAAATCCAGCAATATAATGATGCATCCATAAAACCAGCTACAACACTCGATCCAAAAAAAAACCAAAATAAACTTATTAAGATTACTGAGTTTTCATTCATGTCTGTTCCTTGTTATTACTAATTATATTATGCTTTATAGTTGACCGTCAGACTACCCACGGGTTTTGACGAACAAAGTCACGCACTCCATTTATACATGCTTTTGAGATGACTTCAAAATAAGGATGGTTTGATGGAATCATATTCCCGGTATTATCAAGAAGCATAATAGTCCCTAAAGACCGAACCAGTTGATATTCATTGAGCTTACGCTTTAGCAAAGTTTGCAATCTATAAATTGTCTCACCGGAACTGTTACCTTCGATACCTACAACAGAGACCGTACAGTTCACTTCCTGATTATCAGATTGATAATCGAACCAGTAATTTTCGTTGCAATTTCCTTTTTGCGCATGCTCAATTTTGCCAGGCCATTTTACCCATAAAGAAGAGTTGTTTTTAGATCGTAAGATCTGCTTCAGCGTTTCCAATGGATTTTTTTCATCAACCTCAGACCAGGCCGAAATAAATTCTTTCTGCATTGCCTTAGGGTCTATAACGGCAATGAAATCAAATTCCTCTTTATTGATAGAGTTGGCTCGATCTTTGAGATAAAACAGACCGAGTTTATATCCCTTTTCACTTTTCCAGTTTGCTCCCACAGGCTGATAGTCTGTATTTATAAACGGTTTGAAAGTGTGAGTGTCGGGAGAAAAAATTACTGAGGGTGCCAGCACCCGGCCTCGGTATCGTATTGGATTTACAAATATTTTTTCCCCGTCACATAACATTTCAATAATTGCTTTTGTCACAACTACTGAAATAGAAGGTCTACATGTATTTTGATTTATTTCCCCGAGGTGCGCCAAACTTCCATCCTCACTCTTCAACACCTTTGTAAGGCAAGTCGGGCAATACTGTTGATCTCTATAATAAACAGGCATGGTTAGACGACCGGAATCGTTTAGTACCAACTGAAGTAACGGATGAGGCTCTTTCATCATGGTTATTTCTTCCCTTTCACCTTTCTGGGCTTTTCGTTTGCCTGTCTCCACTGCCATGGTGGGACAGGGTTGGTGTCTGCCCATAACCCTTTTGCCTCCTTTTGTGCTGCGGATTCATATTTGATATAGCCAGGGACAATGGCGTTATCTTCGAACCGATAAACCCACGCATATCCACTGTCCACCATAGAGGCATTGATATCATATCCATCTAACCAGATGGTACCTAACATACGGCCATAGATATCCGTACCATGGTCTATCACGGTAACGATTTTAGTTGCTATAGCTGTGGTTAAGGCCTGTTTTGCTTTTTGGCCAAAAGCCTGTTTAGATTCAGGAGCGTCTATACCATACATCCGTATTTTGATGGTTGTGTTTTGAGCATCCAACGCAGTTATGGTGTCACCGTCAACAATCTTAACCACCTTTGCCTCAAAAGTTGTTGAGTTCCCCCAGGACGCCACTGGGAATACAACAATCATGATGGGCAAAAGTAACTTTGTAAAAAAAAACATCATTTCACCTGAATTTGTTGAGTACAGACATGTATCCACAAGCCTATTTACAGGCAGTATTTTAACAAGTCATTATTTCATGGGCGGGCTTAAAACCAATCTTTTTGCAACTTAAAGGCAGAATAATCACAATAAATTTAGAACCTGAACCAAAAAATAATCCAAATTAAGCGTGTTAATCTATCTCAAAGATATTATTCCTGAGAGAGTTTGGATGAAACGTTACACTCATGATCTTGAGACAGACCTGAATGATGTGGATAAAACACCATCTCTGATCCACAAAACTTTGTTAACAGCTTCGACTATTTATGACCTGAAATATCTGGCTCAGGTATTAAATGATGAAAATGGCAGTAATTGGTCCCGTGCATCCCTTAAACGTCAGGTTACATGCATACCTGAGCATTGTGATCTGAGTATCGCAGATGGACGCTATCTACAGACTTTAATACCTTCACGACCTGCTGATTATGAGGACAGGCACTTTAGCTTTATCGATCTGTTTGCAGGGATAGGTGGACTGCGAAGCGGATTTGATGCCATCGGTGGTAAATGTCTTTTCACGAGCGAATGGAATACTTATTCCAGCCGTACTTACCGGGCGAACTGGTATTGCGATGAGAACGAGCACCGCTTCAATTCAGACATCCGTGACATCACTCTTAGCAACCGGCCCGAGGTTACTGATGACGAGGCATACAAATTTATCGATGCCTCTATCCCGGATCATGATGTTCTTCTTGCGGGATTTCCATGCCAGCCATTCAGCATCGCCGGTGTCAGTAAAAAGAACTCTATGGGTCGCAAACACGGTTTCGAGTGCGACACTCAGGGTACGCTCTTCTTTGATGTGGCCAGGATCATCCGGGCAAAACAACCTGCAATTTTTGTTCTGGAAAACGTAAAAAATCTGAAGAGTCACGATAAGGGTAATACCTTTAACATCATCATGAAAACGCTCGATGAGCTTGGCTACGACGTCGCAAACAGCGAAAGCACGGGCGCGGATGATCCTAAAGTCATCGATGGCCGTCATTTCCGACCCCAGCACCGTGAACGTATCGTCCTTATTGGTTTTCGCCGCGACCTACGTCTGAAAGACGGTTTTACTCTGAGAGACATTAAAGACTTTTATCCGGACAAGCGCCCTTCTCTCTCAGATTTACTGGATCCGAGCGTAGATAGTAAATACATCCTCTCCCCTAAACTCTGGGAGTACTTATACAACTATGCAAAGAAACATGCGGCAAAAGGCAATGGTTTTGGTTTTGGACTAGTAGATCCTTCCAATGTTAATAGTGTCACCAGAACCCTCTCAAGCCGCTATATGAAAGACGGATCTGAAATTCTTATTGATCGGGGCTGGTCTCATGAGCTGGGAGAAACTGATTTCCATAACACATACAACATGGACCGTCGGCCACGCATGCTAACGCCACGTGAATGCAGCAGGCTAATGGGCTTCGATAAACCCGGGGAAAGTGTTTTCCGTATCCCTGTGTCCAATACACAGGCTTACAGACAGTTTGGGAACTCCGTGGTCGTTGATGTCTTTGCGGCCGTCGCCAAACTGCTGAAGTCTCGAATTGAATTTGCAGCCTCCCAGCGCTTGCGGCAGTTTTACGACGAAGTCAGCTGACCTGAGCTCCTTCATCAATTTAAATGCTTAAGATTGTTGTAATAATGTCAGAGGTCAACCATGACGTATTTCGAATCAGCTGAAGGTGAGACGGTATCTAAAGAACGAGCATTACAAGAACTGTCCAGGCATTGCGTTCCCGAAACAGATTTCGAAGAATTCTTTAGCGACATGGGCGTAAAGGAACAGTATGACGCTCAGGAAGTGTTGCTTTGGTTGGGATATTAAACTTCCTGTTTAGGAGACTACTATGAGCCAAAAATTCGCAGTGATGATTGCTTACGACGACGATCCAAACGTCAAAAGGTACTCACCTGACTTTCAAACGCAGGATGAGTTTGCTAAAGGGTGGCAGTCGGCTCTTAAAAAGGCACACCACACCTCAGGTCAAAAATCAGTCATCACCTGCGGATGTCGTGGAAAAGGAGAAAAGCGACTTTATGTTCGTGCTTTACCGAACGGTGATGCCTTTATTCTCGTCAAAGCCGCTAACACGGGCATTGAGCATGATCCTTCCTGTGTATTCTTCTCCCTTGATGCCCGGCATACCGGCCTGAAAGGATATGCGAGTGGTGTGGTCCGGATTACAACCGAAGGTGATATGGCTGTAAGGCTCGGTATCGGTATGACAGAGAAAGATCCTCCTGAAAAATCAGAAGTGCCTCCCCTGCCCCATGTTCAGCGACCAGAAGGAGGTCAGGCCTCAATGACCCTCCTGGGCTTGCTTAGTCTTTTGTGGACAGAGTCTGGTCTGAATGTCTGGTACCCGAAAATGGCAGGGAAACGTAACGATTCACTGGTACGGTATCGTCTGCTTGAAACCGCTAAACAAATTCGTACCGGCAGAGCCTGCATAGGTGACCATTTATTCATTGGTGTACCTGACCCGAAACAACCTGTCGCTCAGTCGCAAATTCAGCGTCTTTCATCACAGGCGATGAGTGATAAACGTCTCATGCTCCTGTCAGTTTTACCTCGCTACGATGCTGAAAAGCATGAGAAGCCACTTAAATTTTTACCCCTGCGGAATTTTGGGGGGCTACCGCTGATTTTTTTCAATTCAGAAGGCCATTGGGATAGCGTAAAGAAACGATTTTCATCGGAGTACGCAGCATGGAAATCCGGGGCGAAAATAGTTGTCTTTGCGTTGACGTCACCAGCTGCGGTAACCGGCAGAGGCCCTTCTGTAAGAGCTCATCAAATTGTGCTGATGCACGTTAGCGAGAACTGGATACCTCTGGACTCCTCCTATGAGGCGGTTGTTGCAGAAAAGCTGGATGCAGAGCACCGGCAGTACGTTAAGCCCATGCGTTATGATGCGAGTATTAGTGAGGTGTTCCCTGACTTCTACCTGCTCGACACAAAAAGCGATAAGCCGTTCCCGATGGAAGTATTTGGTATGGCCACTCCTGCTTATCTGGCCCGAAAGCAACTCAAAAAAGATTATTACAACCGTGAATATGGGCCTTATGGATGGTGGCACTGGGATGCGACCACAGCATCTGAAACTATGGTGCTGCCTCATTTTCCAGAATCACGTAAACCTCTTTCAACTGGCACACCTGCTTAAAATGGAGAAAAAATGTCATACATGCTTTCACTAAGCGAACAGACAAAACTGAACGCTTTCCTGTCAGGGATCCTTGATGATTACAAGACTGGGGTTATCACTCAGATACAAGCTGTTGGTAAAATCGGTAACGTGTTTTCTGCACTGGAAAGTGGAGACTCAAAAAAGGTAGTGCATTTGTTGACTGAAGGACGAAAACTCCTGCGGACGGGCTGAATGTCCGCAGAAGGTCTACTGTGCCAGGGGATGCAGAGAAGTCTATCAACCTGGCTTCATTTATCATGATGTTTTTCTACTACGCGGCTGTTTTGACTTTCCAGTACCTCCCCCTGCCATTGCACCAGTCAATGTATCAATGGTGCCTTTCAGGGATTCTGAGATTGTTTTCTCTGCCTCCAGGGTAGCTTCCAGCTTCATTACTTTGGACTGGAGCGTTTTTAATTCACTGCTTTGTTCAGCCACTTCCGCTTCATAGCCCTGGCTGACCAAAGTTACTTTTTTCAGGTCGGCGCTCAGCGACTCGTTTAGTTTATGGAGTTCAGTAAGCTCGGCATTCACCGCCACCAGGTCACCCTCCTTCCCGGACAGTGCACTTTTCAGCTCAGCACAGAGGTTCTGTGCAGCAATCAATTCCTGTTCAAACCTGTCCCTCTCTGCCTTTGTATCTGACACAGTCTGACTTAACTGGTCGCATTGTCTGGAAAGACCGGCATTATCAGAACGCTGAGTGTTGATCTCTTCGTTCAGCTTTTTTTGATATTCAAGGTGACCAGCGATCTCTGTTTTACGTTCAGCCAGTTGCTGGGAGAGTGAGTCATTTGACTGCTGTGCGAGGCTTAATTCATGCCGTGTGCTATCTAACTGGTGATGGCAGGTTTCGAGTTCTGCTTCGGCAACATTCAGCCTTGTTTCTAACTCCTTGACGGTACTGTCCCGGATCTCTAATCGACCCTGTAGCGCCTGATTCTCAAGTTTCAGCTCATCCATATCGGTAGCGCTTTGCTCAAGCCGCTGTAAAAGCTGCGTTACCTCCTCCTCCAGCTGCATGCTACGTGCTTCAGCTTTTTTAACACTATCACTCTGTATTGCGGTATAGCTTCTACGGTAGTGCCAGGTGATGTACGAGATAATATCGCCGAGTGCAACCTTCACCTCATCGGGTATATCCAGGTAACGGGCCTCTTCAGGAACCTCTTTAACATACTTCTGGTACTCAGCGAACATCTCCTGTGACCTTGCAAACGAGCCGCCAACAGCGTTTCTGAGCCAGTGAACTTTGAAGCTCAGATCGATATTTTCCGGGTTAATTTTTTTCTCTTCGCACAGACGTTCGATTGCATTGAAGTAATCGATCATCGCAATAGATGAGTACCTTGAACGACCCATTTCCTTTGATTTTTCTGTGGATTCGCTGCGGATGTCATTCTGCACCTCTGGCGAGGTAGCATCGTTCAGGCTTTTTTCTTTATCGTTTTCGATCATCATTTTTTTCCTGCGGCCGGAAGCTGGTTTGCAAAATATATGCTGATAAGATCGTTCAGAGCATTCAGAAGCGAGATACTGTCGATACAAATATGAACGTTTCCATTCTCAAACAGGCGACACCGCCAGCCATTCTCATCGCAGACCTCGCCTGTGAAATCTGTATTTCTCATGGCCGTCAGCCTGTCGACCATACTCAGCCCACCGCCGGTTGCAGGTGTTGGAGTATCAGAACAGATGCATACAATATTCTCAAAGTCGCGTAAACAAAAGTGATTGTCCTGCGAGAAACCGTTGTACCTCAGTACGTTCACACCAGGAAAAATCCCCCGAAGAACAAGCTTTTTCGGCATTGTATATTGCCGTGCATTGCTTTTAAAACTTCGGTCAAGCTTGTTGAGAACATCAACGAAACCTTCTGCAAGCGTGTCTCGTCTGTTAGCCAGTGCATGCTGTAATGTTCCCTTAACAATCTCCAGGGAAGCGACGGGCGGATCCGTACGTAGGGATTCGTTAAAGGCTTCTTTTTGCTTATGGTTCCAGTACCGGTCCATACCTATTTCTTCAAAGAGCCTTTTCCACGTTTTACGGTCAATTTCCTTACGCCCCTCCTCGATGGTGCGATCCAGTGACGACGGAAGACCAAATGCGTTGGGCTGCATAATTCTGCTGGTGAAGAGAGAGAGACCGCACAGTTCCGACGCTTCCGAGATTAACCGCATCCCTTCTTCGAATTTCTGCATGGCCATATCCCGGGCGCTGATGAGCTGCCCTGTCCGGCTCGCCGGTACTGGCTCAGAACCCTGGTTTTGAGTCATTTTACACTCCATTTTGGTATGTCAGAACATTTTGATTTGAGCAAAGGTAGGACCCTCTAAAACCAATAGAATTTACGTAGAAACGCGTTTAGTAAAGGCTTTACTAATTACTAATGACTAACATATTAGCACTTTCAGATCTGTCAGCAATAACCCCGGGCGGCGAAATAATGAGAAGAGTTCTTCCGGAGAGCCTTTTCTTTCTATCTGATTGATTTTTAACACTTTTAAATGTCAGCTTTATGTAAACCTGTGGGATTTACTCCTAATTAAATCCCATAGTATGAAAATTAGGCATTTGCAAACCTTAATGACGTGACGTTGTCACGTAAATCAATGGAATTTAGTCTCTAGTAAAGAGTTAACTAGTGACTAACTGCCTGATCGGTGTGCTTGAACGGTGCACTTCAGGCCGGATATAAAAATTGATGAGAGATATACAGAAAATGATGGACCGGCTTAATAAGCCAGCCTTTCTTGGGATGATTGATGATGTTGAACACGCTATAAAGCGAAAATGCCCCTTTTTAACCTATAGGGGGTCGTTTGCGGGAGAGGGCGAAATCCTACGCTAAGGCTTTGGCCAACGATATTCTCCGGTAAGATTGATGTGTTCCCAGGGGATAGGAGAAGTCGCTTGATATCTAGTATGACGTCTGTCGCACCTGCTTGATCGCGGCCGCGATAGCTAGATCGCGTTGCTCCTCTTCTCCATCCGCGTTCCAAGCTGCGGAAAGGCACCCATAAGCGTACGCCTGGTCGAGCAGGCGACGCGGATCGACGTCCAGCGCACGAGAGAATGCGTCCGCCATCTGTGCAATGCGTCTAGGATCGAGACAAAGGTCGTCTCTGTCAGCCGGATCGTAGAACATATTGGCGGCGCCAAAGCCCACTTCACCGACCAGACCGACGGGATCTATCACCAGCCAGCCGCGACTGGAGAACATGATGTTTTCATGATGCAGATCGCCATGTAGCCCACGCAGTTCCGAGGCATTGCTCATCATTTGATCGGCTATAATCGCCGCGTGGACGTAGTCAGTTTGACAACCTGCGTTTTGATCATCGCGCGCCCGCTGAAACAAAGCTGCAAAGCGATCCCGGATCGGGAGAAGGGCAGAAGGCAGGGGTTCCTCAGATGCGGCATACAGCTTCGCCATTAGTTCCGCTGCAATTTCGGTCGCCTGGTAGTCGCCGTGCTCGGCAACGATGTGAGAGAGCATTCGCTCCCCGGCATATTCGAGCAACATCAGATTGTTCTCACGACCGAGCAACCGGACTGCTCCCCTCCCATTGCGCCATACCAGATAGTCGGCCCCGCGCAGTTCATCAGCAATGTCTTCTATAGGTTTCAATCCCTTGACGATTGCAGGAGTCCCGTCTGGCAATGAAACTTTCCAAACGAGGCTGGAAAAGGTGTCCGCAATGAGAACAGGTTGCGAAACGTGCCAATGAGCAGGAAAAACAGGCGGCATGAACATCAACCCCAAGTCAGAGGGTCCAATCGCAGATAGAAGGCAAGGCGTTCGCGGTCGGGGGCTTCGATCCCCAATACATTGAATAGGACAGCGAAGGCGCGCTCTGCTTCATCTGGCGCTGCCCAGTTCTCTTCGGCGTTAGCAATCATGAGTGCCAAATCGGCATAGCGATCTGCTGTTCCGAGCCGCCCAAGGTCGATCAGACCCGTGCATTGAAGAGTTTTAGGGTCCACCATGAAGTTCGGCATGCAGGGATCACCATGGCAAACAACCATATCGGTGCGCTCTTGGTCGAGCCGCACCGGTAGCTCTCGTTCGACACGAGCCAAAAGATCGAGCTGCGGCGTACTCTTGTCCTCGTCCGGTAAGAAGTCGGGATTGACGGCATTGCGGGACACCACATCAACGGCGCGTCCGAACATTCGCGACAGCCTGCGCTCAAACGGACATTGATCAACCGATAGGCTGTGAACAGCGCCAAGTTGCTGCCCCATTGACGGCCACGCTTTGAGCAAATCCGCTCCAGACAGATCAGCCGCCGGTACTCCCGGAATTGCCGTTATCACCAAGCATGCACCCTCCTGTTCCTCCTGCCAGTTGATCACCTCGGGGCAAGCCACACCTCGACCTTTGAGCCAAATGAGGCGGTCACGCTCTCCAGCGAGCTCACCGCGGCGGGAAGCAGGTGCGATTTTCGCGAAGGCATGCCCGTCACCACGTCGAAAAACAAAATCACCAGATTCTCCGCCTCTGACAGGCAACCAGTCAGAATGCGATTCACCAAAAAAAATATTAGTTCGATTCAATGGAGGTTCCTTCAGTTTTCTGATGAAGCGCGGAGGTGGCTCAACCTGCGAAAAGAAACGAGTTGCTATGGACTTGCACCGGTTGTGTTCCGGTCTATCTCTCATTTTAAGCGGCTTTTTTCTCAAATGCAACCGGCGATTTCCAGCCGAGTGTTGAATGTCTTCGGCGTGGATTATAAAAGCCATTTATATATTCGAAGATTGCAATCTCAATATCTCGCCTTGTTTGCCAGTGTCTGCGCCAAATCAACTCAGCCTTTAATGATTTAAAGAAGCTTTCTACTGCGGAGTTATCAAAACAATTGCCTTTCCCGCTCATGGACGGCAGCAATTGATGTTTGAGCAGTAGCTTTTGATATTCATGAGCGCAATATTGGCTCCCACGGTCTGTGTGTTGAATACAACCCGGTGGTGGTTTGCGTAAAGCCAACGCCATATTCAGTGCCCTTAATGCAAGATCCTGCTTTAATCGATCACCTGTTGCCCAGCCAATCACGCGACGGGAATACAGGTCAAGGATAACAGCAAGATAGACCCATCCTTCTCTGGTCCAAACATAAGTGATATCGCCTGCCCATTTCTGGTTGGGTGCGCTTGCGCTAAAGTCTTGTTTTAATAGGTTCGGTGCAATGTTGAAGGTATGATGACTATCCGTTGTCCGTTTGAATTTACGCGTTCGAACAACTGTAATGTTATTCTGGCGCATCAAACGTCCAACCCGACGCTGCCCAACCTGCAGGCCCAGCGCTTTCAACTCTTCTGTCATACGCGGCCTACCATAGCTCCCCAAACACAACCGATGCTGCTCACGTATATGCGCTAGAAGTATAAGATCACGACGCTGGCGCAGTGATGGAGGACGGCGTTTCCATGCACGTAAACCACGATCTGTTACGCCCATCAAACGACATATGCGTGAACGTGAGAGAGAGCCACGGTAATCCGTAATAAACTGAAATCTCACAGCTTTTGTACTGCGAAAAATATTGCTGCCTTTTTTAATATCTCCCTCTCCTCCCGAAGGATACGGTTCTCTTTGCGTAAACGTTCATTCTCACGCAGAAGATCAGTGTCTTGGGTAGGAATTTTAGTTTCATCGGAAATTGATGCGATCCATTTCCCAAGCGTGGAAAGCCCAATACTTAAATCTGACGCAACTTGACGGCGTGTTAAGCCACTAGTGAGGGCACTGTTGCAAAGTTAGCGATGAGGCAGCCTTTTGTCTTATTCAAAGGCCTTACATTTCAAAAACTCTGCTTACCAGGCGCATTTCGCCCAGGGGATCACCATAATAAAATGCTGAGGCCTGGCCTTTGCGTAGTGCACGCATCACCTCAATACCTTTGATGGTGGCGTAAGCCGTCTTCATGGATTTAAATCCCAGCGTGGCGCCGATTATCCGTTTCAGTTTGCCATGATCGCATTCAATCACGTTGTTCCGGTACTTAATCTGTCGGTGTTCAACGTCAGACGGGCACCGGCCTTCGCGTTTGAGCAGAGCAAGCGCGCGACCATAGGCGGGCGCTTTATCCGTGTTGATGAATCGCGGGATCTGCCACTTCTTCACGTTGTTGAGGATTTTACCCAGAAACCGGTATGCAGCTTTGCTGTTACGACGGGAGGAGAGATAAAAATCGACAGTGCGGCCCCGGCTGTCGACGGCCCGGTACAGATACGCCCAGCGGCCATTGACCTTCACGTAGGTTTCATCCATGTGCCACGGGCAAAGATCGGAAGGGTTACGCCAGTACCAGCGCAGCCGTTTTTCCATTTCAGGCGCATAACGCTGAACCCAGCGGTAAATCGTGGAGTGATCGACATTCACTCCGCGTTCAGCCAGCATCTCCTGCAGCTCACGGTAACTGATGCCGTATTTGCAGTACCAGCGTACGGCCCACAGAATGATGTCACGCTGAAAATGCCGGCCTTTGAATGGGTTCATGTGCAGCTCCATCAGCAAAAGGGGATGATAAGTTTATCACCACCGACTATTTGCAACAGTGCC
>NZ_JAOWHD010000036.1:0-100202 GCF_030332785.1 Citrobacter sp. Cpo069
GGTTCCGGAAAGCTTTCAGCTTTGGGCCAGTTATTAAAACCCCTTTTGATTTGTTAAAACACCTTGCGGTCTGGCAACTGCAAGGGTTAAACAAGAAATCAAAAGGGGGTCCCAATGGGGGACGAAAAGAGCTTAGCGCACACCCGATGGAACTGTAAATATCACATAGTTTTTGCGCCCAAATACCGAAGACAAGCATTCTACGGGGAGAAACGTAGGGCGATAGGCAGCATCTTAAGAAAGCTGTGTGAGTGGAAAAACGTGCGGATCCTGGAAGCGGAATGCTGTGCAGATCATATCCATATGCTTGTGGAAATCCCGCCCAAAATGAGCGTATCCGGTTTTATGGGTTATCTGAAAGGTAAAAGCAGTCTGATGTTGTATGAGCAGTTTGGTGATATGAAGTTTAAATACAGGAACAGGGAGTTCTGGTGTCGTGGGTATTACGTAGATACGGTGGGTAAGAACACAGCAAGGATACAGGAATACATAAAGCACCAGCTTGCAGAGGATAAAATGGGCGAGCAGTTATCGATCCCTTATCCGGGTAGCCCGTTTACGGGCCGTAAGTAACGAAGTCTGATGCAAATGTCAGATCGTATGCGCCTGTTAGGGCGCGGCTGGTAACAGAGCCTTATAGGCGCATCAGAAAAACCTCCGGCTATGCCGGAGGATATTTATTATCTCAAATTCTATTGATTTAAGTTGATTGCTTAATCTTTTCTTAATATTCCTGGCGTAATCTGATAAAGAAAATCTTAATTGTTTTAACCATCGTTGACATGATATTCAAAAAAAAGTTAAAACATTATTCTCTTATCAAGATGTACGGCATCATGATTAAATATTAAGATAATACTGAGAGCATGAAATGAAAATCGCCATTTCTGGTACTGGGTATGTTGGTCTGTCAAATAGTCTTCTTATCGCCCAACATCATAAGGTCATTGCTCTGGACATTGTTCCCTCACGTGTCGAGATGCTAAATAATCGGATGTCTCCGATAGTTGATCAAGAAATTGAACAGTATCTGCAATCTAAAGATATAAAATTCGAAGCTACACTAGATAAATACTACGCTTATCAGAGTGCAGAGTTTGTCATTATTGCAACCCCAACAGACTACGATCCTAAAACTAATTACTTTGATACTAGCAGTGTCGAGTCAGTCATACAGGATGTTATTGAAATAAATCCAGATGCCTTAATGATAATAAAATCGACAGTTCCTGTCGGTTTTACTCAATCAATGCGTCAAAAATATAGAACAGATAATATCATCTTCTCCCCTGAATTCCTGCGTGAGGGTAAAGCTCTATACGACAACCTGCACCCGTCTCGTATCGTTATTGGTGAACGTTCTGAACGTGCCGAGCGCTTTGCCGGGTTGCTGCTGAAAGGTGCAGTGAAGAAAGATATCCCGACCTTATTTACCGACTCGACTGAAGCCGAAGCCATCAAGTTGTTCGCTAACACCTATCTGGCGTTACGTGTGGCCTACTTTAACGAACTGGATAGCTATGCCGAAAGCCTTGGTCTGAACTCACGGCAGATTATTGAAGGCGTGTGCCTGGATCCCCGTATCGGTAATCACTACAATAACCCGTCATTCGGTTACGGTGGCTACTGCTTGCCAAAAGATACTAAGCAGCTGTTGGCGAATTATGCATCTGTGCCGAATAACATTATTGGCGCAATCGTTGATGCTAACCGTACGCGTAAGGACTTCATTGCAGACTCTATTCTTGCCCGTCACCCTAAAGTAGTTGGCGTATACCGTTTAATTATGAAAAGCGGTTCCGATAATTTCCGTGCATCATCCATTCAGGGCATCATGAAGCGCATTAAGGCAAAGGGCGTGCCCGTGATTATTTACGAACCCGTCGTTGAAGAGGACGAATTTTTCCACTCTCGGGTAGTGCGTGATCTTAATGTGTTCAAAAATGAAGCGGATATTATTATTTCTAACCGCATGGTGTCAGAATTAGCTGATGTTGCCGATAAAGTTTATACCCGCGATTTGTTTGGTAGTGATTAATCTCGTCTCCATAAAAAAGGCCTTAATATAAGGCCTTTTTTATTTTAATCAGGCCAGTAATCAAACTTTGTAGAAATCACGGTACCAGTCAACAAAGTTCTTCACCCCATCTTTTACCGTGGTTTCAGGTTTAAAACCAATTACCTCATACAGTGCTTTAGTGTCCGCGCTGGTTTCCAGCACATCACCTGGCGGTAGCGGTAGCATATTTTTCTTCGCTTCAATACTCAGTGCATCTTCCAGAGCCTGGATATAGTCCATTAGCTCAACCGGTTAACTATTGCTGATATTGTCGACGTGATAGGGCTCATGCTGGCTGCGGGCGTGCGCGTCTCTACGGTCCATTACGTGTCTGCATCAGTCCACTTTTTTAAACGTATCGTTTTCCAGTAGTGTTTGAAATACCAATCAAAATACCTGAAACAATTTGATTTTTTTATCATTAATCCTATGGTATTGCCGCAATTTATAGCTAAACTAACCCCAGTTTAAGTCTTTCCTTACCTAGGGTTTCTATGTCTGTAAGTGATAACAGCATGTCCGGGCGCAATCACGATCCGGAACAGATTGATCTGATTGATTTACTGGTACAGTTGTGGCGTGGGAAAGTAACAATCGTTATCGCGATTGTTATTGCCATAGTACTTGCTGTGGGCTATTTGGTAGTTGCTAAGGAGAAATGGACCTCAACAGCCATTATTACTCAACCGGATGTTGGTCAGATAGCCACATATAACAACGCCCTCAATGTGTTGTATGGTGTCAGCGCCCCCAAGGCTACTGAACTGCAGACAAACGTGGTTGGTCGTTTCAGTACTTCTCTCTCTGCATTGGCTGAAACGCTTGATAATCAGGAAGAACCACAGAAACTGTCAATTGAACAGTCTGTTAAAGGTCAACCGCTGCCGTTAGCGGTTTCTTATGTGGGTGGCTCACCTGAAGACGCTCAGCGTCAGCTGGCTGAATACATTCAACAAACAGATGAAAAGGTCGCTAAAGAGCTGAAGCTTGACCTGGTTGATAATATCAAGTTGCAAACCACCACGTTGCAAGACTCTCTGAAAACTCAGGAAGTGGTTGCTCAGGAGCAAAAAGATCTGCGAATTAAACAAATTCAGGAAGCGCTGCGTTATGCAGAGCAGGCCGGGGTGACTAAGCCGCAAATTCAGCAGACGCAGGATGTGACGCAGGACAGTATGTTCCTGTTGGGGAGTGATGCCCTGAAGTCCATGATTGAGCACGAATCTACACGTCCTTTGATATTGTCTGATAACTACTTCCAGACCAAGCAAAAGCTTTTGGATATTGAAAATCTTAAGCTTGAAGGGGCTGAGTTACACGCCTACCGCTATGTGATGAAACCAACGTTACCGATTCGTCGTGACAGCCCGAAAAAAGCGATTACCCTCGTACTGGCAGTTCTGCTCGGTGGGATGATTGGTGCAGGCGTAGTGCTGGGGCGAAATGCTCTGCGCGGTTACAAAGCCAAAGCTGAGTAAGTTTGAACCTGACAACAAAAAACCGGGCAGCGCCCGGTTTTTTTACGTCTGCAACTTACTGATGACGCTTACGTAAATTCTCAATCACCGTCGTCAGATCGAGGTCCTGATCTTGCAACAAAACCAGCAGGTGATACATCAGATCAGAAGCTTCATTTGTCAGCTCAAAACGGTCGTTCACCGTAGCGGCCAGCGCGGTTTCTACGCCTTCTTCGCCCACTTTCTGCGCGATGCGTTTGGTGCCGCTGGCATACAGTTTCGCGGTGTAGGAGCTGGCTGGGTCAGCGGTTTTACGTTCGGCCAGCAATTGCTCAAGCTGATACAGGAACAGCCACTGGTGGCTAATGTCGCCAAAGCAGCTTGAAGTGCCTTTATGGCAGGTCGGGCCAATCGGGTTAACCAGCACCAGCAGGGTGTCGTTGTCGCAGTCAGGCGCAATGCTCACCACATTCAGGAAGTGACCGGAGGTCTCTCCTTTGGTCCACAGGCGCTGCTTGGTCCGCGAGAAAAAGGTCACTTTGCCGCTTTCGATCGTTTTATCCAGCGCCTCCGGGTTCATATAACCCAGCATCAGCACCTCACCGGAAACCGCATGCTGCACGATGACTGGTATCAGTCCGTCGGTTTTTTCCCAGTCCAGTTCGCGGCATTGTTGCTTCGTTAACATATCCTGATCTCCACGCCCTGTGTTGCCAGGTACGCTTTTAATTCGCCAATATTGATAATTTGTTTGTGGAAGACGGAGGCGGCAAGCGCGCCGTCAACGTCGGCATCCCGGAAAGCTTCGAGAAAGTGTTCCATGGTGCCCGCACCGCCGGAGGCAATCAGCGGTACGTGGCAAACATCACGCACTTTTTTCAGTTGTTCCAGGTCATAACCGTTACGTACGCCGTCCTGGTTCATCATGTTCAGGACGATTTCGCCCGCGCCGCGTTTTTGGACCTCCTGCACCCAGTCCAGTGTTTCCCACTGCGTGACGCGGGTACGGCTTTCATCTCCGGTATACTGATTTACATGATATTTGCCGGTGTCGGCGTCATACCAGGTATCAATGCCCACCACGATGCACTGCACGCCGAAGCGGTCCGCCAGACGGGTGATAAGCTCCGGTTCGGCCAGCGCCGGGGAGTTGATGGAGATTTTGTCCGCCCCGAAGGAGAGAATGCGCGCCGCATCGTCGATGGATTTAATGCCGCCAGCTACGCAGAACGGAATATCGATCACTTCCGCCACGCGTGATACCCAACTTTTATCCACTACGCGGCCATCGCTGGAAGCGGTGATATCATAGAACACCAGTTCATCTGCGCCTTCATCGGCATAGCGTTTTGCCAGCGGGACGATGTCACCAATAATCTCGTGATTACGGAACTGGACGCCTTTTACCACCTGCCCGTCACGGACGTCCAGACAAGGAATTATGCGTTTTGCCAGCATTGAATGGCCTCCTCAACGGTGAACTTTCCTTCCAGCAGGGCGCGTCCGACGATCACGCCGCGAACTCCGGTCCCGCGCAGGGCCGCTACGTCCTCGATTCCGCCAATGCCGCCAGATGACTGAAATGCCACCTGCGGGTATTTGGCGCACACTTCTTCATACAGCGCGACGTTTGAGCCTGCCAGCGTACCGTCGCGGGAGATATCGGTGCACAGCACGTGCTTCAGGCCGACGGGTAAATAGGTCTCAACCAGTTCTTCCAGTGAAACCCCGGAATCTTCCTGCCAGCCACTGACCGCAACCTGTTTATTCCCGTGCTCGTCAATACGAACGTCCAGCGCCAGTACCAGCGCATCGGCACCAAAACGGGCAAACCAGCTCTTGACTATCTCGGGGGATTTTACCGCCGTCGAACCCACCACCACGCGCGCCACACCTGCGTCAAGAAGCGCCGCCACGTCTGCTTCCGTACGCACGCCGCCGCCAACCTGTACCGGAACATTGACGCCAGCGACCAGCGTTTTGATCAGCGGGATCTGGCGCTGTGCCGGGTCTTTCGCGCCGGTTAAATCAACCAGGTGCAGCACTTCAGCACCCTGGGCTGCATAATCCTGCAAACGGGGGAGAGGATCGTTACCGTAATCACGTTGCTTAGCGTAATCGCCCTGATGAAGACGCACCACCGTGCCGTCGATTAAATCTAATGCCGGAATAATCATTACATCTCCAGAAAGTTTTTCAGCAACTGTGCCCCAGCCGCGCCCGAACGTTCCGGGTGAAACTGTACGCCAAAGAAATTGTCCTTTTGTACTGCCGCGGTAAACGGTTCGCCGTAATTGCACTGGGCGATGGTCCACGGGTTTACCGGCATAGCGTAGCTGTGTACAAAGTAGAAATACGCACCATCTTCAATGCCCTGGAACAGTCGATTTCCCGCCTGCGGATAGACGCGATTCCAGCCCATATGCGGCAGCGGCAGACCGAAATCGGTCATCTTCGGGACGTCCTGCTCAATAATGCCCAGCAGGGAGACACCGTTACTCTCTTCGCTGCGGCGGCCCAGCAGTTGCATGCCTAAACAGATCCCCAGTACCGGTTGCGTGCAGGCTTTAATCAGTTCAATCAGTTCGCGCTCGTGCAACTGGTCCATAGCCGCCTGCGCGGTGCCGACGCCCGGCAGAAACAGTTTATCGGCGCGCAGCACTACGTCCGGGTCACGGCTGACAACCGGGTCGTATCCGTGGCGTGCGACGGCTGATTTTACCGAGTGCAGGTTGGCGCAACCGGTGTCCAGAATCACCACGTTCATTACAGCACTCCTTTTGAGGAGGGCAGCGTGCCGCCTTCTACACGAATCGCCTGACGCAGCGTACGGCCAAAGGCTTTAAACAGGCTCTCCACACGGTGGTGGTCATTTTTGCCTTTGGTTTTCAGGTGCAGGGTGACGCCCATAGTGTAAGAGAGTGAACGGAAGAAGTGTTCGATCATCTCCGTGCTCAGATCGCCCACGCGCTGGTAGGTAAACTCCGCGCGGTACTCCAGGTGTGGGCGGCCGGAGATATCCAGCGCGCAACGTGCCAGGCACTCATCCATCGGCAGTACAAAACCAAAACGATTGATGCCGCGCTTATCGCCTAACGCCAGCTTTAAGGCTTCGCCCAGCGCCAGACCGGTATCTTCAACAGTGTGGTGATCGTCTATATACAGATCGCCCTTGACGGCAATCTCCATGCGAAAACCGCTGTGGGTGGCGATTTGATCCAGCATGTGGTCAAAGAAGCCAACGCCAGTATTGATTTTGCTGCGGCCTTCGCGGTCCAGCCAGACTTTGACGTCAATCTGCGTTTCTTTGGTATTGCGCTCAACGT
Source organism: Citrobacter sp. Cpo069 (assembly GCF_030332785.1). Classification (NCBI taxonomy): domain Bacteria; kingdom Pseudomonadati; phylum Pseudomonadota; class Gammaproteobacteria; order Enterobacterales; family Enterobacteriaceae; genus Citrobacter; species Citrobacter sp. Cpo069. Next base: position 6,843 of record NZ_JAOWHD010000036.1, read on the forward strand.
GTGCGTAGCGGTCACGTTTGGTCAACTGCTCGCCGATCATAGCCCAGTTCAGGGTATCGCGATGGTAACGCAATCCGCTAATGCCCATGTTTTCAGCGAGCTGAATATCGGTCGCCCGATCACCAATGACGTAGCTGTTCGCCATATCCATGGCCTGTTCAACCAGATACTGTTCAACCAGCTTCACTTTTGGCTTACGGCAATCACACTCGTCTGCTGGCAAGTGCGGGCAGATCAATACCTCATCAAACGTTACGCCCTGAGAGGTGAAAATTTGCATCATCAGGTTATGCGGACCGTCAAAATCAGCCTGCGGGAAACTCTGGGTTCCGAGTCCATCCTGGTTAGTGATCATAACCAGCTTAAAACCTGCTTTTTGCAGTTTCAGTAAAACGGGAACAACTTCCGGCTCGAAGGCAAGTTTGTCAAAGCGATCGACCTGAAAGTCACTTGGCGGTTCGGAAATCAGGGTTCCATCACGGTCAATAAAAAGATACTTCTGGCTCATACTTGCTCCGCACGTAAGGCGTCAATGACGCGCTGGCTCTCTTCACGGGTTCCGACAGTAATTCGCAGGCAGCCGCTTAACGAAGGTTGTTTATTCTGATCTCGTAAGATAATGCCCTGATCCCACAAAGATTTAAATACGCTGCTGGAGGCAGTGAAGCGCGCCAGAACATAGTTGGTTTCAGAATCGAATACCTGCTCTACACAGCGAATTGTTTTCAGGTTATCTACCAGATACTGACGTTCTTGCAGGATCTGCTCTACGCGTTTACGCATGGCGGAAATCCCTTGCGGCGTCAGCGCCTGGGCGGCGATATCTGCCACCGGCGTAGAGAGTGGGTAAGGGGCAATCACTTTTAACAGCAGATTGATAACCTCTTCATTCGCCAGCGTAAACCCGCAGCGTAAACCGGCGAGCGCAAACGCTTTGGACAACGTGCGTAATATCACCAGATGCGGATACTCAGACAGCCAGCCTGCCAGCGTGGCCTGCGGGCAAAACTCAATATAGGCCTCATCAGCGACCACAATAGCTTTACCCTGCGTCATGTCGAGCAGTGAACGCAGATCCTGCGGGTTAATCAGCTGGCCGGTTGGGTTATTAGGGCTGCATACGTAGACTACCTTCACGCCATCAAGCTTGTCCGCGATGCCTTGCAAATCCAGTTGCCAGTCGTCGAGTGTTGGAACGGTGCGGCACTCAACGCCAATCGTTTCGGCGCTGACGCTGTACATGCCATAAGTCGGCGGGCAGTACAGAATCGCATCTTTACCGGGTTCGCAAAACGCGCGCACCAGCAGTTCGATCCCTTCATCTGCGCCGCGGCTGACCAGCACCTGCTCCGGTTTGACGCCAGCATACTGCGCGTAATTCTCAATCACCGCTTTCGGCTGACACTCCGGGTAGCGGTTCAACGTTTGCTGAGTGAGCTGGAACTCAACGGCGGTGGGGTATTCATTCGCGTTGAGCCAGACATCGCCGTTACCGCCGAGACGACGGGCAGACTGATAGGGCGTTAATTCGCGAACATTCTTACGGGCTAAATCAGTGACGCTGAGAAAGTTGTCAGTGCTCATGCTTGCTCCTTCAGGGCGTTAACGCGCAGAGTGACGGCATTTTTGTGGGCAGTCAGTCGTTCAGCAGCGGCCAGTGTTTCAATGGTTGAGGCCAGGGCAGAGAAACCTTGTGGGGTTAATTCCTGTACGGTCATCCGTTTTTGGAAATCAGCCAGCCCAAGGCTTGAGCAGGTCGCGGTATAGCCGTAGGTCGGAAGAACGTGGTTGGTGCCAGAAGCATAGTCGCCTGCGGATTCCGGCGACCAGTCGCCGAGGAACACCGAACCGGCGCTGGTGATCTCATCAACCAGTTCACGCGCGTTGCGGGTCTGAATAATCAGGTGTTCCGGACCGTAGGCGTTAGATATTTCAACGCACTGCGCCAGATCTTTCGCCACGATTAAGCGGCTGGAGGAGAGTGCCTGACGTGCGGTCTCAGCGCGGGAAAGCTCAGCAAGCTGGCGTTCAACGGCTTTGGCAACGCCTTCGGCAAGCGTAGCGTCTGGCGTAAGAAGGATAACCTGCGAGTCGGGGCCGTGTTCTGCCTGAGATAGCAGGTCAGAGGCAACAAAGTCCGGTGTCGCACCGCTGTCGGCGATAACCAGCACTTCGGACGGGCCTGCAGGCATGTCGATGGCCGCGCCGTCAAGACGCTGGCTGACCTGGCGTTTGGCTTCGGTCACATATGCATTGCCCGGCCCGAAGATTTTATCGACCTTAGGAATAGATTCGGTGCCCAGCGCCAGCGCGGCAATGGCTTGCGCACCGCCCACATTAAACACCTCTTTTACGCCACACAACTGCGCGGCGTAGAGGATTTCATCGGCAATTGGCGGCGGTGAGCACAGCACCACTTTTTTGCAACCGGCGATGCGCGCCGGGGTCGCCAGCATTAATACGGTGGAAAACAGCGGTGCCGAACCTCCAGGAATATACAGGCCCACGGAAGCGATAGGGCGGGTAACCTGCTGGCAGCGTACGCCCGGCTGGGTTTCGATATCCACCGGCGGTAGAATTTGCGCGCTGTGGAAAGTATCAATATTACGCACCGCCGCCTGCATGGCTTGTTTCAGTTCGTCGCTCAGGCGACTGCTGGCTTGCTGGATTTCTTCCTCGGTGACGCGCAGCGCGCCAACCTCGGTTTTATCAAACTTCGCGCTGTATTCACGCAGCGCCGGGTCGCCGTTATTTTTGACGTTCTCAAGGATCTCAGCCACTGTGCGGCTGATGCTTTCAGAGGCGGAAATTGCCGGGCGCATCAACAGTTCGCGCTGCTGCTCAGGGCTACAGCTATTCCAGTCAATCAGGGTATTGAAGCTCATGGTCGTTACTCCATCATCGGGTGTTGCCGGATGGCGGCGCTGCCTTATCCGGCCTACAAGACCCGTAATATCAATAATTGTGACAATTCTTGTAGACCTGATAAGCGAAGCGCCATCAGGCATCAGATCACTCCATCATCTTCTCAATCGGCAACACCAGAATTGAGCTGGCACCGAGCGCTTTCAGTTTTTCCATTGTTTCCCAGAACAGGGTTTCGCTGCTGACCATGTGCATGGCAACACGCTGCTGGTCGCCCGCCAGAGGCAGAATGGTAGGGCGCTCAGCACCGGGCAGCAGGGCGATGACCTCGTCCAGACGCTCGCTCGGCGCGTGCATCATGATGTATTTGGATTCACGGGCCTGAATAACCCCCTGGATACGGGTTAGCAGTTTGTCGATCAGTTGTTGCTTGGCTTCGGCCATTTCGCCGTCGCGCTGAATCAGACAGGCTTTAGAGCGGTAGATCACTTCTACTTCGCGCAGACCGTTGGCTTCAAGCGTTGCGCCGGTGGACACCAGATCGCAAATCGCATCAGCCAGACCCGCACGGGGAGCAACTTCTACAGAACCGTTTAACAGACAAGATTTAAACGAAACCCCTTTCTGATCGAGATAACGTTTGAGCAGGTGTGGGTAAGAGGTCGCGATACGTTTACCGTTCAGCGCTGCCGGGCCATCCCAGGCTTCATCAACCGGGGTAGCCAGCGAGAGACGGCAGCCGCCGAAGTCCAGACGGCGCAGGGTAAAATAGCGAGGGTCTTCACCCTGTGCCCGGCGGTTGAGCAGTTCCTCTTCCAGAACGTTTTCCCCGATGATGCCGAGATCAACGACACCATCCATCACCAGGCCCGGGATATCGTCATCACGCACGCGCAGAATATCGATCGGCATGTTCTCCGCCATCGCAATCAGGCGCTGGGTGTGAAGATTAATTTTAATGCCGCAACGGGCCAGTAATTCGCGTGAATCATCGCTTAAGCGGCCTGATTTCTGCATAGCTATGCGTAAACGGGTGTTGTCTAACATTCTTTATTCCTCGTTATCCTGTCTGAATCAGTTTGGGTTACGCACAAAAAAAAGCCCCCGGAAGAAATCTTCCGGGGGCTTTCTCATACGCTCATGCACCGCTGGAAGATTTAAACGTCTCCCAGCACACATCGCCTGAAAGACTAGTCAGGATGATGGTGATGATGGTGTTTGAATTGAGCGCGTGTCATAAATTTTCTCGATGAATGTTTATTCATTTGATGTCTTTTAACCTAAACCACTTTAGCTACGGAAAGCAAGGGCTTTTTTTGATCATTAATTCATTTCATATTGATACTATGAATTGTCAGCCACCGTGGGCTGGCGTAGCCTTGCGTTATAGGCCAAAAGTCAGGAGAGAAGGCATGAAAAAGGTCGCAATTGTCGGGTTAGGTTGGTTAGGCATGCCGTTAGCCATGTCGCTGGCGGCGAGAGGCTGGCAGGTTACCGGCAGCAAAACCACATTGGATGGGGTGGAAGCGGCCCGCATGAGCGGTATCGAGAGTTATTCGCTGCGCCTGGAACCTGAACTGGTCTGTGAGGCTGACGATCTCGATGCACTGATGGACGCCGATGCGCTGGTTATTACGCTGCCTGCGCGTCGTAGCGGTCCTGGGGAAGCATTTTACTTGCAGGCAATGCAGGAGCTGGTCGACAGCGCGCTGGCGTATCGGATCCCACGAATTATTTTTACCAGTTCGACGTCAGTCTATGGTGACGTTCAGGGCACAGTGAAAGAGGGGACGGCGCGTAATCCGGTCACGGCGAGCGGTCGTGTCCTGAAAGAACTTGAAGACTGGTTGCACAATTTGCCAGGCACGTCGGTGGATATTTTGCGTCTGGCCGGGTTGGTCGGTCCGGGAAGACATCCTGGTCGCTTCTTCGCTGGCAAGACGGCACCTGACGGACATCATGGCGTCAATCTGGTGCATCTGGACGATGTAGTTTCTGCCATCACCTTACTGCTGCAAGCGCCTAAAGGGGGACACATCTATAATATATGTGCGCCTATGCATCCAGCGCGTAACGTGTTCTATCCGCAGATGGCCCGCCAGTTGGGGATGGAGCCGCCGGAATTTCGCGGCGGTACGGATAACGGTAAAGGTAAAGTCATTGATGGCAACCGTATTTGTAATGAGCTTGGGTTTGAGTACCAGTATCCTGACCCGCTGGTGATGCCGATGGAGTGACAATCCAGCAGAGTGCCGCTGTATACCGCCAGGGGGCGAGTATGAAACCACTGCTGGACGTTCTTATCATCCTCGATGCATTAGAAAAAGAGGGCAGTTTCGCGGCGGCGTCGGCAAAATTGTTTAAGACGCCGTCTGCGCTTAGCTACACCGTCCATAAGCTGGAAAGCGATCTTAATATTCAGCTACTCGATCGCAGCGGACACCGGGCTAAGTTCACCCGCACCGGGCAGATGCTGCTGGAAAAGGGGCGGGAGGTGCTGCACACCGTCCGCGAACTTGAAAAGCAGGCGATTAAACTTCACGAAGGCTGGGAGAATGAACTGGTTATTGGCGTAGATGATACGTTTCCCTTTTCACTGCTGGCCCCACTCATCGAATCTTTCTATCAACACCACAGCGTGACGCGCCTGAAGTTTATCAATGGCGTGCTGGGCGGCTCCTGGGATGCCCTCACTCAGGGCCGGGCGGATATTATCGTTGGCGCCATGCATGAACCCCCTGCAGCGAGTGAATTCGGCTTTGCACGGCTCGGGGTTTTGGAACAGGTGTTTGTGGTTGCGCCGCATCACCCGCTGGCGCAGGAACAGGAACCGTTAAATCGTCGTACCATTCGCCGTTTTCGCGCCATTGTGGTGGGCGACAATGCGCAGCATGCCAACGTCTCAGGTTCCCAGGTGCTGGACGATCAAGAAGCCATTACCGTTTTTGACTTCAAAACCAAGCTGGAACTGCAAATCAGCGGTCTGGGATGTGGCTATATTCCGCGCTACCTGGCGCAGCGATTTCTGGAGAGCGGCGCACTGATTGAGAAAAAAGTGGTCGCGCAAATTGTCTTTGAACCCGTGTGGATAGGCTGGAATGAACAGACCGCCGGGCTGGCCAGCGCCTGGTGGCGGGATGAGATTTTAGCAAATAGTGCTATTGCCGGGGTGTATGTTAAAACGGCTGCTGACAAATCAATCAGTTAAGAAAAAATATTCTTTTGTGGCCGCTTCAATCTCTTGTTATTTCTCCCCAATTTAGGGCAAAATACGCCGCTTGCAAAAAATGACATTAACCGACGTTTTAATACGCGTCGGTTATTTTTTTGCATCAAACCAATCATTCATAAAAGAGGCCGGGCTTCGTACCGGATAGATACTTACTTAAAAATCGACAGTTGTTGTCGCTGAGGATTAACAAAAAATGGGGCAATTTTTTGCTTACGCGACGGTTTTCGCCGTAATGGGGGATAACCATGTCGCATAACGCTACTCCAAACACCTCTCGCGTGGAATTACGTAAAACGCTTACGCTGGTTCCGGTTGTCATGATGGGCCTTGCCTATATGCAGCCGATGACGCTGTTCGATACATTCGGTATCGTATCAGGAATGACCGATGGTCACGTCCCGACAGCTTACGCCTTTGCACTGATCGCCATCCTCTTTACCGCACTGAGCTACGGTAAACTAGTGCGTCGCTATCCGTCTGCAGGCTCTGCCTACACTTACGCCCAGAAATCCATTAGCCCGACCGTTGGCTTTATGGTGGGTTGGTCATCACTGCTGGACTACCTGTTCGCTCCGATGATCAACATTCTGTTGGCAAAAATTTATTTTGAAGCCCTGGTGCCGTCGATACCGTCATGGATATTCGTGGTGGCGCTGGTGGCCTTTATGACCGCCTTCAACCTGCGCAGCCTTAAATCCGTTGCGAATTTCAACACCGTAATCGTGTTGTTGCAGGTGGTGCTGATTGCAGTGATCCTCGGCATGGTCGTTTATGGCGTGTTCGAAGGGGAAGGTGCCGGTACGCTGGCGAGCAGCCGTCCGTTCTGGTCAGGTGATGCACACGTGATCCCGATGATCACGGGCGCGACCATCCTGTGCTTCTCGTTCACCGGTTTTGACGGTATCAGCAACCTGTCAGAAGAAACCAAAGACGCTGAGCGTGTGATCCCGCGTGCGATTTTCCTGACCGCGCTGATTGGTGGCCTGATCTTTATCGTCTCCACCTATCTGTTGCAGCTGTACTTCCCGGATATCTCGCGCTTCAAAGATCCAGACGCTTCACAGCCGGAAATCATGCTGTACGTCGCCGGTAAGTTCTTCCAGGTTGGCGCGCTGATTTTCTCTACCATTACCGTACTGGCGTCCGGTATGGCGGCGCATGCTGGCGTAGCGCGTCTGATGTACGTGATGGGGCGTGACGGCGTGTTCCCGAAAAGTTTCTTCGGTTATGTACACCCGAAATGGCGTACTCCGTCTATGAACATCATTCTGGTTGGTGCGATTGCTCTGCTGGCAATCAACTTCGACCTGGTGATGGCGACGGCGCTGATTAACTTTGGTGCGCTGGTGGCGTTTACCTTCGTAAACCTGTCGGTGATCTCCCAGTTCTGGATCCGTGAGAAGCGTAACAAGACGCTGAAAGACCACTTCCAGTATCTGTTCCTGCCGATGTGCGGTGCGCTGACCGTTGGTGCGCTGTGGGTGAATCTGGAAGAGAGCTCAATGGTTCTGGGTCTGATCTGGGCCGGTATCGGTCTGATTTACCTGGCTTGTGTGACCAAAAGCTTCCGTAACCCGGTGCCGCAGTACGACGAAGATGTCGCGTAATAACAGCATTTAACTAAAAAAAACGGAGACATGTTCTCCGTTTTTTTATGTGTGGGATTTATACAATCTCTTCGGCATACTGCCAGAGTGATTTCAGCAGCATCAACTTTTCTTTGTTATCCGCATACTGCTGGCTCAATAACTGCAGTTCATTGGCGTAATTTTGCAAAAACTCCGGTGTGAATACCTGGCGGCGGTGGTCCAGCCAGCGTTGCTGTTCTGCTTCGTCCAGCGTTCCCGGGAAGTTACGTGCACGGTAATTAAACAACAGTTTTTCAATGCGCTTATCGACAAAGGAGATATCCAGCGCCGGTAAATTGCGTGGTTCTGTTTCCAGAACGATTTTCATCGCCGCACGGTCAGCATCGCTGAAAAAGCCGTTATAAAGTTGGGCATCTACGTTATCTGATGGTGTAAAGGGTTCCGCATCTGCAAAGATCGCGACCACTTTGTCTCGTATCTGCGGATTTTCGCGCAGAACTTTGAGATTATCCAGACAGTGCTGGCGGTTAATGCCAAGACGGTCGGCATCTTCCGGACGCAGGGTATTAGCCTGTGCCAGTACCGGGCATTTGTTGATGTGCACCAGTTTAACCGGTACGGCCGGGTTATCACCCAGATCCGCTTTAGACGTGTAAAGCCGCTCGCGCAGGGCATCACTGTCGAGTTCGAGCAGCGGCGAAATATCACCGGCTAAGTCGACCATAATAACCGCGTTACGATTCTCCGGATGCCACGCCAACGGCGCTACCCAACTGGTGTTGCCGCGCCATGCGCCGAACATACCAGAGACATGGACCAGCGGCTTCATTTGCGGGACATCAATCAGCGCGGCCAGCTTGTGCTTATTACGATGGCTGTAGAGATAATCAAACAGACGCGGCTGGCGCGACTTCACTAATTGCGCCATTGCGATTGTGGCGTATACGTCCGCCATAGCATCGTGAGCATTGGTATGCTCAATACCATTGGCTTTGGTCAAATGTTCCAGGCGGAAGCTGGGTAAGCCGTCGTCGTTTTCCGGCCAGTTAATGCCTTCAGGACGCAGGGCATAGCAGGCGCGCATCACATCCAGCAGATCCCAGCGCGAATTATCGTTCTGCCAGCTCCAGGCATAGGGATCGTAGAAATTGCGATACAGGATGTTGCGCGTCACCTCATCATCGAAGCGCACGTTGTTATAACCCAGGATGCAGGTTTTCGGAACGGTGAACAGGGCGTGGATGCGTGCAGCAAATGCGGCTTCATTCTCTCCCTTTTCTCGTGCTTCCTGCGGTGTGATACCCGTAATCAACACCGCCTCAGGCTGCGGCAGATAATCGTCCGCGGGTTTGCAATAAAAAACTTCTGGTTCACCGATGATGTTGAAATCATTATCTGTGCGGATAGCCGCAAATTGCGCGGGTCTGTCCAGCGCCGGATGGGTACCAAAGGTCTCGTAATCGTGGAAGAGAAAACCAGGTTGCTGCTTGCCGTCATTCATTGTTCAGTTATGTCCGGGATCAATTTAGCGCTGGTTCAAGAATACCAAAAAATAGCGAGATAATCAGCTATGGCATTATCGAAGCTGGATTGTGTACGCAATAAAATTGAGATAAACAGGATATTAATGGAATTAATTAATAAATTTCGCACTGTTAAAATAAATTACGGAAATAAAATGTCTTGAGGTTGCGGGTTTGTAAATAATCTAACTGATAACCATTATTGTTATTTCCCTCTTCTTTGTTGTGTTCTGGAAACTTTAAAAATCTTTTATAAACAATGGGTTTTTATTTATGTTAATTCGCTGTCATACATTGTAATGAAATGTGATTGATGTAAAAAATAAATAATCTAAACGCCATATAATTATTGGATATATCTAATAACAGGAGGTTATATGAGCATTAGTCGGCGTAATTTTTTGCGAGGAGTGGGTATAGGCTGTTCAGCCTGTGCGATAGGCAGTTTCCCGCCTGGGGCACTGGCGCGAAATTCTCCAGAGAGTATCAAAGGGAAAACATCCCTGACGCCAAGTTTGTGCGAGATGTGTTCTTTTCGCTGCCCAATTCAGGCTCAGGTGATTAATAATAAAACGGTTTTTATTCAGGGAAACCCTAATGCGCCACAGCAGGGGACACGTGTCTGCGCTCGCGGCGGCAGCGGCGTTAGCCTGGTCAACGACCCTCATCGCATTGTTAAACCCATGAAACGCACAGGACCTCGTGGGAGCGGTGACTGGCAGGTTATTAGCTGGGAACAGGCGTATAAAGAGATCGCCGAAAAAATGACGGCAATAAAAACGCAATATGGTCCCCAGGGAGTCGTCTTCTCGTCTAAATCTGGCTCGCTGTCTGGCCATTTATTTCACCTCGCGACGGCTTTCGGGTCACCGAATACCTTTACTCACGCATCAACGTGTCCTGCCGGTAAAGCCATTGCCGCTAAAGTGATGATGGGTGGCGATTTAGCCATGGATATCGCCAATACCCGTTATATGGTCTCTTTTGGCCATAACCTCTATGAAGGGATCGAGGTTGCTGATACGCATGAGCTGATGACCGCGCAGGAGAAGGGGGCGAAGATGGTCAGCTTCGATCCCCGTCTGTCCGTATTCTCCAGCAAGGCGGATGAATGGCATGCGCTCAAGCCGGGTGGCGACTTACCGGTGCTGATGGCCATGTGTCACGTCATGATCAATGAAAATCTGTATGACGCGGACTTTGTGGCGCGCTACACCACGGGGTTTGAGCAACTGGCAGAAGCGGTACAAGAGACCACGCCGGAATGGGCGCAGCAGCTCGCGGATGTGCCTGCTGATGTCATTGTTCGGGTCACCCGCGAAATGGCCGCCTGCGCGCCTCATGCTATCGTCAGTCCGGGCCATCGCGCGACGTTTTCGCAAGAAGAAATTGATATGCGGCGCATGATTTTTACCCTCAATGTGCTGCTTGGCAATATTGAGCGTGAAGGCGGTTTGTATCAGAAAAAAGCGGCGGCAACTTACAATAAGCTGGCTGGCGAGAAGGTCGCTCCGGTGCTGGCAAAACCCGATGCCAAATTACCCAAGCCAACGGCGCAGCGTATCGATCTGGTAGCCCCGCAGTTTAAGTACATCGCGGCGGGCGGTGGTGTGGTGCAAAGCATCATTGATGCTGTGTTAAATCAGACGCCTTATCCGGTGAAGGGATGGATTATGTCCCGACACAACCCTTTCCAAACCGTAACCTGTCGACCAGATCTGGTCAAAACCGTTGAACAGCTCGACCTTGTGGTCAGTTGTGATGTCTACCTAAGCGAAAGCGCGGCGTATGCCGACTACCTTTTGCCTGAATGTACTTACCTTGAGCGCGATGAAGAAGTTTCAGACATGTCGGGTCTGAATCCAGCCTATGCCCTGCGTCAGCAGGTAGTAGAACCTATTGGTGATGCGCGTCCGAGCTGGCAAATCTGGAAAGAGCTGGCCGTGCAGTTAGGCCTTGGCCAATTCTACCCATGGCAGGATATGCAAACGCGTCAGTTATACCAGCTTAATGGCGATCATGCGCTATCTGCTGAATTGCGTCAGAAAGGGTATCGGGAGTGGGGTGTTCCGTTGCTGCTGCGTGAACCTGAAGCGGTGCGTCAGTTTGTGGAACGCTATCCGGGCGCGGTGGCGGTTGACAGCGACGGTACCTATGGCAAGCAACTGCGCTTTAAATCTCCGTCAGGAAAAATTGAACTCTATTCCGAAGAGCTGGAAACGCTCCTGCCTGGATACGGTATTCCGCGCGCGCGCAATTTTGCGCTCAAAGGCGACAGTGAACTCTATTTTATCCAGGGAAAAGTGGCGGTTCATACCAACGGTGCGACGCAATACGTGCCACTGCTTAGCGAGTTGATGTGGGATAACGCGGTGTGGATCCACCCGCAAACGGCCCGTGAAAAAGGCATCAAAAGCGGCGATGACATCTGGCTGGAAAATGCGACCGGCAAGGAAAAAGGCAAAGCGCTGGTCACCGCCGGAATTCGGCCCGATACGCTGTTTGTTTATATGGGATTTGGCGCCAAGGCGGGAGCCAAAACCGCAGCGACAACGCACGGTATCCATTGCGGTAATTTGCTTCCGCATGTTACCAGTCCGGTTTCCGGTACGGTGGTCCACACCGCTGGCGTTACGCTTCGTCGGGCATGAGAAAGGAGAACATCATGAATCAATCTACAAACCCTTATGTCATGCTGCATGACGAGAAACGCTGTATCGGCTGTCAGGCATGTACGGTTGCCTGCAAAGTTCTGAATGATGTGCCAGAGGGATTTAGCCGTCTACAGGTGCAGATCCGTTCACCCGAACATGAACCCGAGGTGCTGTCCCACTTCCAGTTTGTTCGCGTTTCCTGTCAGCATTGTGAAGATGCGCCGTGTGTCAGCGTCTGTCCGACTGGTGCGTCATTTCGCGACGAAAATGGCATTGTGCAAGTGGATAAGTCTCGCTGTATTGGCTGTGACTACTGCGTTGCCGCTTGTCCGTTCCATGTCCGTTATCTCAATCCGCAAACGGGAATTGCCGACAAATGTAACTTTTGCGCAGATACCCGACTCGAGAGCGGTCAATCGCCCGCCTGCGTTTCCGTTTGTCCGACGGATGCGCTGAAATTTGGTCGTCGTGACGACCCGGAAATTCAGCACTGGATAAATCAAAAAGAGGTTTATCGCCAGCAGGATACGCGTAGCGGTCCGGTGAGTGTTTATCGGCGTAAAGAGATCCATCAGGAGGGTAAAGCATGAATTCTATCTGGGGAGCAGAGCTTAACTATGCGCCGGACTACTGGCCGCTGTGGCTCATTTATGCAGGCGTTGTTATTGTGCTGATGATTGCGGGCCTGGTTATGCACGCGCTGTTACGTCGGATGCTGGCACCCAAAACAGCAACCGGAGAAGAACATCGGGATTACCTTTATTCTCTGGCAGTCCGCCGCTGGCACTGGGGTAATGCGCTGCTTTTTATCCTGCTTTTGCTGAGTGGCCTGTTTGGTCACTTCTCTCTCGGACCGGTGGCATTGATGGTGCAGGTACATACCTGGTGCGGTTTCGCCTTGTTGGCCTTCTGGGTTGGTTTTGTGCTAATCAACGCAACCAGCGGCAACGGTTGTCATTACCGGGTGAAGTTTAATGGGTTGATACCACGCTGCTTGTTGCAAACGCGCTTTTATCTGTATGGCATCATGAAGGGTGAACCACACCCGTTTGCCGCAACGGCAGAGAGTAAATTTAACCCGCTACAACAGCTGGCTTATCTGGCCATCATGTACGCGCTGGTTCCGCTGCTAATCATCACCGGGTTGTTATGCCTCTACCCGCAGGTGATAGGGGCAGGGCCTGTGATGCTGGTGCTGCATATGGTGTTAGCGATTGTCGGCTTACTGTTCATCTGTGCGCATATTTACCTGTGCACGCTGGGTGACACGCCGGGGCAAATTTTCCGCAGTATGATAGATGGCTATCATCGTCATCGTAGCCATCACGCAGAAACGGCACCGCGCAAAGGGTAACGCCAGACGCGGTCGATATCTGAAATCCTTTCCTTACAGCAAGAAAATGTGCCTTATGTCACATTTTCTTGCAATTTATCCATGTTTGTTCGCCAGAACTTCCGTAAAAAGAACGGCTATTTCTCCATTTCCTGAGGACATGCTGTTGAAACGCCGTTTGTTTATTGCCGCTTCACTATTTGCGATGAGTTTTTCGCCCGCGTACGCGACCGACGTCGCCAGTTTCGCTCCACAGCCTCCGGCAATTAATGCCGGTGCGTGGGTATTAATGGATTACACCACGGGCCAAATCCTGACAGCCGGAAATGAACACCAGCAGCGCAACCCTGCCAGCCTGACCAAGCTGATGACCGGCTATGTTGTCGATCGCGCAATCGACAGCAAGCGTATTAGTCCGACAGATATTGTCACCGTAGGACGAGATGCCTGGGCGAAAGATAATCCGGTCTTCGTCGGTTCATCCTTAATGTTCCTGAAAGAAGGGGATCGCGTTTCTGTGCGCGATCTGAGTCGCGGGTTAATTGTTGATTCCGGTAATGATGCCTGTGTGGCGCTGGCGGATTACATCGCCGGAGGGCAGCCGCAGTTTGTCGCGATGATGAACAGCTATGTGCAAAAGCTGAACCTGCGGGACACGCATTTTGAAACGGTACATGGTCTGGATGCGCCAGGTCAGCATAGCTCAGCTTACGATCTGGCCGTGCTGTCGAGAGCTATCATCCATGGAGAGCCGGATTTCTACCATATGTACAGTGAAAAAAGCCTTACCTGGAACGGAATCACGCAGCAAAACCGTAACGGTTTGTTGTGGGATAAAACTATGAACGTCGATGGTCTGAAGACAGGACATACCTCCGGCGCTGGATTCAACCTGATTGCTTCTGCCGTTGATGGGCAGCGCCGCCTGATTGCAGTTGTGATGGGGGCGGAGAGTGCGAAAGGGCGTGAAGACCAGGCGCGAAAACTGCTGCAATGGGGACAACAGAACTTCGATACCGTGCAGGTATTACGTAGCGGTAAGCAGGTTGGTATTGAACGGATCTGGTACGGCGATAAAGAAAAAATTAGCCTTGGCACAGAGCAGGATTTCTGGATGGCCCTGCCTAAAGCCGAAGTCGCTAATATCAAGGCAAAATATGTTCTTGATAAGAAAGAACTGGTTGCCCCCATTGCTGCCCATCAACGTGTGGGGGAAATTGAACTCTACGATCGGGATAAACTGGTGGCGCACTGGCCTCTGGTTACGCTGGAGTCTGTCAACGAAGGCGGCGTCTTCTCGCGTTTGAGCGATTACTTCCACCACAAGGCGTAGTTTTTCCTGATGTGCCTGACTGGCAAGAGTGCGAATCTGCTCACATAATAATCACTGATTCCTTGTGGCCGTCATACCTAAAAATTACACTGTATATAAATACAGTGTAATAACGGAGGTTATATGGAGTACGAGATAAAGCAGGTTGAGAAACGCATAATTGCCGGTTTCCATATGGTTGGACCGTGGGAACAAACGGTAAAGCAGGGTTTCGAGCAGTTAATGATGTGGGTCGACGGTAAGCAGATCGTACCGCTGGAATGGATAGCCGTTTATTACGACAATCCTGACGTTGTTCCGGCGGAAAAACTGCGTTGTGATACCGTGGTGTCTGTGCCTGAAGGTTTTGAGATCCCAGAAAACAGCGAAGGGGTGATCCAGACCGAACTGGCGGGGGGCGACTATGCTATCGCCGTTGCCCGCGTTGAAAATCATGACTTCGCGACGCCGTGGTATCAGTTCTTTGAGCGCCTGCTGCAGGATTCGACGTATGCGATAGCCGCTAAACCTTGCTTTGAAGTTTATATGAACAATGGCATGGAGGACGGCTACTGGGACATTGAAATGTACGTGCCGGTACAGTCGAAGTAACTGTTTTTGGTGTAAATCAGGATGAATGTCCTGGTCATCAGGGTGATGTTTTCACTCAAAAAACAGGTACAATTCTGTTCTTTGCAATTCCCTGACGGAGTGCATGAGTGCGTGCAGATAAGTCACTGAGTCCTTTTGAAATTCGTTTGTATCGTCATTATCGTGTGGTGCATGGTGTTCGCATTGCGCTGGCGTTTCTTTTTACTTTTCTGTTGGTTCGCCTGTTGAACATTCCTGAAGGTACATGGCCTCTGATTACGTTGGTGGTAATTATGGGGCCTATTTCCTTTTGGGGGAACGTTGTCCCCAGAGCGTTTGAGCGTATTGGCGGGACAATTCTGGGTTCGGTACTTGGGCTGGTGGCTCTTCGTCTGGAGCTCTTTTCACTTCCGCTAATGCTGATATGGTGCGCGGTGGCGATGTTTCTCTGCGGCTGGCTGGCACTGGGTAAAAAGCCGTATCAGGCGTTGCTGATTGGTATAACGCTTGCGGTCGTTGTGGGTGCCCCCGCTGGAGATATGAACACAGCGTTATGGCGCGGTGGCGATGTTATTCTGGGTTCATTACTTGCAATGCTGTTTACCGGTATCTGGCCGCAGCGGGCATTTATACACTGGCGAATTCAGCTGGCGCATTGCGTTACGGGGTACAATCGGGTGTATCAGGCTGCGCTATCTCCCAACCTGCTGGAGCAACCGCGACTGGAGAAGCATTTACAACAGCTTTTAAGTGATGTTGTCAAAATGCGTGGGCTCATCGTTCCTGCCAGCAAAGAAACCCGCATTCAAAAATCAATCTTTGAAGCTATTCAGACGGTTAATCGTAACCTGGTCTGCATGCTTGAGCTGCAAATCAATGCGCTCTGGGCCAGCCGTACAAGCCACTTTGTTATGTTGAATGCGCATACTTTGCGTGAAACACAGCTCAGGACACAACAGGCGCTACTGACGATAACCCACGCATTGTATGAAGGTAATCCACAACCGGTGCTTGCCAATACGGAAAAACTCAATGACACCGTGGTGGAGTTACGTCAGCTTATTGCTGAGCATAAGGGCGATAATGTCGCTGAAACGCCCATTCACGGCTACGTTTGGCTAAATATGGAAATGGCGCGACAGCTGGAGTTGCTCTCTCATTTGATCTGTCGCGCGCTGCGCAAATAAAGAGCAGATGAGGGGATTGGTTATACTGCTGCTTCGATTCAGCAACGATTAGAGGTATGATACTGAAAAAGGCTAAAACCATTGGTAACTGCAATGGCTTTACCCTCGATAATTCAGGTTTCAACCATGCATGGTCGATGCAGATGCAACTTGAAGTATGGCGGGCATGAAAGTAATGTTGACCCACTTTAGCCGTTGTTTTAACGAATCCGAATCTCACATTATCAGGGGTGTAAAAATGGAAACTACCAAGCCTTCTTTCCAGGACGTGCTGGAATTTGTTCGTCTGTTCCGTCGTAAAAACAAACTGCAACGTGAAATCCAGGACGTTGAGAAAAAGATCCGTGACAACCAGAAACGTGTTCTGCTGCTGGACAACCTGAGCGACTACATCAAGCCTGGAATGAGCGTGGAAGCGATTCAGGGCATTATCGCCAGCATGAAAAGCGATTATGAAGATCGTGTTGATGATTACATCATCAAAAACGCTGAGATCTCTAAAGAGCGCCGCGACATCTCTAAAAAGCTGAAAGCGATGGGCGAAGTGAAGAACGGCGAAGCGAAAGCCGAGTAACGATTTTATGCTTGTCCGGGTCGCTGCTTAGCGGCGGCCCTTATTGCAGTTCGACCCCGCCAGTTACCATCCGCAACAAATGCTGTTCCGGCCAGTGTTCCGTTAATTTTTTCTGCGTCAGCATCCATTTAATGTAGTCCACATCATGACGCTTTCTGTCGAGCATCAGACCGACTACGCTGCCACTGTGCGCAACGTTGACACCGTATAAATCACATTCTTCTACCAGCGCTAAAAGTGAATCAAAATTTGGTTTAGGTAACAGCAACTGGCTGGCGATCGCGCTCAGCGTGGCGGCTTCACCCATCCGATAAGGATTTTGACTGATACAGGCTTCCTGTACCTTTTCCCATGCGCGTTTCAGCGCTGGAGCGCCTGCCAGTAACCCTGACTGGCGTGGAGTACGGTGATAATCAGCAGTAAGCAAGATTTCCGGACTTTCGAGAACCAGCAGATCGAGTTGAGGCTGGGCTTCACAGGCAATTTGCGTGGAGGCGTCGTTATGATCGAACAGCGTAAGCTGGCGGAAAACGGTGCTGTCGGTAGGTTCCAGCGAAACGCAAAGCTGCGCCAGAGTGGATTCGTCTAGCTGATGCCCCAGATACTGCGCCGTGGCGATTGCCGTGGCGGCGATATCCGCTGTGCTGCTGGCCATCCCTTTAGCGACAGGAATGGTTGACTGGACATCAATTCGAATATCCTGACTCATTTGTGCCGGGTATTGCCAGTGCAGCAATAACCTCTCAACCATCGCCCGAGAAAGTGGACGTTCATCTGTCAGCGGTGAACCTGAAGTGACCTCAACGGTGCTATACCATTCAACCGGGCAGGAGACCAATTTCTCACTGCCCAGAATCCAGCCCTGGATAAGTTCTCCGCACGATGCGGGACATTGCGCAACAGCCACGTCTTCACCTATGTGATCAGCAATCCTCGGCGCATAGTGTCATGGCGATCGCGCTATTACCATGATTTGCCGCAATTTGCGGTGCGGCAGTATTATGCAGGAATGCCCAATGTCACAGTTTCAGATATCGCTAAACGCATAACGTCTTGCGCAATCATCAGCTCTTCATTGGTATTAATCACAGCTACTTTGACCATCGCATTTTCCGTCTGAATGAAGGTGGCATTACGCTGATTTTTTTCCTCATCAACGGCCAGCCCCAGGAAATTCAGGTTACGACAAATCGCAGCGCGCGCCCGTGCGGAGTTTTCGCCAATACCACCGGTAAATACCAGGGCATCCAGACCGCCCATCTGCATAATATAGCTACCAATGGTGGCACGAATGCGCTCAGCAAAAAGCGTCAACGCCAGCGCAGCCTGGTGATTGCCCGTATCTGCGGCATGTTCAACGTCGCGGTAGTCAGGGGAGATGCCAGAAACACCGAGCAATCCGGACTCATTGTTGAGCAATTGGTTGAGCTGCTGCGGTGTTTTGCCTTCTCGCAGGGCAATCCACGGTAAAATGGACGGATCGATATCGCCACTTCGCGTGCCCATCATCACGCCAGACTGCGGCGTAAAGCCCATTGACGTATTCACCGATTGTCCGCCTTTGATGGCGCAGATGCTGCTGCCGTTGCCCAGATGACAACAAACAACGCGCAGGGCGCTGAGTGGTACACCCAGTTTTTCAGCAAGCTGTGAGCTAACGTATTTGTGGCTGGTACCATGAAAACCATAGCGACGAATACCCAACTCTGAATAGTAACGCCAGGGCAGGGGATAGATGAAAGAAGGCTCATCAAGCGTTTGATGAAAGGCAGTGTCGAACACCGCAACGGCTGGCGTTTTGGGCAATAGCTGGCGGAATACCGCGATCCCCAACGCATTTACCGGGTTATGCAGAGGGGCCAGTTCCGCGAGTCGCTCGATTTCTGCCAGCGTTTCATCAGTTACCAGCGCGGAGTCTTTAAAGGATTCTCCGCCGTGCGCGACGCGATGGCCCACGCCGTCGATCTCTTCCAGACTGTTGATAATGTGGTGGTTGAGCAGTTTTTCCAGGAGCAACGTTACGGCTTCACGGTGATCGGCTACGGGCAAAGTCTCCTGCCATTTCTGCGCTGGCGTTTTTAGGGTGACCTGCGCATCAGACAAACCGATACGTTCAATCAACCCCTGACAGATCATTTCACCCTGCGGCATCGCCAGTAGTTGAAATTTAAGCGAGGAACTACCTGCATTAATGGCCATTATTTTGTGAGACATGAAGGTTCCTTTGCATTCAGAAAAATGAACATCTCATCGACCCCAGTATTCTCCAGCGCGCTGGTGACAAATACTTTTTGCGCACCAGCCTGAACTAACCAACTCTCCACAAGAGAAATACGCTGCGGATTGGCTAAATCGGCTTTGGTAACGAGGCCAATAACGGGTCGGTTCATTGGTCCGGTAAAACCGGGAGAAAATGGTGACCACGGCGCGTCAGCATTGAGTACCAGCGCAATAATGTCTGCTTCACAGGCGCTGACCAGCAGCGCACTGTACAGGCAGCGGTTCTCAAGATATTCACCCGGTGTGTCTATTGTCGTAGGAGACCAGACTATGGCCTGAGTTTTCTGGTAGTGAAGCGCTTCTCCCCGCATGCACTGTGTGAGCGATGTTTTACCGCACTGGCTGGGGCCAATTAGCATGATACGTTTCATGAGATTACGTCCGAGTGATGGGACACGCGGTAAAACGCATCATTTCGCCGAGCGTTCGGGTTACCTGTTTCAGCGCGTACTCAACGGCGGAAACATCACCCGTCAGAACCACCGCACCGGTAAACCTGTCGAGAAAACCAATCTCTACCGCCCCGGATTTCGTGGCGATATCGCAGGCGATAATTGAGGCTTCGCTGGGGGTTATCGTCAAAATCCCGATTGCGGATACTGAATCCTGTAATCCCAGCTTCTTGAACAAATCTTTACCTGGATTAGCAATAAGATGCGCCAGCGTGACCTGTTTGCCAGGAACATATTCCTGAATCATTCGATCCGTGGTGGGTTGTCTTTCCATTATCCCTCCACCATTTGTCGCCACATGCTTTCATGCGGGCGAGGTATGACCGAGCGGTAAACCAGCAGGCCTTTTTCACCCGCACTTTCACTGGCAACCGTCACTGCGTTATTCACATCGGATACATCGCCAGCAACGACCATGTAGCACTTACCGCCAATACCAAATGCCATATGGACGCGTACCAGCGTGACGTTGGAGGCTTTAACCGCCCGGTCGGCGGCGCAGATGCAGGCAGCAACGCTCCATGTTTCGACAATACCAACTGCCTGACGCTTATCCACGCTGTTTAGCCCGCTGATTGCGGGGAGTACGCTGGCATGAATGTTGGGGAGTACCAGACTGTCAACGAGCATATCGCCGGCAAGAGATGTTCCAGTGGCAATCGCCTGTTGTACGGCACCTACGTCACCACCGAGCATGAGTAGAAATTTTCCCGGGCAGATGGTCTTGCTGACCAGTAAATTCACATTCGCGCTTTTTAACATGGCATCACCCGCTTCCATTCCTTTGGCAATGCTGGTGAGTTCTAAAATCCCTATAGCCTGAGACATGATTAACCTCTAATTACCGTGATAGATTGCTCAGTGATTTCGCTGACAATACCGTCAATGCTGGCGTGAACAGGCGCGCCTAATGCACCGGACGGCACATCGGCAACGCATTGACCGCGAACAACGTGTTCGCCTTGTTCTACACATGGGATGGCGCTGGCACCAATATGCTGGCGTAACAACAGCGTCGTTTTATCTGTGGAATAATCAGTCTCAGCCAGTGGCGCATCGTGATACCAGTCGCTAAGACCCAGTTTGGTAATAAGGCGCTTAACCGGGATCAGCCGGTACTTCGCCATTTCATCCTCAGGATTTAGCGGCCCTTCATAACGATGGTTGAGCGCCCGCAGCTCGCGTTTCAGCATACGGTTGATGCGCATCGGTGAAATCCCAACCGGGCAGGCTACGCTTTCACACACGTTGCATTCTGAACAGGTCAGGGCCGTGAGCAGCAGCTGCGGTGTGGCCGCCTGCTGATAATTAACCGCACGAACCAACAGGTGCGGGGATAATTCATGGCCGATCAAATGCCTTGGGCACAAATCCGTACACAAACGGCACTGCTCGCAAACGGTTTTTGCTACAGAAAGCACGGTGCGTTCATCCTGCATCCGCCGCTGAATCAACGCATGAGACTTAGGCAAAACCAGCAGGCCCCCGGTGGTCTTGCTTACGGGGGTATCCAGTGAAGTAATCAGGCCGCCCATCATCGGACCACCGTTAATAAAGCCGGGATCGTCAACGGTTGCGCCACCGGCCAGCGCCAGAACGTCACGTAAAGACATTCCGATAGGGACATTGAGTGTGATGGGACTGGCGACTGCGCCGTTAACAGTCAGGGTACGACGCGTAACGGGGTACTGCTGCTCAACTGCTCTCGCGATGTTGAGCACGGTCTGGACGTTATTGACCACCACACCGACGCTGACTGGCAGCGCGGCAGGCGGAACTCTCCGACCTGTTGCCATCCAGATGGTCAGAACCTCGTCACCAGCCGGGTAGACATCAGGCAAAATATGTAAGCGGATCCCGGCAGGTAGAAGGGGCGTTAATGCATTGATAGCACCTTGGTATTTCTCCTTGAGCGCAATAATTCCGGCACTGGCTCCCGTCGCCGTCATGGCATATTGAACGCCGCGGATAAGTCGCTCAGCCTGGACGGCCATCAACTGCTGGTCAACTTTCAGCATTGGCTCACATTCAGCCGCATTGACCAGAAAGGTATCGACCTGCGCCTGTAATTTTACGTGAGCAGGAAAGCCTGCGCCTCCGGCTCCGACAACACCCGCTGCGCGAACGCGTTCGCGAATGGTCTGCGCATCATAAAGCGTGGACTCTGCCGTCATGGCTGTCTTCATAATAATTCCTCAAGCAGTTCCTGCATGGCACTGGCATCGGCAACACGAGGATTGGTTTGCAGCGTGACGTCAGCCAGCGCGGCCTGAACCATCGATGGGATACGTTGTGACCAGACTTGCTTTCCGTCTTTAAGCGCGTCAACGAAAGAAGGTAACGTACACTGTTTTTTGAGAAGCTCAATTTGATGAATGAGCGCATTCAGCGCAGCCGTATCGTTCGCATTATCCGGGCATAAATGGCAGGCTTTAGCAAAACGGGCATAGCGCTTCGCAGCTCGCGGATCGCGGGAATTAAAATAAATGACATGGGTCAGCAGCAGCGCATTGGCAAGTCCATGCGGCAGATGAAACTGACCACCCAATTGATGGGCAATCGCATGATTGATCCCCAGTCCAGCCTGACTAAATGCCATTCCCGCGAGCGTTGATGCATTGTGCATTTTCCCCCTGGTTGCCAGACAGTCGCCTTTGCTGACGGCGACAGGCAGGTACTGGAAGACGATTTGAGCGGCTTTTTCAGCCAGTGCGTCTGTGAAGTCGCTGGCCTTCGTGGACACGTAAGCCTCCAGCGCATGCGTTAACACGTCCATGCCGGTATTCGCGGTGATGGCAGGTGGTACGCTGACGACCAACGTTGGATCAAGGATGGCCATGTCCGGGTAAAGCGCATTATTAAACAATGGATATTTAATGCCTTTATCCGGATCGCTAATCACGCAGGCACTGGTTACCTCGGAGCCTGTGCCGCTGGTGGTGGGAATTGCGACACAGGTTTCAATTTCAATACCGAACTGTCGGCTGAACCAGACGATGGCTTTTGCGGCGTCCAGTGCTGAGCCGCCACCAAAACCCATCACGACGTCCGGTCGCAGGGACTGCATTTGTGCAATCCCTTGTACTACCGTGCCGATGGTGGGATCGGGGGTGATATCGCTGAAAATGCTGATGCGGTTATCCGCTGGCAGAGCGTTGCGCAGCTTTTCAATCAGGGGAGAACGCGCGAGAAAACCATCGCAGATAATCCAGATATGCTTATTCGTGAAGCGCTTGAGCACATCCAGACTTCCCTGGCCGCTGTACAATCGAGTTTGCAGTGAAAAGCTTTTCATAACGGCCCCATTAGCGAATAGAAAAACCGTTTGTCAGCACGCAACGACGAGAGCGTGCGAAAGTGCGTGCAGATGTTGTTCCTTCACCGGTTGGCGTCGCAATAGTGAAGGTTGTAAAACCTTCGCCACCAACGCCGATCCCGGCGTAAGAGGGGCCATTTTTCACAAAGATGGAGGTCTGAAGCGTGCGCGCGGCAAGGTTCAAACGTGACACATTTTGCGAATGCATAATGGCGGTGTGATGCAATCCCTCTTCAACTTTCAGGGCCAACGTTAATGCACTGTCAAAATCGCTCACCGTTACGACGGGGAGCATTGGCATCAATTGCTCGCTGGTAACCCACGGGTCGTCAGCCTTGACGATGCCTGTCAGTAATCGAGGTACTTTTGCCGGAACCGGTATTCCTGCTGCTTCCAGTAAGGTTGCCGGGCTTTTACCCACCAGTTTTTTATTGGCTATGCCTTCTGGTAGACAGACAGCGCGCAGTTTGTCTACCTCTTCGCTATTGAGAAGCATCGCACCAAAAGACTGCATCTGTTGAACCAGTCGTTCGGCAACGGCATCAACAACAATCAGGCTCTTCTCAGCGATGCAGGGGAGGTTGTAATCAAAGGATGCGCCATTGATGATATCCTCTGCCGCCTTAACCAGGTCGGCCGTTTCATCAACAATGCAGGGTGGATTTCCTGCGCCTGCGCCGATGACTTTTTTCCCGCTTTTCATGCCCATAGCAACAATGCCTGGGCCACCGGTAATCGCGAGAACTGCGATTTTAGGGTGCGCCATCATCTGCTGGGTAGCCTCAAAGGTGGGTTCTGTGACCGTAACGACAAGATTACGAATTCCGCAGCAACGGAAAGCAATATCTTCGATCATGGCAATCAGCTTGAGTGAAACCTTTTTGGCACCCGGATGCGGACTGAAGTAAACGCTATTCCCTGCCGCCAGCATGCTGATGCTGTTGTTAATAATGGTCTCTGTCGGGTTAGTACTGGGGGCGACAGAACCAATCACGCCAAATGGGGAATACTCGAATAACACCATGCCGCCGTCACCGGTTAACGCCGTGGTAGTGAGATCTTCGATTCCTGGAGTGTTGTCCAGCGCGGCTTTATTTTTAAGGAACTTATCCTCTTTGTTGCCCATTCCTGTTTCAGCTGCGCTCTCAGCGGCCAGTGAAGCAAGATGAGGCGTCAGTTCCTCGCGTAGGGCGTTTATGATGGCGCTGCGGGTTTTCAATGGACATTGCTGGTAACGCAGAAAAGCCTGATGCGCTGCATCGATAGCTTCGCCAACGGACGGAAAAATACCGTTACCCTGAACTTCTGCTTTTGCCGGGGCGAGTTGCTCACTCAAAATGTTACGAATAAGGGTTTCAAGTTCTGAAGTATTCATTGATGTGTTCTCACGTTAATCGCCGCAATGGCCGTTTCTGCAATGTCCATATCCTGTTCAACGCTTCCTCCGCTGATGCCAAGACCCCCGAGGAGTAAACCCTCACGCCATAATGCGTATCCGCCACCGAAGGTGACGACTTTTCCCTGCATATGGCTTTCCAGACCGTAAAGCGCAGCGCCGGGTTGCACTGCCGATGTCAGCTCATGTGTGGCGGTTTTCATCGCCACGGCAGTCCAGGCTTTTTTGGGTGCCAGTTCGCTACTCACGAGTAAAGCGTCAGGCATGCGCCAGGCCACCATTTGGGTCCCGTTCGCATCAACAATGCTTATGACGACCGGAACCTGAAGTTCTTCTGCTCTCGTCACCGCAGCGCGAGTGAGTTGGTGGAGCTCCTGAAAAGACAGAGACATAGTCGGCTCCTTTATGGCTGGTGCTTGAACGGCAGCGAGATAGCGCTCAGCCACTTTCTGAATGATGTCGTTTTGATGGGCGTCATGATCTTCTGCTCGTGCAAGCGCATATAAGCAGTCGGACAGGCGATTGATATAACGCATCAGCACGTGTCTGACGGATATCTCGGTGGAGAGCTCGACCAGTCGTCTCTCTGCGCGGCGTGCTAGCGTACGGGCAAAGTGCAGTCGGCTGGCGGCTTCGCTGCGGCCAGGTAGAATAAAGCTGCGCAGGGGCGGTACTCTTCCCATTGCGGTATCGATGGCCGCTTCCAGTGCCGCAATTTCTTCTGAGCTGATGTAGCGCTGCTCTGGCGTTGGTTCTTCGCTTTCGCTTGCCAGTTCGGCGCTGAACCAAAAAAGCTGCAGCTGGATATTTTCAAGTAACTGCTGGTGCTGCGGGGTTTTCGCTGCACAAACGCACAGACTTAGCGCCGCGTTCAGTTCGTCCAGCGTACCGTAGGCTTCCACGCGTGGATGCGTTTTGCTCACGCGCTGTCCGGTAAAGAGGGCTGTTGTTCCGGCATCACCAGTGCGGGTATAAATCGCCATAGTTCCTCCTAACGAGAAAGCGTGTCGACAATGCCGACGATAGCCAGATCGATGGCCTCATTAGGGCCAGAAAAAACGTGTCTGGCGCTGGATCCGCTGCTGAGTAATACCAGTTCGCCGGTCCCTGCGCCGACAGAATCAACAGCGACTTCATCTCCACTCACAGGGGATGCAGGAAGCTCTCCGTCAGCACTTACCCGACGTACCAGCAACAGTTTTTTTCCCACCAGTGATGGGGATTTTTGCGTGGAAACCACAACGCCTGTAACCCGGGCCAGATGCATAGCTCACTCCTGCTTAATTAGTTGGACATTTCGCAGACTGACTGCTTCCTGAGCCAGAGCCGTCACGACACACCGACGGCGCAACACCAGTACGCCATCCCTTAATTGGGCGACGTCGGCATAGCTGAGAAGCTTCTCAGGATGCAAAAAGATGGTTCGTCCCCGTTCGTCATTGAACTCCAGCGGCAGACGTGCGAGTTTTTTCACGGGGATTGCGGGTAACAATCGGTGTTGTAGTAAAATTTTCACGCGGACTCCGCATGCCAGCGCGTCGTGAATCTTTCCCACCGACATGTTGGCTGGGCAGCCTTCGGCAATTTGCTCCAGTAATGGCAGATCCACTTGCTGGAGAAGGAGCGACGAGTACTGGCAGCATACTGTTCGTGAATCGATTTCCCGTAACTGCGCGACGCTAAGAGTGAGCGTGCTTTCCGCGCGTTTTTTTAATCGGGAAACAACCTCCTCGATAATGCGTTGCAGCAGTTCGTTGTTCATCGTGAGGTCACCAGTGTGGCGAATGCCTGGGGATTATCAGCGCCTGCAGCATTGGCTTCGTCTGTATCGATATGCATTTCGAGGCGCATATCCGGCGAAACGCGTACGGCGACGTTATCGAAAATCAGTCGACGTTCATCGCCATTAATGGCGACCGAAACTTTATCGCCATGGGAAACCCGCAGAATCAGAGCATCGAGCGGAGACATATGGATATGCCGTTGGGCGACGATCACCCCGGATGCTAAGTCCAGTTCAGCAAATGGGCTGACGAGACGAACACCGGGTGTGCCCTGAATATTGCCCGACATCCGCAGCGGAGCAGCAATCCCCAACGTGCGGGCGTCGGTACGAGAAATTTCGACCTGGCTGGTACTGCGCAGCGGGCCGAGTAAACGCACATTTTTTAACTGACCTTTTGGCCCCACCAGCGTGACAGTCTGCTCTGCTGCATATTGTCCTGGCTGCAGCAGCCCTTTTTTCTCACTAATGGGGTGATTGGGAAACAAGCGACCGTAATCTTCAGCGCACAGATGAATATGACGATTAGAGATCCCCAGCGGAATCGGGCGCTCGCGCATTTCGTCCAGAACCTTAGCGACAGTGGTCTCCAGTTGCTGTTTATCCATTACGCTTCACCTCGTTTGCCAGAGTGAAGACAAAGCGTGCGCGGCTCGCCTTTTTGGCGAGGGCAGGCAGGGTCAAGACACAAATTGCAGCTAATCAACTCTGCATCTTGCGGTGCTTCGGGTACATCATGGTCTACAAATATCTCTTCATGCGCTACGGCTGGTATGGGTTCGGGCGTTGGCTCAGGCTCCAGGACAACGCTATGCGACAGGATCCCATCCCCGGGTCTGGAAATGACTTTGTGAGCCACCAGTCCATCTCGCTGGTCAGCGAAACTGACACCGGTGGAAATGGCCGCCTGGACGGAGGCCACATCCCCGATTATCTTGATCACCGTCCAGCCTGAGCCGTTGGTTTTTTCGAGGCCCACCAGCGTGATGGAGGCGGCTTTCGCCATGACGTCCGCGCAACTGATGGCTAATGCCAGACCACTAACTTCAAGTAATCCCAGTGATTGCTTCACGCTGTTCTCCTTGGTTGCAACGACTTATGCGGATTTAGGTAAAATGGCTTCAACGTCGCTGTGCGGACGCGGGATAACGTGGCAGGATTTCATCTCACCAACGGCGCTTGCGGCTGCGCTTCCAGCATCTACGGCTGCTTTCACTGCGCCGACATCACCGCGAACCATAACGGTGATAAGGCCAGAGCCGATTTTTTCGTAACCAACCAACTGCACGTTTGCGGATTTCACCATGGCATCAGCGGCTTCAATAGCGCCGACAAGCCCTTTTGTTTCAACCAGTCCCAGTGCGTTATTCATACTGCTTTTCTCCTGTGGGTTATGAGTGGCATTCCCGGAACGGAATGCCTTTAACCAGCCGCGCAGCGTTGTTACCAATGCTGCGGCGATCGTGGCTATTTTGTTGATACGTCAGCGTAAAAAGTGGTGCTGATGTGGGTAAGTTTTTGTAGTGCACGACCAGTTTTTCGCGGCTACAGCCAATACCGACCAGCAATGGAGACTGGCAGGCGGCCAACCATGCGTTGTGGATAACGTCAGCTGAGCCACTCTCCTGAATCACAAAGGGAATCCCTTCTTCTTCAATACCCAGCAGTACGTCATTCCAGACGTCAGCACAGTCAGCACTGGTGAAGATAACGATGGCTGGTGTGGTGAGATTACTTTCCATGAGCGAATGCCTTATGCCAGGAGAGAATCAGTCCTGTCGCAACCGCATTGCGCGGACCTTCGGTACCACGAATGTTGCCGCGCCCGGCAACCAGTCGATAATGCGCCAGAGCATCGGTGACCAGCTGTGGAACTTCAAAATCCAGAGATGAGCCGCCAACCAGCACCACAAAGGGAATATCTCGAATGTTCCCGGTCGGACTGACCTGACGTAGCGCTCTGAGTGCGTTAGTAACGAAAACGCGCTCCTTGGCGCTTCGACGAATGGCCCGTACTTTCTCCAGCGCCAGTTCACCAGGCAGTGGCACCAGTTCATCGGGTTTCACTACGCACACGCGCGCAAAAACCGTTGGTGGGAGAGGCGCAGGGAAGAACTGAACGCTGCCGTCTTCGTGGCGAAGGTGGAACAAGCTCTCAACTTTCGCCAACGGATACTTTTTAATTTCTTCAGCGAGATAACGGTCATCCAGACCCAGTTCACGGGCAATGATCATCGTGACCATATCGCCTGCGCCTGCCAGGTGCGTGGCAATAATTTCGCCCTTAGGATTGATGATAGAAGCGTCGGTTGAACCCGCGCCGAGATCCAGAATAGCCAGTGGTCGTGTTGTGCCCGGAGTTGTTAAGGCTCCCAGAATGGCAGCTTCGGCTTCGGCCCCGCCAACCTGGACGTCAATGTTGAACTTTTGCTTGATCTCCTGGGCAATCATCGCCATTTGCAGGCGGTCTGATTTCACCATGGAGGCTATGCCGACAGCCTGCTCCAGCGAGAACTCACCGGCAAGTCCACCCGTCACGCTGACGGGAACCGAGGTATCGACCGCCAGCAGATCCTGAATAAAAATTTCATGACTGGGTTTGTTGGTTAATTCTGCCATCGTCTGGCGCACATGCTCCAGCATGCCGCCAATATTGGTGCCAGCTTCTCCGGTCACGTTATCCAGTTTTGGGCATTCACCAACCGCTTTCATAATCGCTTCGGCGCCCGCGGCAACGTCGACCCGTACGGTACGACCCTGAGACTGTAGCTCCAGATTTCCGGCAGGAATCGCTCGCGCTTTCACATCACCTGACGGCGTTTTCACCACCACGGCTGAACGGTTGCCGATCAGCGCCCGTGCCATCGGAACAATGTTTTTAGTCTCATCGGCATTGAGGCCAAAGACAGTTGCAATGCCGTAGGGGTTAGAAAGGGTTTCAATGACCTTTCCTGGTACAGCGACCTCAATGGCAGCCAGCATCCCCAACGGGATACGGTCGATATGAAGGACTTCATCGACGATGGGCAGGGGATGAGTCAGACGATTACTGACCAACACGCCATCGTCCTGCTGCAAAATAACGCCAGTCAACTGGTATCCAGCACGGACGGAGGCATTAATCATCGTAGCGACATCGGCGAAATCAAATGCCGACGACACCACCAGAATATAGGGCGTATCCGCCGGGCGACTGAGAAGGTCTTCCGGCGTAATAGTGACGCCCACGCCTAACCCGACGCCGCCCGGTGTTTTAGGGTTATGGCCGATCATGGTGGATTCAGTGATGATGGTTTCGGTTATTGTTTCCATCGCCACATCGCCAATGACCGGGGTGGCTTCGTTAATACGGATGAGCGAAATATCGCTGACATTGATACCGGCGTTTTTTGCCGCCAGCGTAAGGGCCTCCTGAATGCCAAACACATTACGTAATGTGCCCTTAATTCCGGTGGTTTCTGCCAGCGCGCTGCCGGTGATGCTCAGCACGCCAGACTCATCCAGAGTAGCCAGAGCGACTTCCGTTGATGAGTTGCCTATGTCAATGCCAGCTATATATCGCATGATCCTTTCCCTGAGTTAGTCGTCGCCTTTGAGTTTTTTACGCTCAACGTACAGCGCTGCCGCTTCACGAACGAAAGCTGCACAGATTTTTGCCTGATAACGATTTTCGAGATCGTCGGCGATAGCCATCAGCTCATCTTTTGTTGAGCGGTACGGGCGCAGCGCGTTGTAGATCTCAAGAATGCGATCGTCAGGAACAGCGGTTAGCTCGGCTGCGCGCTCGAAGTTCATCGCCAGCCTGTCACGTCCGGCATCTTTGGCGATTTCCGCCTGCAGGCGCAGTGTTTCAGGGGTGATGCGCATGTCCTGCGCGGTCACTTTGTTGCTCAGAACATTTTCAAGCGTGAAGTCGTCCAGCGTTTTGTTGGTCGCAGTTTTTACCCACTCAGGATGTTTATTCGCGAGAGGGTAATCCGTGACTTTCGCGGTATGTGCTGATGAACTCGCCGCGGGCGGAGTCGCAGACTCGCCTTGCAGGCTGTTCATCCGGCTCAACACATCCCGAACCATCGATTCAATTGCGTCGGTATTCATGGAGGTATCCTTTATCAAAGCGCCACGCGCAGTTCCTGCGGGTTTTTGCCTGTCACAACGTATTTGGTCTCTTTAATGTGCAGAATGGCTGATTTCGCCTGGTACTTAGGACGGGCCATCTGGTCATTCAGAGTAGGGACCGGTTGCGGAGATTCACGCTTGGCATAACGCGCGGCGTTTTTACCGATCTGACGATAGGTTTCCAGCGTCAGAAGCGGTGCCTGAGGGAACAGCTCCAGGTTTGAAAGCGGCGGTAACCCCTGCTGGTGGATAACCGTGGTACCTTTTGACTGGATGCCGATAGAGATCCCGGAACCGCTCAGACGGTTCCCCTCAACGGCGACAAACGCCACATCGGAGGATTTAAAGCAGCGGATAACGCGCGCTTTAATGCCTTCTTCTTCAATACCGGCAATCACTTCGCGCAAGATATTCTTATGCGGGATACCTACGATATTGACGGTTTGCGAGAGCCCGAACGCCGGCCCTACGGCAATAATCACTTCGTCCTGTTGCTGGCCTTGTTTGGCTTCACCAATCTCGGTCAGAAAGCTGTCTCCCTGTGTCGCCGCAGCCTGAGGTGCGCTTGCCGCTGTATATGCGCGGAAAGAGACGGGTTTGTCGCTGGTCTGCATTTCAGACAACACATCTTCAATTATCTGGCGCAGTAGTTTTTCATTAATTTCCATTTTTCACCCCTTAGCCAAGCTCGTTGGGATCAAGTGCGCCAGGGATGTTTTTGATTTCTTCCCAGCGTTCGCCCTGCAGGCGATAACCTGTTGCCGGACCGGCGTAGTCGTTAACATCATTGACAGCGGATAGCACCTGTCCGTCGCCAACGATAATGGCGGAGGTATGCAGGTAATCCCCGGTTAACTTGGCTTTCTGGATGTTGAGCATGTCCTGAGCGACATCGGTAAATCCGCCCTGAGCAAGGGCTTTCACCACTTCCAGACCGTTACGGTTTTTATTGATGATCTCTTGTGCAAACTTGATGTCTTCAACGATGTTACGTTCCGGCATATCTTTCGAACCGTGGGCGTAGGTCGCAGCTTCCACTTCTTCATCAGTGATTGGTGGTAATCCCATCCCGGCAAAGACGGCCTGCAGCGCACGTGCCGCTTTGTTACGAATGGCGATAACATCTTCTTCGCGAACCGGGCGCAGACCACCGTCTACTTTCAGGTCACGCTGGAGAACGTTGTAGTCGTCAAAATCTTCAGCATCTTCGTTCGAACCCGCAAACATGTTGTCGTAGTTCGGCACCGCGGAATAACCAGAAGAAATGAAGTCAGTACCCGGCAGGAACTGCATCAGCAGACGCGCAGTACGACGCATATCCGAGTGGGTAAAGGTTTGGTCGTTGCTGGAGGCGCATTCCAGATCCAGAGAGGAACAAATCAGGTTTTCAGCCAACACTGCACGAATGCCTGACGGCACGGCGGAAGGGACACCGATGCAGCTTACTGAACCGTTTTGCAGGCCCTGTACACCCGCAGCTTTGGTGATGTAAATGCAGCGGGCTTCCAGATAAAGCATTGATTTGCCTTCGGCGTAACCCATTTGAACTTCTGAGCCAGAGCCGGAGGTAAAGCGCATTTTCAGACCACGGGAAGCATAGGACGAGGCGAGGAAGCCTTTCGACCATGGCGTGTCATCGCCGTCGGTAAAGACGGGTTCAGTACCATAGACGGAGATGGTTTCCGCGTAGCAGGTGTGGCCTAGCATGCCGAGTTTAAGTTCGGTAGCTTCTTCCAGCGAGCACTGGGTTAATACGCCCGGGCGTCCAACCTGTGAGCCGACTAACAGCGCAATGGCGTTAAATGGCGCATAACGTGCAACGGCAACGGTTGTTTCCTGTTCGTCAAACCCGCGCCATGCGCCTTCAGCGGCATCAGCGGCAATCTGCACCGGGTTATCTTTGACGTTAGTGACGTGCGCTTGTTGAGATGGTGTACGACGAGCACGCATTTTCTGCATCGCCATCATCATCTCAACGACGTTCATATGGGACACCACTTCGACAATTTTTGCCGGCGTCATTGCGGTGGTCAGCGGCACAATGTCTTTGCGCTTCACGTTAGGGTCGCAAAGCATATTGGCCAGTTTGACCGAGTCCATCGCCATGACCTCTTCAGCGCGCGCCAGGTTAATGCCATAGCGGGCAATGAAATGGTCGATTAAGTCAAATTCACTGGCGGATTTACCGTCCAGTTCAGTGACTGTACCGTTGACGATTTTAATCGACGGTTTGGGGTCGTTCGGGCTTTCCATCGCAATGAAGCCTTCTTCGATCCACTCCTTAACGAAACCATCCTGATTCACAGGGCGCTTCGCCAGTGCTTCAAATCTTTTCGATCTCATGAATCAGCCTCACTGATATCAGATGTAGGACGGACGATCGTTTTTCGGCTCTGAGCCGAGGGTCCCGAGTACGGTTTTACCGATTTCACGGGCGGAGATAACGGCCTGACGAACAGCGCCAGAGTCACCCGAAATAACCAGAATGGCTTCGTTACTGAAGCTGGTGCCATGGGCAGGGGAGCTGTAGGCCACAACTTCCACGTTGGCGGATTTCAGGGCCGTATCGGCCATCAGGACACCAACGGATGCTGGCGCGCCGACGATAACGCCACAGGCACGGCCAATCGGTGCGCCAAAGGCTTTTTCCAGCGCGTAGCTGGCGCGTGCGGTGTACTGCATTTCGATGTGACCGGCTTCGTTGGCATAAACATCGCCAAAGGTGCGATCCAGTTCTTTCAGTGCGACTTCAATGCCGCGTTTCACGTCGGAAACATCGTTGCCACCAAGAATAATCAGCGAGCCATGACCTGCGCCGCCTTTGGTATCACGTGGTAACTCAATACTGACGACTTCAGTATTGGTGGCTTTTACCGCTTCATCGGCGGCCATGATGTGCGGGCCTGCGCCAGTACGGGCGCCAAGGATGCCAATGGAGCGATACCGTTTTTCAAGTTTCATCGCGTCCAGTAGGGCGCTGTCTACGTTGGCGATTACCAGACCGACGGTGTCGCCAATCGCGGTACCGACAAACTCCGTTAAACTGCAGCTTTTCTCTGCCATAGCCGTTTCTCGTGTTGGAGGATTATTTTCAGGGATAGCCTGCTGTTCCGGCGTTGCCACGCGAGCAATCACCTGCGCCATGATCTGTTCAACCAGCTCATTGCTGCTCATTAGCTAATTCCCTTCGGTAAGATTTTTTCTACATCGGTATGCGGGCGTGGGATGACGTGTACGGCTTTCACTTCTCCCACATTACGGGCTGCGGCGGCACCTGCATCTGTTGCTGCTTTGACTGCGCCGACATCGCCACGGACAATGACTGTTACCAGTCCCGAACCAATTTTTTCGTAGCCGACCAGCATTACATTGGCTGACTTCACCATTGCATCTGCGGCCTCTATGGCTGCAGTTAAGCCTTTGGTTTCTACCATTCCTAACGCTTCTTGTTGCATAAAGACCTCGCCTGGGTTGTCCCGATTTTCATGACTATAAAAAGAAGCGAGGAAAAAGAATGGCTGAGTTGAAAGTAAGAGTGAAAAAATAGTGGGGTTATGGTGAGATAAAATTGCTATATACCATCATAATAATTTGTTTTTGTTGGTTATTTTTAGTTTAAGTAATGTGACTATTTGGTTATGTTAATTCCATATTTACACTTTTCCGAGTGACAGTTTAAATATCATTTGCTATGCGAGAAAAATGAAATTGTGATGATCGTTTGAAAATGGAATTCTGCTGTTCGCAATATTTTATTATTTTGAAAATGTACTTTTAATAGGGTAAATCCTCGTTTTACCGCCTGCCTTAATAAAGGTGATAGCAAGAATTTGCTATCACAACACGATTTTTAAGGGCATGTCGCTTGCAGATTGCCAACAATTTGCCGATACAGATTTTTATAGTAAGCCTTGAAGTAATCTTCCTGCCAGCAAGGAGTCCGCTGGTAAAGACACGAACTCTGCTTAGAAGGTGTCACAATGAACGATTCACTAAGAGCGCAATGTATTGCTGAGTTTTTGGGTACCGGACTATTTTTGTTTTTTGGTATTGGGTGCCTGAGCGCCCTGAAGGTCGCGGGTGCCAGTTTGGGATTGTGGGAGATCTGCATCATATGGGGTTTGGGGATCTCGCTTGCAGTTTACCTGACAGCCGGGATTTCTGGGGCCCATCTCAACCCCGCTATTACCATCGCACTTTGGTTGTTTGCCTGTTTTCCGGGTCGTAAGGTACTACCTTATTCTGTCGCTCAGATAGCGGGGGCCTTTGGTGGCGCTATGCTGGCCTATTTGTTGTACGGCAGCTTATTTATTGAGTATGAATCAGCCCATCAAATGGTACGCGGTAGTCTGGAAAGCCTGCAACTTGCCAGCATTTTTAGTACGTATCCTGCCGCCGCACTGAGTGTCTGGCAGGCCGCACTGGTCGAAGTGGTGATTACCTCCATTCTGATGGGGATGATTATGGCGCTGACGGATGACGGTAACGGTGTTCCCAAAGGCCCGTTAGCACCACTGCTGATTGGTATTCTGGTTGCTGTTATCGGCGCATCAACCGGTCCACTTACCGGTTTTGCGATGAACCCGGCACGTGATTTTGGTCCTAAATTGTTTGCCTGGATGGCTGGGTGGGGTGATGTTGCGATGACAGGTGGGCGTGATATCCCTTATTTCATCGTGCCGATTGTGGCACCTATCATCGGCGCCTGTGCGGGCGCAGCAATTTATCGTTATTTTATTGGCAAAAATTTACCGTGTAATTCGTGTAAGTTGGAGGAAAACGAGAGCTAGCTTCACGAAAGATGTTTATTATTGAAAGGTAAAAACTGTTTTCGTGATCCGGTTTCCTGAACGGCTTAAAAAGTCTCCCAACAATGGGAGACTTTTGTTATGTTCAATGCTGACTTTCATCAGAGCGCTGGATCGCGAGATGAAAATGAATGTGTGAATAATATGTTTTATTTATAACAATAAATTAACTGAGAGGTTTTATCATGATTTCTGCGAGTGCCCTGAACTCAGAACTCATTAATAAAATCGCACAGGATTTTGCACAGGCCACCAGTCTGGCTGTTGTGGTTGTCAATATTCACGGTGATGAAATCTCTGAGCTTTTTAATTTCACTCCTTTTTGCCAGTTGATGCGCCAGCATCCTCAGCATAGTACGCGTTGTCGTATGAGCGACCGCTGTGGAGGGTTGGAAGCCTCTAAATCCGATCAACCCTGCATTTATCGCTGCCATGCCGGGCTTACCGATTTCTCAATTCCGCTGGTCATCGCGGGACACCTGGTAGGGTTCGTGCTTTGTGGACAAGTACGCTTAAGTAACGATGTAGGCCTCGTTGATATTCTGAACGTCGATGACCGCTGGCAAGCCGATCCCGAACTGGTCAACGAGTTCCGTAATGTACCTGAAATGGACTATTCTCGAGTCATTGCTTCAGCGGATTTACTCAAGCTCATCGTCGAAAATTGCCTTAAGAAACAACTTAATTTTGTTGTTATCAAAGATAACCCGCAGCAGTCAGAGCCGGTACGCGCTAACCGTAGTACCAACCCTCATGACAGTAAAATGAAAAAAGCCCTGCGCTATATTGATGCACATTTATCAGACGATCTGCGTCTGGAAGATGTTGCCTCTCATGTTTTCCTTAGCCCGTACTATTTCAGCAAATTGTTCAAAAAATATCAGGGTATTGGTTTTAACGCATGGGTAAACCAGCAAAGAATGGCCAGTGCCAAAGAGCTGCTTTGTCACAGTGACTGGAGTATAGCCAGCATTGCGCGTAATTTAGGCTTTTCGCAAACAAGTTATTTTTGCAAAGTTTTCCGCCAGACCTATCAGGTTACGCCGCAGGCATTTCGCCAGCAAATAAATGTCATTTCACGCGGTGAATCCGCTTAAATAGCAATATTTTGCTATTGCCGATTTTTGATATCGGGCGCTATGTCAGTCATTATAAAATGAAATGTGACAACAGCAGTCAATAAATTGTCATAGCGCAACAAAATAATGGTATTAGAGGGATAAACTGCACCAGTTTTTATTTTTGTGATGAGATACAGTGTCTGTGTGAATGATTTTCTTTATTCTTAGCTGATACTTTCATTCAAAAAGTGAACGTGTGAATAAGTGGGTTAAGGCCAGAAAATTGGCTGAATGAACTCGGAAAGATATTAAATTGAATTATTGTCATGAGGTCGTGAATTTACCTCATAACAGAGAGCTTAATTAACCAGGCTCTTGAACTGACAGGTTTGCCACATTTGTGGTAGGGAAGGGGGTGAAAATCCCCCGCAGCCCCCGCTGCTGTGATGCTGACGACCCCGTATGGACCACTGATCGCAAGATTGGGAAGGACGGGTGAGGATGACGCTAAGCCAGAAGACCTGCCTGTCAGTGACTACCAACAACTTCGGTGGGAAGTGGGTGGTTCAGATGCATACAGTCGAGAGACTGGGTATCTCTACACCCCTACCACCCTGAACAGGATCAGGGTATGGCGGCCAATTTTCACGCATTTGTTCTTGCAGGTACCGGAAGCGGCTGTGGTAAAACCACGGTGACGCTGGGCTTGTTGAGCTTGTTGAAAAAACGCGGTTTGCGCGTCCAGCCTTGCAAAGTAGGTCCTGATTACCTTGATACCGGCTGGCATACAGCGGTATGCGGTACCGCTTCCCGCAATCTTGATAGCTTCATGCTTCCCGTCCCCACGCTGAACGCTCTATTCAACGAGCAGATGCAACATGCGGATATCGCCGTTATTGAAGGTGTGATGGGGCTGTATGACGGCTATGGTACCGACCCAAACTACTGCAGCACCGCCGCGATGGCTAAACAGTTAGGCTGTCCGGTCATCTTACTGGTTGATGGCAAAGCCGTTTCCACTTCAATCGCCGCAACGGTAATGGGTTTTCAGCATTTTGATCCCACCCTGAACATCGCCGGGGTTATTGTTAATCGGGTTAACAGCGAAACGCATTACCAGTTACTGAAAGTCGCAATCGAACGTTACTGCGATGTACCCGTCTTGGGCTACGTACCCCGTATGGATGGGGTTGCCCTTCCCGAACGTCATCTGGGTTTAGTAACCGCACGTGAGTCGGTTATCAATCAGCAACCGTGGCAGGCTTTTGCCACGACACTGGAGCAAACCCTTGATATCGACGCACTTCTGACATTAAGCCAGTCAACCAATCTTCCTGCTGGCGAATGGCCCGCGCTTCCTGCCGCAGACGCCGGAGCAGGGCTAACGCTTGCAATTGCCGATGATGAAGCCTTCAACTTCTACTACCCGGATAACATTACGCTGCTGGAACGTACGGGACTAAATATTGTTCGTTTTAGCCCGTTGCACGACACCTGTTTACCGGACTGTCAGATGATCTGGTTAGGTGGCGGATATCCTGAGCTACACGCTGCGGCGCTGGCTCGCAATGTCTCGATGCTGAATCAACTGCGAGAGGCACATCAACGTGGCGTCGCGATTTATGCAGAGTGCGGCGGGCTGATGTATCTCGGCAGTTCGCTTGAGGACAGCAACGGCGATACCTGGCTGATGGCGGATATCATTCCCGGCCACAGCAAAATGGGGAAACGTCTGACCCGATTTGGCTATTGCGAAGCGCAGGCCGCGCAGCAAACATTGTTAGCTGCAGAAGGCGAAGTGCTGCGCGGGCATGAATTCCACTACTCCGATTTTACCCCTGAAACGCCAGCGGTGATGAACTGTCGCAAAGTGCGCGATGGTAAAACGCTGCAAGCATGGTCCGGCGGCTGGCAGGTCGGAAACACCTTCGCCAGCTATCTACACGTTCATTTTGCTCAACGTCCGCAGATGCTTAACCATTGGCTGGCAGCTGCGAGGAGTGCGCTATGACGATCCTTGCGTGGTGTGTTGCCTGGCTGCTTGATTTTATCATCGGCGATCCGCAGAACTGGCCACATCCGGTGCGCTGGATTGGCAATCTGATTTCTGCCGTGCAGCGAGTTATTCGGCGTTATTGCCATAGCGGCCGTGCACTGCGCATTGGCGGCGCGGTGATGTGGATTGTGGTGGTTGGTCTGACCTGGGCTGTGTCCTGGGGCGTGCTGGCACTGGCAGAATCTATTCATCCCTGGTTGGGTTGGGTGGTAGAGGTATGGATGATCTTTACCGTGCTGGCCGGACGCTGCCTGGCAAAGGCCGCGCAGGATGTCGAACGTCCGCTACGGGCCGGTGACCTTGCTCAGAGTCGGGAAAAACTATCGTGGATTGTGGGGCGTGATACCTCACAGCTGCAACCGCAGCAGATCAATCGTGCGGTGGTGGAAACCGTGGCTGAAAACACCGTAGACGGCATTATCGCGCCGTTGTTCTTTCTCCTCCTCGGCGGTGCGCCCCTGGCGATGGCCTACAAAGCGGTAAACACCCTTGACTCCATGGTGGGCTACAAACATGAAAAATACCGCGCTATTGGTATGGTCAGCGCGCGTCTGGACGATGTCGCGAACTTTATTCCTGCAAGACTGAGCTGGCTGCTGCTGAGCGTGGCGGCATTTTTATGCCGTAAAGACGGCTCGCGAGCTTTACAGATTGGCTGGCGCGATCGCTACAACCATAGCAGCCCAAACTGTGCGTGGTCAGAGGCATCCGTAGCCGGGGCATTAGGCATTCGTCTGGGTGGTCCTAATGACTACTTTGGCGAGCGCGTTGAGAAACCGTGGATCGGTGATGCACAACGTGACATTTCGGTAGACGACATTTCCCATACGATTCGACTGATGTGGGTGGCATCGACGCTGGCACTGGCGCTGTTTATTGCGCTGCGGTGGCTGTGGGTCGGTGTAGCCTGAGGACAACATAATGCAATACATCCAGCAACCCCAGGCGATTGAAGCCAAAAGTTTCGACATTATTGGCGAGATCATCCGTGAAACCCGTCCGGACTATCAGTTTGCCAGTCCGTTACATGAAGCCATTATCAAGCGGGTTATTCACACGACGGCAGATTTCGACTGGCTGGACATTCTGTGGTTTTCCAGTGATGTGCTGGAGCAGTTTTGTGCGGCGCTTAGCCGTTCGAGCGTGATTTATACCGATACCACGATGGCGCTTTCCGGGATCAATAAAACGCTGCTGGCAAAATTCGGCGGTGAATGCCGCTGCTACATCAGCGACCCGCGGGTTGTGCGTACGGCAAAAGAGCAGGGTATTACCCGGTCCATGGCGGCAGTCGACATTGCGGTGAAGGAAGAGGGGGAAAAGCTCTTTGTCTTTGGCAACGCGCCGACTGCGCTGTTCCGCCTGCTTGAGCATGATGTTGCCGTCAGCGGTGTGGTGGGTGTACCGGTCGGGTTCGTTGGTGCTGAAGAGTCGAAAGATGCCCTGACCCAAAGCAATTTGCCCGCCATTGCAGCGTTAGGCCGCAAAGGGGGAAGCAATGTCGCCGCCGCTATCGTCAACGCCATGCTTTATCACATGCAGGGGGCGCGATGAGCGAGGCCTTCGATACGCCGGTGTGGCACAACGGTAAAGCGCTGCGTAAAGGGTATACCACGGGATCGTGCGCCACGGCGGCGGCAAAAGTTGCCGCGTTGATGGTATTGCGCCAACACCTCATCCATCAGGTTTCCATCGTGACGCCTTCCGGGGTGACGCTGTGCCTGAACGTGGAGTCACCGCATATCGAAGGGCAGCAGGCAATAGCGGCCATCCGCAAAGACGGTGGAGATGATGTGGACGCCACCCACGGCATGCTGATTTTTGCCCGCGTGACGTTAGACGATAGCGGCGTGATTGCCTTACAGGGCGGTGAAGGGGTCGGTACGGTAACCCGCAAAGGGATTGGCCTGCCGGTGGGCAGTTCGGCGATTAACCGTACACCTCGCCAGACCATTGAATCAGCTGTCCGCGAAGCGATTGGCCCAAATCGTGGGGCGCAGATTGAAATCTTCGCGCCAGAAGGCGAAGAACGGGCGCAAAAAACCTACAACTCTCGCCTTGGCATTCTTGGCGGCATTTCGATTATCGGCACCACGGGTATTGTCACGCCGATGTCAGAAGAGAGCTGGAAGCGTTCACTGTCGCTTGAGCTGGAAATTAAGCGGGCGGCAGGGCTGGAGCGTGTTGTACTGGTGCCGGGAAACCACGGCGAGCGTTTTGTGCGCGAGCAGATGGGTATCGACACCCAGGTTGTGGTCACCATGAGCAACTTTGTCGGTTACATGATTGAAGAAGCCGTACGTCTGGGGTTCCGGCAAATCGTGCTGGTGGGACATCCAGGCAAGCTCGTCAAAATCGCGGCGGGGATCTTCCATACCCATAGCCATATTGCCGATGCCCGCATGGAAACGCTGGTGGCCCACCTCGCGCTACTTGGCGCACCGCTGGAACTGCTGACGTTGGTCAGCGAGTGCGATACCACCGAAGCGGCGATGGAACATATCGACGCGTACGGTTTCCAGCACATTTATGACCATCTGGCTCAGCGCATTTGTATGCGTGTCCTGCAAACATTGCGCTTTACCAAAAATCCCCCGACCTGCGATGCCATCATGTTTTCTTTTGATAATCAGGTTATTGGAAGTAATCGTCCGGTCGCAGAGATTGCTGAGGAGATGCAATGTTAACCGTTGTAGGGATGGGCCCCGCCGGTTTGCATTTGATGACGCCTGCGGCACGAGAAGCGGTCGCGACGGCGGATGTTCTGGTCGGTGGAAAGCGGCATTTGCAGCAATTCCCGGATTTTACCGGTGAACAGTTTGCTCTTGGCGCCAATATCCCGGAACTCCTGAGCTGGATTAGCGCGCACCAGGAGAAGCACGTTGTGGTACTGGCGTCTGGCGATCCCCTGTTTTACGGCATCGGGACGCGCATGGTGGCGCATTTTGGTATTGAGAATGTGCGGATTATTCCCGGCATTAGTGCGGTGCAGTACCTGTGCGCGCAGTCCGGTATTGATATGAACGATATGTGGCTGACCAGTAGCCATGGCCGCAGCGTCTGTTTTGATGAGCTGGCGCGACATAACAAGGTGGCGATGGTGACTGATGCGCTGTGTGGCCCGCGTGAAATCGCGCAGCAGCTCATTGCCCGAGGCAAGGGGCATCGCTGGATGGTGATTGGCGAAAACCTGGCGATGGAAAACGAACAGATCCATTTCCTGCCTGTGCGTGAAGTTAACGCTGACTATGACATGAATGCAGTGGTGATCCTTGATGAAAGATGAGCTGTTTCTGCGTGGAGAGAAAGTGCCGATGACCAAAGAAGCGGTACGCGCACTTGCCCTCTCAAAACTTGAATTACACCGCGCCAGTCACCTGATTGATATTGGTGCCGGAACCGGCAGCGTGTCGATAGAGGCGGCGTTGCAATATCCCGGATTACGTGTAACGGCCATCGAACGTAACCCGGCTGCGCTCAGGTTGCTGGATGAAAACCGCCAGCATTTTGCCTGCGCAAATATCGATATTTTTCCCGGCGTTGCTCCCATGACCATCGCGGAAAAAGCCGATGCCATTTTTATGGGCGGCAGCGGCGGCCATCTGACCGAACTGATTGACTGGTCGATGCGCCAATTGCATCCCGCAGGGCGTTTGGTGATGACGTTTATCCTCCAGGAAAACCTCAACACCGCGCTGGCACATATGGATCATCTTGGCGTACAGGGAGTGGATTGCCTGCAGCTACAGGTTTCCTCGCTTACCACGCTTGGCAATGGTCACTATTTTAAACCGAATAACCCCGTATTTGTTATCGCCTGTCAGAAGGAAGGAAACCATGTCTGAGATTTTTGATCCCCGTAGCGTGTGGTTTGTTGGCGCAGGTCCTGGCGATCGCGAGCTGATTACCCTCAAAGGTTACCGGTTGCTGCAGCAGGCGCAGGTTGTTATCTACGCCGGATCGCTGATTAACACTGAATTGCTGGAGTATTGTCCTGCCGGTGCTGAATGTCACGACAGTGCCGA
Source organism: Citrobacter sp. Cpo069 (assembly GCF_030332785.1). Lineage (NCBI taxonomy): Bacteria > Pseudomonadati > Pseudomonadota > Gammaproteobacteria > Enterobacterales > Enterobacteriaceae > Citrobacter > Citrobacter sp. Cpo069. Next base: position 48,999 of record NZ_JAOWHD010000036.1, read on the forward strand.
ACTGCATCTGGAGCAGATCCTTGATCTGATGGAGGCCGGAGTGAAAGCGGGCAAGACCGTTGTGCGCCTGCAAACCGGTGATGTCTCATTGTACGGTTCCGTACGCGAGCAAGGTGAGGAGCTGACCAAACGCGGGATTGACTGGCAGGTGGTGCCCGGCGTCAGCGCGTTCCTCGGCGCGGCGGCGGAGCTGGGCGTGGAGTATACCGTGCCCGAAGTTTCACAGAGCCTGATCATTACGCGCCTGGAAGGCCGCACCCCGGTACCAGAGCGTGAACAGCTGGAGTCTTTTGCCAGCCACCAGACATCAATGGCGATTTATCTTTCCGTCCAGCGCATTCATCGGGTGGCTGAGCGTCTGATTGAAGGCGGCTATCCGGTGACCACGCCCGTGGCGGTGATCTATAAAGCGACCTGGCCGGAAAGTCAGACCGTGCGCGGGACCCTGGCGGATATTGGCGACAAGGTTCGCGATGCGGGCATCCGTAAAACGGCCCTTATTCTGGTCGGTAATTTCCTGGGCTCGGAGTATCACTACTCCAAACTCTATGCGGCGGACTTTAGCCATGAATACCGTAAAGCCTGAGTCAATTGCGCTTTTTTGCCTGACTCCTGGTGGCGTTGTGCTGGCGAAACGTCTGGCAGCCATGCTGCCGGTTACCTGTTTTACCAGTGAAAAGCTGCTGGAGGAGGGGTTTATTCCCTTTGAAAACGGCTTTGCGAATACCGCCCGCGAAGCGTTTACGAATTACTCGGCGCTGATTTTTATCGGTGCGACCGGCATTGCGGTGCGCGTACTGGCCCCGCTGGTCAATGACAAATTCTGCGATCCGGCGGTGGTGGTCATTGATGAACGTGCCCAGCATGTCATCAGCCTGCTCTCCGGTCACGCGGGCGGTGCCAATGCGTTGGCGCGTTATCTGGCGGGCATGTTGGGCGCTGACCCGGTTATCACTACCGCGACGGATGTGAACGATATGGCGGCTCTGGATACGCTGGCATTTCAACTGAATGCCCGGATGAGTGATTTCCGTTCGGCGGTGAAGATCGTGAATCAGATGCTGGTCAGCAATAAGCGGGTTGGTCTGTGGTGGGATGACGAACTGACGCAGGATGTCAGCCATTGCGACCGGCGCGGATTTATCACGGTTACCGATCTCAACCAGCTCCCTGAACTGGATGCGTTGGTGTGCATCACCTTACGTACCAATTTACCTGACCTGCCTGTTCCGCACTGGAAGTTGGTGCCACAGCGGGTTGTGGCCGGAATTGGCTGTCGCCGTGATACGCCGTTCCCTCTACTGGCTGCGCTGCTTGCCCGGCAACTTGAAGCTCAACAGCTTGATCCGTTGGCGCTAAAAGCGATTGGCAGCATCACGCTGAAAAAAGATGAACAGGGACTTATCCAACTGGCTTCGTGCTGTCGCGTTCCTTTCGAAACCTTTACCGCTGACGCGCTGCGTGAGCATGAGCACCGTTTTCCGGCCTCATCGTTTGTTCGCAAAACGGTGGGTACAGGAAGCGTTTCCGGTCCTGCAGCCTGGCTGTTGAGCCACGGAAAACTGTTAGGCGAGACCCTGCGAGAACAGGGCGTCACTATCACTTTGGGAGTTTCACACTGATGTTAAGCGTAATTGGAATTGGCCCTGGCTCGCAGGCAATGATGACCATGGAAGCCGTTGAAGCACTGCAGGCAGCGGAAATCATCGTTGGCTATAAAACCTACACCCATCTGGTAAAAGCGTTCACGGGTGACAAGCAGGTGATCAAAACCGGGATGTGCAAAGAGATTGAACGCTGCCAGGCGGCGATCGAACTGGCACAGGCGGGTCACAACGTGGCGCTGATCAGTAGCGGTGACGCGGGGATTTACGGTATGGCCGGGCTGGTGCTCGAACTGGTCAGCAAGCAAAAGCTGGATGTTGAGGTCAGGCTAATCCCAGGCATGACCGCCAGCATTGCCGCCGCCTCTTTGCTGGGCGCGCCGTTGATGCACGATTTCTGCCACATCAGCTTAAGCGACTTGTTAACGCCGTGGCCGGTTATCGAAAAACGCATCATTGCCGCCGGTGAGGCAGACTTTGTTATCTGTTTCTACAACCCGCGCAGTCGGGGTCGCGAAGGTCATCTGGCGCGCGCATTTGAACTGCTTTCCGCCAGCAAAAGCGCACAAACGCCGGTGGGTATTGTGAAGTCTGCCGGACGTAAAAAGCAGGAAAAATGGTTAACCACGCTCGGTGAAATGGATTTCGAACCGGTTGATATGACCAGCCTTGTGATCGTGGGTAACAAAACAACCTATGTTCAGGACGGCCTGATGATCACGCCACGAGGTTATGTGCTGTGAATTACGGTGATGTGCTGGTCATGGGCGGTACGAGCGATGCGCGCATGCTGTGCCAGCAACTGGATGCGGCAAACGTGGCCTACACCTTGTCAGTTGCAACCCCAACAGGGAAACAACTGGCGGGAGACATCAAAGGCCAGGTGCGCTGCGGGCGTCTGGAGCGCGAACAAATGATTGCCTGGCTACAGGAAAATCGGACGCGCTGGGTGATCGATGCCTCGCATCCGTACGCCGAGGTGGTGAGCCGCAACATCATGAGCGCCTGCGAAGCGGCGGGCGTACTGCTGAGCCGCTACCAGCGTCCTGAGCAGTTGAGTGGTTTAACTCACCCGCACCTGTATACCGTACAAAGCATTCAGCAAGCCTGTGAGTTGGCGCGACGCTTCGGCGATCGTGTGCTGCTGACGACCGGCAGTAAAGATCTGGCTATCTGGCGCGAAGGGTTGCCTGAAAAAACGCTGCTGGCGCGCGTTCTGCCTGTTCCTGAGGTCATTCAGCAATGCGCGGATCTGGGATTTGGCGTCGGTGAAATCTTCGCACTGTGCGGACCGTTTAGCGCCGAGTTCAACGCTGCGTTTTATCGCCAGTGCCAGGCTGATGTGGTGATCACCAAAGCATCTGGCGCTGAAGGTGGTTATCAGGAAAAGGTTCAACCCTGTCTGGATGCCGGAATCCCCTGCATCGTGATTACACGTCCGGCACCGTTGGTGACGGGAGAAGAGTTACTGGAAAGTCAGGCCGCCTTTGGGGCGCGTTTAACGCGCTGGCTGGCCACTGCTTAAGGAGTTTGAGATGAAAAAGGCGCTTCTGGTGGTCAGTTTTGGCACCAGCTATCACGACACCTGCGAGAAAAATATTGTGGCCTGTGAGCGCGATCTTGCAGCTAGCTGCCCTGACCGCGACCTGTTCCGGGCGTTTACCTCCGGGATGATAATCCGCAAGCTCAAGCAGCGAGACGGTATTGAAATCGACACGCCGCTGCAGGCGCTGCAAAAACTGGCGGAGCAGGGGTATCAGGATGTGGCTATTCAGTCGCTGCACATTATTAATGGTGACGAATACGAAAAAATTGTCCGCGAAGTGCAAAGTATGCGTCCGCTGTTTTCACGCCTGACGCTGGGTGTACCGCTGCTGAGCAGCCATGAAGATTACGCACAGTTGATGCTGGCGCTGCAACAGCAGATGCCGGCGCTTGGCGAAAGTGAAAAAGTGGTCTTTATGGGACACGGCGCCAGCCACCATGCTTTTGCCGCCTATGCCTGTCTCGACCACATGATGACGGCGCAGCGCTTTCCGGCGCGGGTTGGGGCGGTGGAAAGCTATCCGGAAGTGGATGTGCTGATTGAAAGTTTATCTCAGGAAGGGGTGACGGCGGTGCATCTGATGCCGCTGATGTTAGTCGCTGGCGACCATGCCATCAACGATATGGCCTCCGACGAAGATGATTCCTGGAAAACGTTGTTCAATGCAGCAGGGATACCGGCTACGCCGTGGCTTAGTGGTCTGGGTGAGAACCCAGCGGTTCGCGCTATGTTCGTGGCACATTTACAGCAGGCGCTTAATGTGGCGCTGGAGGAAGCAGCATGAGCGGAAAACTGTATGCACTGAGCACCGGGCCAGGTGCTTCCGACTTGATTACCGTGCGTGCCGCACGCACGCTGGGCGTGCTGGATATTCTCTATGCGCCTGCCGGGCGTAAAGGCGGTGACAGTCTGGCATTGTCGATTGTACGTGAGTATATCGGTGAACAGACCGAAGTCCGCTGCTGCCATTTTCCTATGAGTGCCGATAGCGCTGAAAAAGAGGCCGTCTGGGATGAAGTTGCTGCCGCGCTGGTTCAGGAAGTCGAGGCCGGTAAGCAGGTGGGGTTTATCACTCTCGGCGATGCGATGCTGTTCAGCACCTGGGTCTTTTTACTTCAGCGTATTGGTTGTCCTGACTGGCTGGAAATCGTTCCTGGCGTCACGTCTTTCGCCGCGATTGCCGCGCGTTCCAAAACGCCGCTCGCTATGGAGCAGCAGTCACTGGCGGTGGTCTCCTGTACCGCGCCGGAAGTGGAAATCCAGCAAGCGTTAAAACAGCATGACAGTCTGGTGTTGATGAAAGTGTACGGTCGTTTTGCACGTATCAAAGCGCTGCTACAACAAGAGGGTTTGTTGGACTGTGCATTAATGATGTCTGAAGCCACGCTGCCAGGTGAACAGTGCTGGCGTCATCTCGATGAGGTGAGCGACGATCAGCCGCTGCCTTATTTCTCGACCATTCTGGTCAATAAACAGTGGGAGTATGCACAATGAAGCTTGAACAACAGCTAAAACAGCTGTCTTTCAGCGGGTTGGCTGCGGCGCTATTACTGATGATTGTTCCTGAACAAGCGTTCGCCATGCACATTATGGAAGGTTTCTTGCCGCCGATGTGGGCGCTGGCCTGGTGGCTGCTGTTTTTACCCTGCCTGTGGTACGGACTGGTACGTCTGCGCCAAATTGTGCAGGAGGATAACCACCAGAAGGTTTTGCTGGCCCTGTGTGGCGCTTTTATTTTTGTGCTGTCGGCGCTGAAAATTCCTTCCGTTACCGGAAGCTGCTCACATCCTACCGGTGTAGGCCTGGCGGTTATCCTGTTTGGACCGGGCGTGGTAGCCATCCTTGGGGCGATTGTCCTGCTGTTCCAGGCTCTGCTGCTGGCACACGGTGGTTTAACAACGCTCGGCGCGAACGGCATGTCGATGGCGGTAATTGGCCCGGTAGTGGGTTACATGGTGTGGAAAATGGCCTGCCGCGCAGGGCTGCGTCGTGATGTCTGCGTCTTCCTGTGTGCGATGCTGGCGGATCTCGTCACCTATTTCGTGACTTCTGTACAGCTGGGCGTTGCGTTCCCGGATCCCTCTGCTGGCGCTACCGGCTCAATCATTAAGTTCATGGGGATTTTCTGCCTGACGCAGATCCCAATTGCGATTGCGGAAGGGTTACTTACCGTGCTGATTTACGATCAGCTAACCAAACGCCAGTTGATAACCGCACAAGGGCATTAACGATGAAAAAGACGCTGATTATATTGGGCATGGTAGTGGCACTGGTGATCCTGCCGTTCTTTATCAACCACGGTGGGGAGTACGGCGGGTCAGATGGTGAGGCGGAAAGCCAGATTCAGGCTATTGCTCCGCATTATGAGCCCTGGTTCCAGCCGTTGTATGAACCCGCAAGCGGTGAAATTGAAAGTCTGCTGTTTACACTCCAGGGATCGCTGGGCGCAGCTGTGATTTTCTATATCCTGGGTTACACCAAGGGCAGGCAACGCCGTGATGACCGGGCTTGACAGGCTTAGCTATCAAAGCCGTTGGGTTCATGTCTCGCCGGTGCGGAAATTTCTGCTCTGGCTGGTGATGATGATTCTGGCGTTTACCCTGCCCCCATTGGGGCAGGGTATTGAGCTTTTACTTATTGCCGCGCTGAGCTGCTGGCTGCTGCGTATTTCCTTCTGGCGCTGGTGCCGTTGGATGGCATTACCGTTTGGTTTTCTCACGGTTGGCGTGGTGACCATTTTGTTTAGCATCAGCCGCGATCCACAGACGCTGTTGGCCAGCATACCTGTGGGAAGTTACTGGTTGGGGATCAGCGCACCAGGTGTGGTAACCGCCAATGAAACCTTCTGGCGCAGCCTTGCCGCGCTGGCGGCAACTTTCTGGCTGGTGCTGAATCTGCCGTTTCCGCAATTAATTATCTTACTTAAACGCGCGCACGTTCCTCGCCTGCTAACTGAGCAGATCCTGCTGACCTGGCGGTTTATTTTTATCCTGTTAGACGAGGCGCTGGCTATTCATCGCGCACAAACGCTGCGTTTTGGTTATCGTAGCTTGCAGTTGGGCTACCGCTCTCTGGCAATACTGGTGGGATTGCTGTTTACCCGCGTGTTGATCCGCTACCAGCAAATGACCACCACACTGGATATCAAACTGTATCAGGGTGATTTTCACCTGTAAGGAAAAGTATGCTTGCCACCTCAGCGCTTTGGTTTCGCTATCAGGATGACCCGATCCTCAAAGGGCTAACGCTGGATTTTTCGACGCATGCCGTCACCGGACTGGTAGGCGCTAATGGCTGCGGGAAATCTACGCTGTTCATGAACCTGAGTGGTTTACTGCGCCCACAGCAAGGCGCGGTGATGTGGCAGGGCAAACCGCTGGATTACAGCAAGCGCGGCCTGCTGGCACTGCGTCAACAGGTGGCAACGGTATTTCAGGACCCCGATCAGCAAATCTTTTATACCGATATCGACAGCGATATCGCCTTTAGCCTGCGCAATCTTGGGGTGGATGAAGCTGAAATCGCTCGCCGTGTGGAAGATGCGCTTACGCTGGTCGACGCCCAGCATTTTCGCCATCAGCCCATTCAGTGTTTAAGCCATGGGCAAAAAAAACGCGTAGCGATTGCCGGGGCGTTGGTGTTGCAGGCGCAGTATCTGCTGCTGGATGAACCTACTGCGGGCCTCGACCCGTCAGGCCGCACGCAGATGATTGAGATAATCAAACGCATCGTTGAGCAAGGAAACCACGTCGTAATTTCCAGCCATGATATCGATCTTATCTATGAAGTCAGTGATGCGGTGTACGTTTTACGCCGGGGCGAAGTACTCACGCACGGTACGCCAGGCGACGTTTTCGCCCGTACGGATCTTATTGAACAAGCGGGATTAACTCAGCCCTGGCTGGTGAAGCTGCATACAGAGTTGGGCTTCCCGCTGTGTAAAACAGAGGCTGAATTTTTTAGCTGTATGCGAGAGAACGCACTGAAGGAGGCGTCATGACGCAGGCAATAATGTTGCAGGGAACGGCATCTGATGTGGGTAAAAGCGTATTGGTCGCCGGGCTGTGTCGTATTTTTTATCAGGATGGACTGCATACCGCGCCGTTCAAATCGCAGAACATGGCGCTGAACTCTGGCATTACGCCAGAGGGAAAAGAAATGGGCCGCGCGCAAATTTTTCAGGCCGAAGCCGCAGGCATTACGCCAGATGTGCGTATGAACCCGGTGTTGCTTAAACCGACCAGCGATCGAAAAGCGCAGGTAGTGCTGATGGGTAAAGTGGCAACCGATATGGACGCGGTGAGTTACCACGAGTACAAGCCACGTCTGCGGGAACAGATCCTGTCAGTTTATAACAGCCTGGCGCAGGAGTTCGATGTGCTGGTGCTGGAAGGAGCGGGGAGCCCGGCAGAGATTAACCTGCGCGATCGCGATATCGTCAATATGGGTATGGCCGAGATGGCGCAGTGCCCTGTCGTTTTGGTGGCGGATATCGATCGTGGCGGGGTGTTCGCCTCCATTTACGGCACGCTGGCGCTGCTGCACGATCACGAACGCGCACGGGTAAAAGGGGTGATCATCAACAAGTTTCGCGGTGATGTGACGCTGCTGCACTCCGGTATCGAGCAAATTGAAGCGCTGACCGGCGTTCCGGTACTGGGCGTGATGCCATGGCTGGATGTTGATCTGGAAGATGAAGACGGCGTTGCGCTGCAAAAGGGCAAGTATTTGCGCACTGACAAACGCGACATCGATATCGCCGTTGTTCAAATACCGCACATTTCTAACTTTACTGATTTCAATGCGCTTGCTGCGCAGCCGGATGTGCGCGTGCGCTATGTTCGCCAGCCTGAAGAGCTGGCGGGGGCCGATCTGGTGATTTTGCCGGGCAGCAAAAATACCCTTGGCGATCTGGTATGGCTGCGTGAAAGCGGGATGGCGCATGGCGTCGTGCAATTACATCGTAATAACGTACCGGTGGTTGGGATTTGTGGCGGCTATCAAATGCTCGGCGACACCATCATTGATGAAGTAGAGTCGGGCCTCGGTACGCTGCCGGGTCTGGGCTTACTCAATACAGTCACCCATTTTGCCCAGCACAAAACCACGACCCTGGTTGAGGGACAAATGTCTTCATCGCTGCCTGACTGGCTGGCGGGCACAGCGGGGTTATCCGTTCGCGGTTATGAAATTCATATGGGCGAAACAGCATTAACTGATGAATGCCGGTCGGTGATGACGCTGCACAAAGACGGCGGCAGCGTTGTTGACGGCGCGGTTACTCCGGATGGTCTGGCGTTCGGCACTTATCTTCACGGTCTTTTCGACAGCGATGATTTCACCCGTGCGTTGGTCAATGGCCTGCGAGAACGTAAAGGGTTAGCTCCGCTGGATTCCACCTTCCATTACGCGCAATATAAATCGCAGCAGTTTGATCTGCTGGCGGATGCGATGCGGCAACACATCGATATTGAAAAAATTTATACCATCATGCAGCAACACCGGGAGCCAGTATGATGATTCTGGTTACTGGTGGCGCGCGAAGCGGTAAGAGTCGGCATGCGGAAGCGCTGATCGCTGATTCCCCAAACGTTTTGTATATCGCGACTTCGCAGATTTTTGATGAGGAGATGGCTGCGCGAATTCAGCATCATCGCGATGGACGTCCTGCGCACTGGCGGACAGCCGAACGTTGGCAACATCTTGATGAACTGATCACGGACATGAACGATCCTCAGGAAGCTATTCTGCTGGAATGCATCACCACGATGGTGACCAACTTGCTGTTTGCGCTGGGCGGTGAAAGCGATCCGGACAGCTGGGATTACGCGGCGATGGAGCAGTCTATCGAAGGTGAAATCCGTTCGCTGATCGCAGCCTGTCAACGCTGCCCGGCAAAGATCGTGTTGGTCACTAACGAAGTGGGTATGGGGATTGTGCCGGAGAATCGTCTGGCGCGGCATTTTCGTGATATTGCAGGACGCGTGAACCAGCGACTGGCGGCGGCAGCGGATGAGGTCTGGCTGGTGGTATCAGGAATTGGAGTCAAAATTAAATGAGTAAGTTGTTCTGGGCAATGCTCTCTTTTATCAGTCGCTTGCCCGTTCCTGCTCGCTGGTCGCAAGGACTGGATTTCGAGCACTATTCCCGCGGTATTGTAATGTTTCCCCTGATTGGCGTCGTGTTGGGAGGGCTGACGGGGCTGGTCTTTATGGCGCTCCAGCCCTGGTACGGTATTCCGTTGGCGGCCCTTTTTGCGGTGCTGACACTGGCATTGCTGACCGGGGGATTTCATCTGGATGGTCTGGCGGATACCTGTGATGGCATTTTTTCGGCGCGCCGACGCGAGCGGATGCTGGAAATCATGCGCGACAGTCGTCTGGGCACCCACGGTGGGCTGGCGTTAATTTTCGTTTTACTGGCGAAGGTACTGGTGGTGAGTGAACTGGCTTTGCGTGGCACGCCGATGCTGGCCGCGCTGGCAGCGGCATGTGTCGCCGGGAGAGGAACGGCGGTGTTGCTGATGTATCGGCATCGCTATGCCCGCGAAGAAGGACTGGGCAACGTTTTTATTGGCAAAGTCACCGGGCGTCAAACCTGCGTTACGTTGGGATTAGCGGCGATCCTTGCCGCCGTGCTACTTCCCGGCATGCGCGGCGTGGCAGCGCTGGTTGTCACAATAGTGGCGATTTTTATTCTTGGGCAGTTATTAAAACGCACGTTGGGTGGGCAAACCGGCGATACGCTGGGCGCTGCCATTGAACTTGGCGAGTTGATTTTCTTGCTGGCTCTGCTCTGAGTCAGCCCACATACTGGAACCCTTATGCAGACTTTAACCTCTTTACTCCGCACGATCCCATCACCCGACAGTGCCGCGATGCTTCGTGCACAGCAGCATATTGACGGCTTGCTTAAGCCGCCGGGAAGTTTAGGGCGACTCGAATCTCTCGCCGTACAATTGGCCGGGATGCCTGGCCTGAAGGGTGTGCCGCATGTGAACGGCAAAGCGATGCTGGTGATGTGCGCCGATCACGGCGTGTGGGATGAAGGGGTTGCCGTTTCGCCTAAAGTTGTCACGGCTATACAGGCTGCCAATATGACGCGTGGAACGACCGGCGTCTGCGTCCTGGCCGCTCAGGCTGGGGCGAAGGTTCATGTGATAGATGTTGGGATTGATGCTGAACCTATTCCCGGTGTGGTGAATATGCGAGTGGCACGCGGCTGCGGCAATATAGCCGAAGGTCCGGCAATGAGCCGTTCGCAGGCCGAGGAGCTGTTGCTGGAAGTTATCCGCTATACCCATGAACTGGCAAAAGACGGTGTAACGCTGTTTGGCGTCGGGGAGCTTGGTATGGCAAATACCACACCTGCGGCGGCCATTGTCAGCGTGCTGACCGGCAGTGATGCTGAGGAAGTCGTGGGTATTGGCGCTAACCTTCCTCTTTCTCGGGTGGGGAATAAGGTAGACGTTGTGCGCCGGGCAATTGCCGTCAATCAACCGGATCGCCATGACGGTGTCGATGTGCTGGCTAAGGTTGGCGGGTTTGATCTTGTCGGTATGGCGGGGGTGATGCTGGGGGCGGCCTCCTGTGGCCTGCCGGTCGTGCTGGATGGTTTTCTTTCGTATTCTGCTGCTCTGGCGGCCAGCCAGATTGCGCCGCAGATTAAACCCTACCTAATCCCGTCACACTTCTCCGCTGAGAAGGGCGCCCGCACCGCGCTGGCGCATCTTGAATTGGATCCTTATCTGAATATGGGGATGCGTTTAGGCGAAGGTAGCGGGGCCGCGTTGGCGATGCCGATTATTGAAGCTGCCTGTGCGATGTACAAAAATATGGGGCAGCTCGCCGCCAGTAACATCGTGCTTCCAGATGGTAAGGAAGCGTAGTTACTGCTCAACCTGAACCTCGCCTGATGGCGAGGTTTTTTTATGCGCAAATATGTTGTAAGCCACTAAAACAGATAATAAAAGCTATACTTTACGGATATCTGTTGCGACGAAGGAAAGGAAAAAGATGCGTCGTGTAAAACTGCTTTGTTCACTCATTATGCTGCTTGCGAGTCAGGGAGCGCAGGCGGTGAGTTATCCGCTGCCGCCAGAGGGGAGTCGCCTGGTGGGTAGCACTTTGACTATTACGGTTCCACAAGGAAACACCAAGCCGCTGGAGGCATTTGCCGCTCAGTACGGGCAGGGGTTGAGCAATATGCTTGAAGCCAATCCGGGCGTCGATGTTTTTCTGCCTAAATCGGGTTCAACGCTGGTTGTGCCACAGCAACTGATACTTCCGGATACCGTGCGTGAGGGGATTGTCATCAACGTCGCCGAGATGCGGCTTTACTATTATCCTGCTGGCAGCAATACGGTTGAGGTTTTACCCATTGGCATTGGTCAGGCGGGTAGAGAAACGCCGCGTAACTGGGTGACAGCGGTAGAACGTAAGCAGGAAGCACCAAGCTGGACGCCGACGCCAAATACCCGACGTGAATACGCCGCTCGCGGGGAAAGCTTGCCGGCATTTGTTCCTGCCGGACCAGAAAATCCGATGGGCCTGTATGCAATTTATATTGGCAGGCTTTATGCCATTCACGGGACAAATGCCAATTTCGGTATTGGTCTGCGGGTAAGCCAGGGGTGCATCCGTTTGCGGAATGACGACATCAAGTACCTGTTTGATACGGTGCCTGTAGGGACGCGTGTACAATTAATTGACCGACCGGTGAAATACAGCGAAGAGCCGGACGGTAGTCGCTGGGTGGAAGTACATGAGCCGCTGTCACGAAACCGTTCGGAATACGAGTCTGACAGAAAGGTGCCTTTGCCAGTCACTCCCGCTTTGCGCACCTTTATCAGCGGGAATGACGTGGATGTGAGCCGCGGGAGCCAGGCGTTGGAAAGACGTTCCGGTATGCCGGTGAACATCAGCCTGGTACAGAAGCATTATTAATTTTCAGGGCGACCCTGTTTACCTTCAGGTCGGATGGGTCGCTTTTTTAATTTGATACTGCCCCATTTTTACCACGCCAATATGGTCAGCCATTAGCTGGGCTTCGTGTTCACTGTGGGTAACCAACAGCGCCGTTTGCCCGGCGGCGCGCAAAATATCCCGTACCTCGTTGCCAAGACGCTCACGCGTGCGCTTATCCAGGCTGGAGAAGGGTTCATCGAGCAACAGGATTTCCGGATGTGGCGCCAACGCGCGCGCAAGGGCGATACGCTGTTGTTGCCCGCCGGAAAGCTCATGCGGATAGCGGTTGGCATGGCTGTGTAACTCCACCATTTTCAACAGCTCAGTTACTCTGGCCTGTTGTTCCTCACGCGGCATGCGACGCAATCCAAAGGCCACATTTTGCTGCGCGGTCAGATGGGGGAATAACGCATATTCCTGGAAGACCATGCCGACATGACGTTTTTCCGGTGGCAGATGAACGCCGGGACCGGCAACACGTCGCTGTGACACATAGATCTCTCCGTTTTGCAGGCGTTCAAATCCGGCTACTGCGCGTAGCACCGTGGTTTTTCCGCAGCCTGAAGCGCCCAGCAGACAGGCAATTTCACCTTTACGTACCGACATTGAAAATCCGCTCAGTACCGATTGCTGGCTGTTGCCATAAGCAACGTGTACATCCTGGAGTCGTAATGCAATTTCTGACATTGTTGCTCTCTTAACCACGGCGAGTCATTTGGTGACGCACCAACAAAATAACCGGTAGCGTGCCAGCTAAAACAATCATTAGCGCGGCGATAGCACCTTCTTCATAGGTTCCACGGGCGGCTTCCGCATACAGCAACGTTGCCAGCGTTTCAAAATTGACTGGGCGCAAAAGCAACGTTGTTGGCAGCTCTTTCATGGCATCAGCAAAAACCAGCAGGGCACTGCTGACTAACGCTGGGCGCAGCAGGGGAAAATGGACTCGTGCAAACGTCCCCGCACCATTCTCACCCAACAGACGAGACGCCTGTTCCAGCGAAGGTGGAATGCGGCCCAGACCAGAATCCAGCGCGCCAATGGCAATCGCCTGGAATCGCATGGCACAACAAATTACCAGCAGGATCCCGGCGGACATCAGCGGCAGGCCGCGAACATCCAGTAAATCTGCCAGCCAGCGGTCGACAGCCATGGCGGGGGGTAAAAAGCCAATCGCCAGAATTGTGCCGGGAACCGCATAGCCTAAAGAGGCCAGACGCATCACGCCGCGACGAAATCCCGGCATGGCGTTGTCTGCGGCGCTATGACGCGCGCTCCAGGCCACCAGCATACTGACGCAAACCACCACCAGCGTGGTTCCCGCTGCCAGCGATAGCGTATTTTGCAATGCTGACAGTAACGAAGAGGAAAGGGGGTTCTCATCGCCTATGCGTTTGGCGCTTTCCCAAATTAAAAACAGTACCGGAGCCAGAAAACCCAGCACAACCGGCAGTGAAATAACGCCACCGAGCAGCCAACCACGCCAGCCATGCACGCGCGTAGGTTGAATCTCCCGCAGGCTGCGGCTGCTGAATCCTTGTTTTCTGCGACCATAAAATTCCAGCGTCAGAATAAGGAATATAAACATCAGCATCATGCAGGCAATTTGTGCCGCGGCAGATAAATCAGACCGCGAGATCCATGTGGTGTACACGGTAACGGTTAACGTCTGTACACCGAGAAACTCTGATGCGCCAATATCGTTGAGCGTTTCCAGCAGTGCCAGACTGATCCCAACGGCCAACGCCGGACGAGCCATGGGCAAAGCAACACGAAAGAAGGTTCCGGTTGCGCTGCATCCCAGCGTGCGTGCGGCTTCCAGTAAATGAGCCGGTTGGCTAATAAACATGGCGCGGGTTGTCAGATACACGTATGGGTACAGCACTAATCCGAGCAGGATGATTGCGCCGGAAAGTGAGCGTAAATCAGGCAGTCGGAACTGTCTTGGGCTGTCAAAACCTAATAAAAAACGGATAAAGGTTTGCAGAGGGCCAATCGGATGCAGCAGATCGAGCCACGCAAAGGCCACAATGTAGGTCGGCATCGCCAGCGGCAACAGTAACGCCCAGCTAAGAATTTTACGTCCAGGAAAATCCCATGCCGTTACCGCCCATGCGCTGCCTACGCCAATCACGCCGACCATCACCGCGACACCGGCTAATAACAGCACGGTATTTTTTAGTGCGGCAGGCAGTACATACGTCAGGAGATTATCCCAGTGAGATAAATCGGCCTGGGTAGCCTGCCAAATCAGCGCAATGATCGGTGTCAGAACGCCAAGCGCTACGCACAGCGCGCCAAGATGTAGCGGCGTTAATAATGACTGCGGCCCGGAAACCAGGCCGCGTAACGTCGGAAACTGCAGAGGTTTATTGATCGAATCCAACTTTATCTACCAGCAGACTAGCTTGTTTACGATATTTAACGATTTCGGTTAACGGCGTTTTATCGACGTCGATTTCACCGATGGTAGCGCTGATAACCGGGTCAAGCGTCACGCCTTTCAATACCGGATATTCGAAGTTCGCTTTCGCATACTGCTGCTGGGCAGGTGCGGAAACCAGATATTCCATCAGCTTAACGGCATCGGCTTTATTTGGTGCATAGCGGGCTACAGCTGCGCCACTGATGTTGACGTGTGTACCGCCATTTTCAAAGGTGGGTTTAACGACTTTAATCGCATCGCCCCACTGACGTGCATCACTGCCTTCTTTGGCGTTTTTCATATGGCCGACGTAATAGGAGTTGGCGAGACCAATATCGCAAATGCCGCCGAGAATATCGCGAGCTACATCGCGGTCGCCACCGGTAGCTTTACGCGCAAGGTTAGCTTTCACACCGCGCAGCCATTCTTCGGTCTTTGCTTCACCGTGATGAGCAATCATTGCGGCGATCAGCGCTGTGTTATACGGGTGCTGTCCGGAACGAATACAAACTTTACCTTTGTACTCAGGGCTGGCGAGTTGTTCGTAATGCCAGTTATCGATTGGCAGTGACTTCTCGGCATACAGCACGCGGGCACGCATCGACAGCGCAAACCACTGATTATCTGCGCCGCGTAGATTAGCCGGAATAGCGGTTTTCAGTGCTTCTGACTCTACTGGCTGAGTTACACCCGCTTCCACTAAATCAATGAGATTACCGGCATCGACGGTCATCAGCAGGTCGGCAGGTGAATTTTTACCTTCAGCTTTAACGCGCTCAAGCATACCGTCCTTGATATAGACCGTACTGACTTTGATGCCGCTGGTTTTGGTCCAGCTATCAAGCAAAGGCTGGATCAGACCCGGTTCACGGGTGGTATAGAGCGTTAACGTTTCCTGAGCGAAAGCCGGTAGGCTAACTGAGAAGACCAGGACAGAGGCAAGGGTGATACGGCGCAGTCCGGCGCGAGGCAGAGAATTCATCGTTTATATCCCAGAGTAATTGGAACGTACAGTGAACCGAGCGGGGGGCTCGTTCCTTTGGCTCGCGTACAATAAATGATAATCACTAGCACTTACAATAATTGCAAAGTTTAAACGATTTACATTTACATAACTTTAATCAACGTTGTGATGCGGCATGTAACAGCGGTGCAGAGCAGGCAGGGGGCTTATGAGAGGGGATTTTATAGCGACCTGAAAAGCAAAAA
Source organism: Citrobacter sp. Cpo069 (assembly GCF_030332785.1). Lineage (NCBI taxonomy): Bacteria > Pseudomonadati > Pseudomonadota > Gammaproteobacteria > Enterobacterales > Enterobacteriaceae > Citrobacter > Citrobacter sp. Cpo069. Next base: position 64,749 of record NZ_JAOWHD010000036.1, read on the forward strand.
GCCTGCTTAGTTTCCTAAGCAGGCTTCTTAAATATGGCTCCTCTGACTGGACTCGAACCAGTGACATACGGATTAACAGTCCGCCGTTCTACCGACTGAACTACAGAGGAATCGTGTGAACGAGGCGCATATTACTGACCTGACCATGAGGTGTCAACAGTAAAATTAGCGCGTCATTTCAATTGGTTAATTAATCTTCAAATTCAGCGTTAATGCACATTTGGTGAGCGACAATGGCCACCTTAGCGGGTATCGCGTAACCGCTCCATGGGGTTCTGGCGGTAAAACTGAATGAAACGTTGCCATAAGGCCGGAAAACGTGGTGCAAATAATTCAGGGGCACTGAAGAAATACTCCGATAGAACGGCAAAGCATTCGGCAGGATCGGTCGCTGCGTAGGCATCTATACTGCACGCGGTTTCACCGACCAGATCAATTTCATCCTGAATGTTATTCATTGCGGCATGCAGGTCGTGCTCCCAACTGGCAATATCTCGCAGAGGGATCGCCGGAATACCGCTGGCGCGGTCGCCATTACGCATATCAAGCTTATGTGCCACTTCATGGATGATTAGATTGAAGCCGGAGGCATCAAAAGAATCCTGAATGTCGAGCCAGTTGAGGATTATTGGACCTTGCTGCCAGCTTTGCCCGGACTGTACAACACGTTGATTATGTACCAGCCCAATATCGTCTTCCCATTCATCGTCCACGACAAACGGGGCAGGGTAGATGAGAACTTCATGAAACCCGTCGAGCCACTCGATCCCCAATTCCAGAACAGGCAAACAGAAAAGCAGCGCAATGCGCGCACTTTTTAGTGGATCCAGTTCAAACCCCTGAAGCGCTACCAATCTTTTTTGCTGTAAAAAGCGCTCGGCCAGGGCGATAAGCCTGGCTTGTTCTTGCTCGGTGAGATTCACCAGAAGAGGAATAGCCAGGGCGTCGTCCCACGGCCAGTCGTCACTCCGGGTTGTTTCTTGCTCTTTCCAGGGCCACTTAATCATCGTTTTGCTCGCAAACTCGTCACTTGAACGAAATTGACGGAACGGGGTCTGTTAAAATGCCAAATTACCTGGCATCATGGCAACCGCCAAAACGGAGAGATGCCAGAGCGGCTGAATGGACCGGTCTCGAAAACCGGAGTAGGGGCAACTCTACCGGGGGTTCAAATCCCCCTCTCTCCGCCACTATTCAAACACTTAGCTCAATTCCTTTCAACGACTCATGTCACACTTGGTATAGTGTTGGTATATTCACTTGGTATAAAACTCGCCATCATCATCTTCTGATTTGCCCAATACTGGAAGATCCAATGTGGGAGAAATTTTCACTTTTCTGTCATAAACCACAACTTGGCTTTCAGTTTTGTGACCTGAGAATAGTTGTTTGTCCTTACTCGAGCCTTCGTAATCAGATATTCCCTTGGCTTTGAGATCATGAAATGTACAAGGCAGTTTTCTATCTAGTTTTTTTCCTGCTGCTTCCCTTGCAGTTTCCCACAGATCGTTAAACCCACTTTTCGAGTATTTAGTTTTTTTGCTGCTACAGATAACCGTTTCCCGCCCACCCAGGTTTTTTGCAAGTTCGATGGCGTTATGAAGCCGTTCAGTCCAGACTTTTATTTGTTTAGTGCCGGTCTTTCCCTGCTGGATAAAAATGCCTTCCTCGCTTACTTGCGACCATTTGAGAGAAAGAACATCCGAAACGCGAGCTGCACATAAGTAAGATATCTCCATGCCAACCCGGAGAGCTGGTGCCGCCTCTTCATAAATTGCCTGATATTCTTCGTCTGTCACGTACACGTCACGGGCTTTTAAAGAGAACTTGCGCACTCCTTTGCATGGATTTCCTTTCACATATCCTCGTTCATATCCCCATGAGAAAACACGCGACATCCCGCCGAGTTCCTGGTTAGCCTGGTTAATACTGCGTTGGCCACGTTTATCCATATAGATCCTGACCATCTCAATTTTTATGTCATCTGCTCGCATATTCCCGAACACTGGGACCAGGTTTTTTTCATATGACCTGTAATCAGTCTGTGTTCGCGGAGCCAGTTCAGCAAAAGCTGGGCTGCTGGTGAATAACTTCCATAATTTAGAAAATGTCATTACGTCTGAACGCTTGGCTTTTTCTTCCTCATAGCGCGCCCATAACCGGGACATACTTGTCCCGGTAATAGGTGCAAGAGTTACGCTTTGTTTTGTTCCTTTTGGCTTCCACACATAGCTATAACGGTTTTTAGTTACGCGTGGTGGGAGGTGCTTGTCTTTAGGATCTTTTCTTGGTCTGCCCATTGATTGCGTCGTAATTTGGCTCAAGTGCAACATATTCATCGACCTTAGGTAATTCAGAAACTCCGGGATCAATACTTCTGCGCAATACAATTGGGCGGTTCCGCCCATCAGTGGTGAACGGTATTCCGTGACACCGCAGCTGTCGCTGCTGGTGGGTGTAGCGCTGATAGCCAGTAATTTCTGCAATTTCCTGAGGAGACAGTGTAAGTTCGTGCATAGCTCATCTCTCTGATGGCCTGCCTGTAAAAACATACCAGGCAGGATCCATAAATTGTGAAATTAGAAAATCAGTTTGCGGTCAGACGTTGCCAGATTGCAGAAACGTATTTGACCTGATGTCGGGCGTCAGAAAGCGCATTGTGCATGTCGCCTTCAAACGGGATATCGAAGCGTGGATTGATACCGACAGATTTACCCAGTTCGACCATGGTCCTTACGTCCCTGTCATTCCAGAACGGAACAGCGAAGGGGGTATCTGTTAACGCGTATGCGCGGCGAAGAATGACGTTATCAAACGAACATCCATTACCCCATAATTGAACAGTGTGGCTACCGTTAGCAGCATTTTCAGCAATAAAGTCAGCCAGAAGTTCAAGGGATTCACGCAGCCCCATAGCTTCATCAACAAGAATGGCAGAGCGGGCTTCAGATGATTGTTTTAACCACCACTGAATTGTCGACGCATCTGGTTTCATGCCAAACGACATCGATGACTCCAGACTGACAACCTGGTAAAACTCGGCGCCAGTGTTACCAGTTGAAGGATCAAAAAATACAGCGCCGATAGAGACTATTGGGGCATCAGGACCATTGCCCATGGTTTCCATATCAACCATCAGGTGAGTATAGAAAGCGTTCAGGGGATCCGTTTCAATATGGTGAACGGGTTCATTATTCAGGGAAGCTGACGCGTCACCAGTTGCATCAGCGCTTTTAACTGGCAAAACTGCTGTTTCGCTCTGAGACACTTCAGGATTAGCTTTGATTTCGTTGTTGTCAGTTTCTTCCATCTGCACATCGCTGGTGGCTTCCTCTGTATGGGTATGATGTAACTTATCCTCGACGGCGCGCTGGCGTACCTGGTCTACGACAGAAAGCGCTGGCGCTTGCTGGTTCCCCATCAGGCCATCGATGGAGAACACGCCGTTGCCCATGTTGGCGATTTCTGGTTGTTCAACTCCTGCCTTCTGTTCAGCTGTGACTTTCTCGTTAATCTCGTTTTCCCAGCTTTTTTCTGGCACGTGACCGGCTGCCGCCAGGGTTTCTTCAGTTGGGTGCTGGTGGTCGGTTTCAGTCAGGTTCTTATTGATGTAACGGCTCAGCAGCTCTGGGAAATGGTGAGCGTTTTCTTCTGCACTGCGAATAAGCGCGAAAATAGCAGCACGGGAATAATCCAGGATGCCAGCACGTTTGCGCAGGGCGACGGACCACTCTTTGAATGGGCTTTCGTTTTTAGCAATGATCTCTTTTGCACGACGGAAAACGCCACCTGGGATATCGTAGATGTTGAAATCCATTGGAAGTGTGGCCAGCGCAATATCAATGTCCAGAGTTTCCAGTGTGTGGACAAGTGCCGGGTTACGATCGGTCTTATTGCCACCACCAGCGTTTGTTCCAGTATCAGAGCGCTGAATCTGCGAGACACGATTGCCCTTACCCCACTCTTTAACCAGCAACCCGCGGTCAATGTGTTCAGTACTGAACCAGGCCTTAAAGAACTGAATTATGGTAGACAAATCCACTCGTTTTCCATCAACCGGAAAAACGGTTTTCAGCGCGCTGACAATCTTCCAGATATCGATCTCTGGCGCTTTCCTGAATGGTTCTACATTCTCGGCGGCAAGCAGCAGGTTTTGCACATAGCTGTTATCCACATCCAGCTCGAGTTCCTGAATGGTTTTCTTCTGCTCAGTATCAATATGGTAAGCATATTCTTCAGAAATAAACTGAGCTAAGAGGCGCTGGCGTAGCGGGAGAGTCGCAACGGTAATGAGTTCTGGCGTTACAGGTGGAACGGTGGGCTCATCACCCACAATTCGTGCTTTCTTATCGTTAACCCACTCCTGCACGGTTTGAGTCCGCGCTTTCGGTTCCGCAATCCAATCGGTAATAAATTCCTCAAATGAAGTAATGGTATAGACCTGCTCACGGTCGAAGACTTCTTTTATTGCGTTTGCCAGGTTCCACTCGACATGAGCAGAAAGCTCTTTCGCCGCTGGCACATTTGCAACGGCTAGTAATAGGTTTTGTATATAGAGATCATTTTCGTCCAGTTCCATTTGTCCGATCTGGACGTGCCGCGCTTCACTGATTTCCTTCTCTTCACCGTCATTTAACAGGTGCGCAATCAGCCGCTGAGACAGGCGCAGGCGAGATATGGGGCGGAGCAATGCTGGCGCATCGCTGGTGGGTACATTGGCACTGGAGGTTTCAGGTTTTTGCTGGCTGGAAGCCCCCAGATTTTCATTATCCGGCTTCTGTTTCAGTTGCCACGTCAGCTGGTCTTCTGCCAGCTCGTAACGATCGCACCATGTGTCATCAAGTGTGCTTTCCTCAGGCAGATCGTCAACAATAAACCAGTTGGTGCGGACAGGTGATTGATAGTCGGCGCCACGACCGACGGCAATATCGTTGTCTTCGAGAATATTTAGGATTTCGCGTTCTGCACGGGAATCTGATTTCGCAGAGAACCAGCAAAACAGGTTTTTTGCCTCAGTTGCTTTCGCTTTGGCTTTAATAAGATACGCATACGTTAACATTGCGTTCGGGCTCCATAGGATTGTAAGATACCCGGCAGCTGATGATCGCCGCCTAAGGTAGTGGTTATTGGTCAAAACTCGTTCCGGAAAGCTTTGGTCGGCTGACCGGGTACTTAACCCGCCTTGCGCGGGTTTTGTGCTTTATGGGGTAGGGGATTTTCCCTGCGCCAGCTGTGCGACGGGGACCCACTCCAGAGCATTCAGCACGGGCTCAAATGAATCAGGCGTGTGAGTAACGGCGCGAACGACGTCAGCCACGCTGGGGTTTGCTTTGCTAAGGTGGTACCCGCCACCAGCGCCACGCTGGCTGGTGACGATTTCACTGCTGCGCAGCTTCGAGAAAATCTGCTCGAGGTAAGACACAGACAGCTTTGATTCTTTACTGATAGATGCGATGGAAACCGGACTGCCGTTGTAAATCCTGTTGAGGATGGCAACGACCTGAACAGAAGCCACTACACGTTTCATTCCAAACTCCATAGTCACTTCCTTACTGATGCTGGCAACAGCCATTGGTCAAACTCGTTATGAACGAACTGAAGTCTGTTGGTCGGCAGACGGGTCGCCCTTCTGGGCGAGCATGTAGCAAATCAGTCGAATGATTACTTCAATACGGTTTAGATGTACGGCCTGACACCGCACTGGTTTACGTGCGAAATCGATCATGGATTTATCCTCTTGCTTTGCCCTTGTCGCCAGGCTGGCGGAACGTTGAACCTGCTGCGTGTTAATGCTTGTCATCTCATCCGGTGATTCGTATGCCGCCGGCAGCTACTTCGTGGGCGTCCTGCCTTGATGACGCTTTTCAAACTGTGTTTATATTTAAACCCTAAATGTGTTTAAAAGTCAACATGGCATGTGTTTAAGGTGGCGAGGATGATAACGATATGGGAAAAGGGAAGGTGAAAGGCATAAAAAAACCAGCCAAGTAGGCTGGTTAGATTGTTAAAAAGTGTAGCTTAATCGTCAGTTGGCTTTAATCGTCCCCGAAGGTACTTCTCGACATACTCATCAATTTCTTTCAGCCGCAATTGAAAGGTATCGATCATTCTGTCTTGTTCAGACTCCGGCAACTGGTCAAAAAGAGTAATCAACTTACGATGTTTTGGCGTTAACCATGATTCGGCGTGATCATCACCAAACATTAGTTCAGCCGGGCTAATTCCGAGAGCTTTAGATATCGTTATAGCGTCGTCAACGCCCACATTGCGGCGACCCGCTTCATAGTTCCCGATGCGTGACTGAGCCCACCCACATAACTCTGCGAGTTTAGATTGCGACATATTTTTCTGTTCGCGTAGCTGCTTCAGTCTGGCGGCAATTGCAGTGTTTATATTCATTACTGATTTTTACCACGTTACGTGTTAACGCTCAAAGAACGTTTCGTCTTGACTATCTAACACATTATGTGTTTAATTCAGCTAAACACTAGATGTGAGGACAAGATGAACAACATCGCCAAAGAACGGCAAGCGCTCGGTTTAACTCAAGAGCAATTAGCCAAATTATTCGGGTGGCGTCAGTCAAGGCTCTCAAATTATGAGAACGGAACACGTCAGCCTGGCCTACCGGAATGCAGATTGATTGTGGAGAAGCTTAACGAGTTAGGGCGCACCTGCTCTCTTGATAGTGTATTTCCGCCACAAAGCGAGGTCTGAAAGATGCAATCAGTAGCTTATACCCATAATAAACCACGAGTAGCCGCTGCGGTGAAATCGCAAAATCAATTTAAACCCCAGCGACGCGACAGCATTCAGCACCGCGTCATATTGGCAGCCGTTCGTGAATGGGAATCGACATTACCAGGACAGGCACAGGAACGGATCGCTCAGTTGGTGGCTGAAGAGTGGGCCAAGGCAGATGGTCGTGGAATTGCTGTTAATAAACAGAATTTATTTCGATATCTGAAAAACGAAGGAGGGTCAGAAAAGTACACGGCTTACGTGATGCAGCTGTCAGGCTCAATCATCGCCGCTATGCCAGTTCAGATTGCCAGGAAGCACGGGTTAAGTAATGCGAGCACAGAGGCGGAGCTGGTGGCTAACGCTATCAAAGAATGCAGTGAGGCACACCAGGCGAAATTAATCGGTGCTCCGTTACAGAAGCTCGAGAAGGAGATTCGTGAAGCGGCAATCGCATTGTTCAACATGCTACCTGCTGACGCGGCGGGACCACTACTGGCGAGTATAAGCGCCGTAGCGCCGCAATTGTTTTAATCGAGTTTTGACCAATGACCATTATTACTGCAACTCGCGGGGTGAAGTATGCCTAATCCTTTGGCTAAGGCCATGCCTAAGAGTAAGGCTAGTAACGAGCCTTACCGTAAGGTGAAGATTACCATGTGGGATGATCCTAAGTTTCGAGCCTTATCACCACTCCCGCCAAGTGGGCAGAGTCTGTTTATTTACCTGCTTACTGGACCATTCACAGGGATTATTCCCGGGCTGTATAAGGCGGGAAGGGCGGCTATGGCCGAAGAATTAAACTGGGATGTCGAAGCCTTCGACTTAGCCTTAGGTGAAGCCATAGCGTTAGGTATGGTGGAAGCCGATCTTAAAGCCAGAGTTTTTTGGTTGCCTAATGCGGTGAAACATAACCCGCCAGCATCAGTAAACGTGATCAAATCCTGGGCAAGATCGTTTGAATTACTGCCTGAATGTTCACTGAAAGATAAAGCATATGAAGCTCTCAAAGCCGCCTGCTACGGGGTTTCTGACGCTATGGGGATGGCTTTTGATAAGGCTTTCGCCTTGCCTAAGGATAAGGCTAAGTCTTTGGCTAAACCTTTGCCATCAGGTATCCAGAAAGCAGTTAGCAGTAAACAGATCTTAAACCCCTCTCTTAACGCGGGTGCGATGAAAAATCTGAATGGGGATGAACTGCCATCCCCGGCCATGCCCCGATACCTGGACGGTGTTGATGAACCGATCGGGAAATTCAGCATGGCAGATAGCTGGCTTCCCTCCAGAGACTTCCGACAGCGCGCCGCATCGTGGGGTATCACCCTGCCTGAACCAGATTACCTTCTGACTGAACTCGCAGAATTCACCGCGTATTGGGAGTCGGAAGGGAAAGTTTTTACACAAATCCAGTGGGAACAAAAATTTGCCCGACATGTAGCCCGGGTGAGAACGCAGGTAAAACCAGAAACCGGAGGTAACAGTCATGTGGGAGCAGGATCAGAACCAACAGCATCCCGGGCAGTTCAGCAAATTCAGTCAGCACACGCAGAGTGGCGCCGCAGGAATGGACTTGATGGCGACGGAAACAGCCTGGCGACTGTGGCAGGTCATGGGGGAGGTGTATTCGAACCGATGGACCCAGAAGAACGGGGCGGAGCCTTCGCCTATCTGGATAGCCCAGATAGGTTCGATGACTGAACAGCAAATTAGGTTGGTCTGTCAGCAATGCATGGAGCGCTGCGCGATGGGAAATACATGGCCGCCTGACCTAGCTGAGTTTGTTTCTCTGGTTTCAGAGAGTGGGGCGAATCCATTCGGACTGAAATCGGAGCAGGTTATGACGGAATACCGGCGCTGGCGCAATGAGTCATATCGGTATTCAGGAAGCGATAAATATCCATGGCCTCAGCCCGTGCTGTATCACATCTGCATCGAAATGCGCAGAACGGGCGTAGAACGACAAATGACAGAGGGGGAGCTGAAACGACTGGCAGAAAAGTTACTCACGAAGTGGTCGAAGCATGTTGGTAATGGACTAAGTGTCCCACCAATTCGACGTCAACTGGAAGCGCCGCGCCATCCGGCAGGACCAACGCCAGCACAATTACTGATAGATGAATACAGGCGTCGAAAAGCGGCAGGATTAACAAATTGAATAATGAACAATCAGTAAATCTGATATTAAAACCACATAGCCATCATATTCGAATTTTCGAATGTGATGGTTGACGACACTCAACTATTGCAGGAAACTACGGAGAGAATTCAGGAGACTAAAATGGCTGAACTAACTTCTCTACAACTCTTCAAAAACCTTTCCGATGAAACTCGGCTGGGCATCGTGTTGCTGCTTAGAGAAATGGGAGAGCTATGCGTGTGCGATCTCTGTACGGCGCTGGATCAGTCGCAGCCCAAGATCTCCCGTCATCTGGCAATGCTCCGGGAAAGTGGACTATTGCTGGATCGCAAGCAGGGCAAGTGGGTTCACTACCGCTTATCTCCGCATATTCCTTCATGGGCTGCTCAGGTAATTGAGCAGGCCTGGTTAAGCCAACAGGACGACGTACAGGCCATCGCCCGTAAGCTGGCATCTGCAAACTGCTCTGGTAGCGGTAAGGCTGTTTGCATCTAAAAAATTTGCCTGAACATATATGATTTTCCGAATGTGAGGTATTCAGAATGAAGACGTTAACGGTGTTTGACCCGGCAATGTGCTGCAGTACCGGCGTATGTGGCTCAGATGTCGATCAGGTTCTGGTTGATTTCTCTGCTGATGTGCAGTGGCTGAAAGGACGTGGCGTACAGGTTGAACGTTACAACCTGGCGCAGCAGCCCATGAGCTTTGTTCAGAATGAGAAAGCGAAAGCATTCCTCGAAGCATCTGGAGCAGAAGGGCTTCCGCTACTGCTGTTGGACGGTGAAACGGTGATGGCTGGGCGATACCCAAAACGCGCTGAGCTGGCTCGCTGGTTCGGTATTCCGCTGGAGAAGGTAGGGTTAGCTCCCACCAGCTGCTGTGGTGGTAATACTTCCTGTTGCTGAATATGTCAGGAGGACATATGAAATTCTTAGAGAACATCCCGCCTTACCTGTTTTTTACTGGCAAGGGAGGCGTAGGAAAAACGTCCATTTCCTGCGCGACGGCTATCCGCCTTGCCGAACAAGGTAAGCGGGTTTTGCTGGTCAGTACAGATCCGGCCTCCAATGTCGGCCAGGTATTCGACCAGGCTATCGGTAACACCATTCGCTCTGTGACAGCAGTTCCTGGACTTTCCGCTCTGGAGATTGACCCTCAGGAAGCCGCCCAACAATACCGCTCCAGAATCGTTGATCCTATCAAAGGTCTTCTGCCTGAAGACGTTGTTAACAGTATCAGCGAGCAGCTTTCAGGAGCCTGTACGACTGAGATTGCGGCGTTCGATGAGTTCACCGGCTTATTGACAGACGCTTCCCTGCTGACCCGCTTCGATCACATCATTTTTGATACAGCGCCGACGGGCCACACGATTCGCCTTCTCCAGCTACCCGGTGCCTGGAGTAGTTTCATTGAAAGTAATCCGGATGGTGCTTCCTGTCTTGGCCCAATGGCCGGGCTGGAAAAGCAGCGTGAGCAGTATGCTCATGCGGTAGAGGCGTTGTCCGATCCTGAACGTACCCGCCTGGTTCTGGTTGCACGACTGCAAAAATCTACGCTGCAGGAAGTAGCCCGCACCCATGAAGAACTGGCCGCAATTGGCCTGAAAAACCAGTACCTGGTTATTAATGGTGTGCTGCCTAAAGCCGAAGCTGAACATGACGCGCTGGCGGCTGCGATATGGCAACGTGAGCAGGAGGCACTGGCAAATCTTCCTGCCGGTTTATCTGAGCTACCGACAGATACCCTATTACTACAGCCAGTCAATATGGTTGGTGTTTCAGCCTTGAAGGGACTGCTGGATACCGGTTCTGAGGCATTACCGCTCCCGGTAACGAACATCCAGTACACGCCTGAAAACTTATCGCTCTCTGGCCTGGTCGATGATATCGCTCGCAGTGAGCACGGCCTGATTATGTTGATGGGCAAAGGTGGCGTAGGTAAAACCACGATGGCAGCGGCTATCGCCGTCAGGCTGGCAGACATGGGATTTGACGTGCATCTCACGACCTCTGATCCTGCTGCGCACCTGAGTACAACGCTGAACGGCAGCCTCAAAAACCTTCAGGTCAGCCGCATCAACCCTCACGATGAAACCGAACGCTATCGCCAGCATGTTCTTGAGACGAAGGGAAGAGATCTGGACGAAGCAGGGAAACGGCTACTGGAAGAGGATTTGCGCTCTCCCTGTACTGAAGAAATTGCCGTGTTTCAGGCCTTTTCCAGGGTGATTCGTGAAGCGGGTAAACGGTTTGTTGTCATGGATACCGCCCCTACCGGACACACGCTGTTGCTGCTGGATGCGACCGGGGCTTACCACCGCGAGATTGCCAAAAAAATGGGGAGTAAAGGTCATTTTACTACCCCAATGATGCAGCTTCAGGATCCGGATAGAACCAAAGTTCTGCTTGTTACGCTTCCTGAAACCACACCGGTTCTGGAAGCGGCAAACCTGCAGGCTGACCTTGAAAGAGCGGGGATTCATCCGTGGGGCTGGATTATCAATAACAGCCTTTCCATTGCGGATACGCGTTCTCCGTTGCTTTGCCAGCGCGCCCGGCAGGAACGGCCTCAGATTGAGGCTGTTAAGAATCAGCACGCTGAGCGTATAGCGCTTGTTCCGGTGCTGGCGTCAGAGCCCGCCGGTATTGAAAAGCTCAGAGAGTTGATGAGTTAATTTTTTGGCATATACAGGGCGGCAAAGTCGCCCTGTCAGGAGGTTTTATGTTACTGGCAGGCGCTATTTTTGTCCTGACCATTGTTTTGGTTATCTGGCAACCGAAGGGATTAGGGATCGGCTGGAGTGCAATGCTGGGCGCGGGACTGGCTCTGATATCAGGCGTTGTGCATGTGGGCGATATTCCGGTGGTGTGGAATATCGTCTGGAACGCGACGGCGACCTTTATTGCCGTAATTATTATCAGCCTGCTGCTTGATGAGTCCGGTTTTTTCGAATGGGCAGCGCTGCACGTTTCCCGCTGGGGTAATGGTCGTGGACGTTTGCTCTTTACGTATATCGTCCTGCTCGGTGCGGCGGTGGCGGCACTGTTTGCCAACGATGGTGCGGCACTTATTCTGACGCCGATAGTCATTGCCATGCTGCTGGCATTAGGGTTCAGCAAAGGCACCACGCTGGCATTCGTCATGGCTGCCGGTTTTATTGCCGATACGGCCAGCCTGCCGCTTATCGTGTCGAACCTGGTGAATATAGTCTCGGCGGACTTCTTTGGACTGGGCTTCACCGAATATGCATCGGTGATGGTACCGGTCGATATCGCCGCCATTACTGCCACACTAATTATGCTGCATCTGTTTTTCCGCAAGGACATCCCGCCAACTTACGATCTGGCCCTCCTAAAGAAACCAGCAGAAGCAATAAAAGATCCGGCTACATTCCGCACTGGTTGGATAGTTCTGATTCTCCTGCTTGTTGGTTTCTTCGTCCTCGAGCCGCTCGGTATTCCCGTTAGTGCGATTGCAGCGGTTGGGGCGATAATTCTGTTTGCAGTGGCGAAACGAGGCCATGCCATTAACACTGGTAAAGTGCTACATGGTGCACCCTGGCAGATCGTCATCTTCTCATTGGGGATGTACCTGGTGGTTTACGGTCTGCGCAACGCAGGGCTAACCGAATATCTTTCAGGTATTCTGAACGTGCTGGCTGATAAAGGACTCTGGGCCGCGACGCTGGGTACTGGCTTCCTGACGGCTTTCCTGTCTTCCATCATGAACAACATGCCTACCGTGCTGGTTGGCGCTCTTTCTATCGATGGAAGCACCGCAACAGGCGTTATCAAAGAAGCGATGATCTACGCCAACGTGATTGGCTGCGATCTGGGCCCGAAAATTACACCTATTGGTAGCCTGGCAACGCTGCTCTGGCTGCATGTACTTTCACAGAAGAATATGACCATCACCTGGGGATACTATTTCCGCACCGGGATCGTCATGACTCTGCCTGTGCTGTTTGTAACGCTGGCTGCGCTGGCGCTACGTCTCTCTTTCACTTTGTAATGAGATACTGATATGAGCAACATCACCATTTATCACAACCCGGCCTGCGGCACGTCGCGTAATACGCTGGAGATGATCCGCAACAGCGGTAATGAACCGACCGTTATTCATTACCTTGAAAATCCACCGTCTCGCGATGTACTGGTCAAACTTATTGCGGATATGGGGATTACAGTACGGGCGCTGCTGCGTAAGAACGTCGAGCCGTATGAGGAACTGGGCCTTGCAGAAGATAAATTTACTGACGATCAATTAATAGATTTTATGTTGCAACATCCGATCCTGATTAACCGTCCGATTGTGGTGACTCCACTAGGTACTAAACTATGTCGTCCTTCCGAGGTGGTTCTGGATATCCTTCCAGATGCTCAGAAAGCAGCTTTCGCCAAGGAAGACGGTGAAAAAGTCGTTGATGATTCAGGTAAAAGACTGAAATAACCTACAAAAGAGCCGCCTATAATTGGGTGGCTCCTTTATCAAATGAAAACAATGTAATGCTTCAATTTAATTCTTTAGGCTGTTGATGCAACATTCTTCGCGTAGAAAATCAATAATCGACTCTAACTTGTCATATTGAGAAACGCAGATTAAGGAGCGGCTTTCGCGATTTTGTTTAACCAATCCTACAGAAACTAGAGCGGAGATATGATGGCTCAGTGTTGAAGCAGGAATCGCAAGTTGTTTTTGTAGATCGCCTACAGGTAAACCTTGCTCACCGGCTTTAACAAGGTGTTTGAATATAAACAAACGTGTCGGATGGCCTAGCTCTTTCATAGCTTTGGCGACTTCTTCTAGCTGCATGGTGCCTTCCTCATTCAGTAATATTTCGATAATACCAGAAATATGTTGCTCTTACACATATAATTCGAATATTCTAGAAATGTGGTTTATTGGAGGTTTTATGAATAGCTTGATTTCTATGTTTACTAGCGCAGCAGAGATGTTCCTGTTTCTGGCTGTCGAGTTATCAGTCCTTTTTTTTCTGATTAGTGCAGGTGTTAGCCTTATCAGACAAAAGATACCCGACCATAAGATTCAAAAAATGTTAGGTGCGAAAAAGGGGAAAGGGTACATTCTTGCATCGTTGTTAGGAGCTGTAACACCGTTTTGCAGTTGCTCTACAATTCCCATGTTACGCGGGCTCTTATCAGCAAAAGCAGGCTTTGGTCCAACACTTACATTCTTGTTTGTTTCGCCTCTGCTTAACCCGATAATCATTGGTCTGATGTGGGTTACTTTTGGTTGGAAAGTGACCCTGCTATACGCTGTTATAGCAGCTACAGTTTCCGTACTGGCAAGTATTTTGTTAGATGTGCTTGGTTTTGACAGGCATATTGTCGAAACATCCAAATCCTTGGCTAATTGTTGTGGTGTTAGTAGGGGAAAAACTCTTGAAACCAAACTACAGAGTGCTCCAGCATGCTGTTCTGTATCAAATCAACAGGACGTAGAGGCTAATAGCTGTTCTAAATCGCAAAAAATATTTAAGAGTTTCTCAGCATTTCGGAGCATAAGTAGTGAATTGACCTGCGAAAAAGATCAAACAAATAAACAAAACTTCTCGAAAAGTGTAGTAAGAGATCCTAGTGTGATACGTCTGGCATTTCAGGACGCATGGATTCAATTTAAAGATGTATTACCTTATCTAATGTTAGGTATTGTTATTGGATCGTTTATCTACGGTTTTATCCCTGCTGAGTGGATTGCTACTCATGCTGGGAAAAATAATCCATTTGCCATTCCATTAAGTGCAGTTATTGGAATACCTCTTTATATACGGGCTGAGGCAGTAATTCCGTTGGCATCAGTCTTGATGGATAAAGGCATGGGGACGGGAGCAGTAATGGCTCTGATTATTGGTAGCGCAGGAGCTAGCCTGACGGAAGTAATACTGCTTAAATCCATGTTCAAAACACCCTTGATTGCTGCATTCCTGACCGTTATTTTGGGGATGGCAATTATTATGGGCTACCTAACACAGTTGTTATTTTAATTGGGTATGCTAGACAGAACCAGTGAAGATTGCAGGGGGCGAGCATATGAACGTTGTGAAATCACTCCTAATCAAAAATGTTATCCAAATTTAAGGACGTTGATAGCTCCGTACTTGCAATGGTGTTAAAACAACAAGTCCTTATAGAAATGAACCCGCTTCGGCGGGTTTTTTTTCATCAAATCTATAGGCTAAGGTTAACAATTTGTGCTCTTAAGTCATTGATCATTTCAAAGTATCGGTGTACTGTATAAACATACAGTATATGCAGTGAGGGCTAATATGATAGTTGAACTAACCATTGATAGTACTAAAGATCTTCCAAAGGGAGCTGTTCCGGCACTGGAGAAAGAATTGCTTAAAAGGTTGGGCAACCACTATGAGAACTGCAGCCTGAGCATACGACGTGCAGGCTCCGATGGTTTAAGTGTGTTTGGGGGTGACAAGGAAGATAAAAAGAAAATAGAGACTATTCTCCAGGAAACCTGGGAAAGTGCTGACGACTGGTTTTATTAATTATTTTGGGTGTTACTTTGATCCCGTTTGCATGGGGGAGTTTAAGTGAAAGAAAAATCAGAATTGCCCAAAAAAGGCTACGCAGTCATAAGATGTCACGATGGAGTTATCGTTGCCAGGCTGCAATCATTTCCTGAGTGTGAGCGCGCCCTGATGTACCGTCGCGGTAACATGGTGTCTTTCATGCCTCTTCAGGATAATGAAATTATTGGTACACCTACGTTGTTTACTCAGATGCTGGAAAGGGCTGGTTATCGCGTTACCCAAAAATCTGTTACACTCCCGTCTTAGGCCTGAACAACCTATACCTGCTGCGCCACAGGAGAAAAGCCCCATGGCGCAAGATCAATTCAAGCAATCCCTCATTCTGACGTTAACCAACGCCAGCGATTTTCTTTTTGCCGCATCCAGAGGTGCGTTATGAAGAAAAGCTGGTTTCTACATACTCAACTCACCACTGACCAGGCTGACGAACTGGAAGCCCGCTATCGCGCAAAGCATATTAAGACCGAGCGTAGTCTGGATAATGACTTCATTCACTGGACGATCAGCGCGTTCTTGCCAGAAGCATCTAAGCCTCCTCGCCAGGACAGAACCTGGCAACAACGGATCTGGAGGTGAATGTGAAAGTCTACGATATCACCCCAATGGGCAAGCCCAGAATGACGCGCGCTGACAAATGGAAAAAGCGCCCCGAGGTTCTGCGTTACCGGGCTTTCTGTGATGAAGTTCATCTGCAGGGTGTTGAGCTGCCGGAAAGCGGTTCGCATGTCACCTTCATTCTTCCTATGCCAGCGAGTTGGAGCAATAAGAAACGGACTGAGTTCAACGGTAAACCACACCAGACAAAACCTGATTTTGACAACATGATGAAAGCTCTGATGGATGCCATTTACGAAGATGACGCTCACATCTGGGATTCACGCGTCACAAAATTATGGGGAGAGAAGGGACAAATAATTATCGGGGAGATTGCAGAATGAGGGCGCTGCTGAAGCCGGTGGTTGCGCGTGAGCTTGGAATTGTGCTGCTCAAGCCGGGCAGTGAGCTGATGTCATTATTCAGTTGTGAACGTGTGCTGGTGGAAAGCCAGCCGGCAGGTATGGAACGGTTGCCTGCTGGCCGTGTTCCTGACGTTCGCCAGCCGCTTGCGTGTGACGAGTCGCTGCGACCGTTCTTCCTGGATGAAAAAGTTATTAAGGTTGCTGGTGGTTTGAGTGGCCTTGATTACTGGCTTCTGCGTTATGGCGGTAGCTGCTGCCAGTGGCCACACAGCGATTACCATTATCACGAGTTAACCACTCTGCGTCATGAACCCGGATCGGTTCTTCTGTGTGGACATTGTGATAACCATTTGCGTGACCATTACAGCGAACAACTTGCAGAGCTGGCGAGATGTAATGTTATTAGCTGGATTATCAACAGCATCATGGTGGCACTGAATCAGGATCCTTCCAGAGAACTGTCGCTGGCGGAGCTATGCTGGTGGGCGGTGCGTATGGGGGTTACCGACGCAATTCCCGAATCAGTAGCCAGTCGGGCGCTTCGTATTCCTTCGGAAGATCATCAGTCAGTCATGCATGAATGCGACGTCGAGCCGGGTGTAACCGCCACCAGCATCATTACAGCCAAAGCCAGCACAGTAACCGTGAACATGCCACCAGCGCAGGTGCCTGAGGTTAAGCCTGTAGTTGGTGTTCTGGTCGACCCTGAGTCCCCGCAAACCTATATGAAACGTCCAAAGCGTATCCGTTGGACGGCCCCCCGATATCTGGAATGGATTAAAACACAGCCCTGCGAATGCTGCGGCAAACCATCCGATGACCCACACCATTTAATTGGCTGGGGGCAGGGAGGTATGGCAACGAAGGCGCATGATATTTTCGCGATCCCTTTGTGTCGTCAGTGCCATACAGAACTACATAACGACCCGGTGAAGTTTGAGCGAAAGCATGTACCTCAGCCGGTAATGATTATCAGAGTGCTGGACCGGGCTTACGGGCTCGGTGTTCTGGTGTAAGGAGAAAAACAGGATGACACCACGTCAATGCCGCAATCATTTTGAAGCACTTGGTAAAGCAGCATCTGCGCCGCGTAAAAGTTGGCTCGGTAAATGTATCCTCCTGACGGGGATCCAGTCCGGATGGATTAAATCCCTGCTCACTACCTGGGGGGAAGGTGTGGGAGGAAAAACTGCTCCTCGTTTGCCGCGAGGACATGCGTGTTGGAATGTGCTTAAGGGACGGAACTGGTCAGATAAGGCACTCGAGCGATTCACCGTTGCGTTAAATCAGGCGAGAGAAGAGGGATTCCGTGGACAGCAGGCAATGAACAGGGCACACAGCATTCTCTGGCCCCAGTCACCCGCCAGTGTAATTGACGAGGCCCTGCATAGTGACGATGTCGATTTTGTTGAGCAATGCGTACTGCAGGCGCTGGATATAAACGATCCGGTTTATGTTGTTGGTCTTCAGTATTACACCACCCGAAAAAAAGTCTCAGACATAACCCGGGAACTACAGGCGATTGCGCCATGGCTGACACAAGAAAAGGCCAGAGAGCGAGTGAAGTGGTGTTTACAGATTTTCAGAGCAAAGGTGTTCTTGTCAGCGAAAGCACTTTTGGAAAGCAAGGAATAATATTTTTGCTTTTTTGTGCTGTTTTTTGTGTCTGGTATTGAAAACTACCCAGAAAGTTAGATAATCCATTTATGCTTGGCAGAGCTGCGCCACGATGGCAGCGACGAAAAGCGAACAATTTGAATATAACGAGAACCCCGCCAGCGCGGGGTTTTTGCTTTCCGGCGATACGACAGGGGTATTCGCGAGGTGTATTACACCAGTACCCCTGTCATATCGCCGTGCTGAATCGTTAACTTGAAAACAAGTTCTCACAACGCTCCAGTGCTTTTTCGTTTTTAACTCAAAGGAAAAATGGTTGGGGGTAGCTGCTAAACGTAGACATCAATATTTTTAGTATTATTCCCTGCAACGTTCGAACCTGATTTGTCACTTACCGTAGGTAATGCTCCCGATACCATTTGGTTTTTTTCTGCTTCTTGTTTTTGTAATTGAGCAATTTTTGCGTATATAGACTCGATTTGCCTTTGAATCATCTCCATCTGCTGTTTAAGCAGTTTTGCCTCATCTTCGGAGGTTACTTCATTTATTTTTGAACCCATGGCGCTGAGTTCTTTTGTCAACTCACCAATTTGTTTTTTCAGGTTTTGAATTTGTTGTGAAACAGAGTTGCCAGTACTTGAAGGTGCTTGTTTTACTGTGCTTTGTAGTATGTCCTGACCCAAAGTGCTAACTGTCATGCTCATGGTGGTTCCTCCGACCTTACATTTATTATCCATTATCGTCATCTTTCGAAATTACTTTATTAGCAAAGGTTAAGTTGTGGCTTCCTGCACCACAGCATCATTTGTGCCGCTCTATACTATCTGCTGAGTATCGCGGAGGAGCTTATGAAAGAAGGGTATTACTGGATTCAGCATGTCGGAGTTGTACAGGTAGCGTACTACACGAATGACACTGTTGATGACTTGGAAACGGGGAAAATAATCACAGGTGTTTGGCATCTGACCAGAGGCGATGACATTTGCCATAACGGTGAAGCAGATGTGTTAGAAGGTCCTCTCTCTCCACCATTGTAAACAACCGTACTTACTTCGAGGCTGCCGCGTGGCGGCCTTTTTCATTTCAGGCTCACGGATATCACTCACTACGTGCTTTGTTGATAAATCAAGCCCGTGAAGTCTGATCCTTTTAGAATAATAGTGCTGTTTGATTGCAGGTTTTTCTTATTGATTCTAAAGTTATAGAGCATCTAGTAAAAGCTCTCGTTTGACGTAAGTGTGATGAATCCCCCTAAGCGGAGGGGTGAAACTGACAGTAAACAAAGTCATGGAATGACATGCTTAGTGCACACGGGTCATGGTTTGTCAGCCAAAGGCCCACCGGGAGGCACCCGGCATCACGTTGACGCTTCAGTAATGCAATATGCTTATTTTCTGGCCCGTTCATTCGAACGGGCTTTTTTATTCCCCTTTCACAAAACGCCATCCGAAGAATCGGAGGTGAGGCTATGACCAGAATGAGCACCATTTACAGCAGACTTTCATATGGAACAGGCACCACGCTGACCGGCTGCGGTGTATCAGCGAAGGCATACGCCGAAACAGCTAAAACAGCAAAAGAGGTGTCCTGGATGTTGGCCGACAGAATTGCAGGGTTAAGCCTGAGCGACTGGGCAATTATTGTCGGTATCGCATGCACCGTTATCACCTGTGCAGTGAACTGGTACTACAGGCAAAAGGAAAGGGAGGACCGGCTTAATGGCAATGTCACCAAAGCTGAAGAATAAACTGAGCGCAGCGGTCGTTGGTTTGATTCTTGCCGGGGCTTCCGCGCCCGTGATTCTCGATCAGTTTCTGGATGAGAAAGAGGGTAATAGCGAGCAGGCGTATCGTGACGGCGGCGGGCTCTGGACGATTTGCCGTGGCGCCACGGTGGTTGATGGTAAACCCGTTATCCAGAGTATGAAGCTGTCAGCTGAGAAATGTGCCCAGGTGAACGCCATTGAACGCGACAAGGCGCTGGCATGGGTTGAACGAAATATAAAAGTTCCGCTGACCGAGCCGCAGAAAGCAGGTATCGCTTCTTTCTGCCCCTATAACATCGGCCCCGGAAAATGCTTCCCGTCTACGTTCTATAAGCGCATCAATGCTGGCGACCGTAAAGGAGCCTGTGAAGCGATCCGCTGGTGGATTAAAGACGGCGGCCGCGATTGTCGTCTGACCAAAGGTCAGAAAAATGGCTGCTATGGCCAGGTAGAACGACGAGACCAGGAAAGCGCGCTGGCGTGCTGGGGGATAGAACAGTGAGCCTGCGCTATCAGTTCATTGCCATTTCGGTGCTGGTGGCCGTCGCATTTATCGCCGGAAACGAGTGGAGTAACCGCGGTTGGGAAAAAAAGTGGGCGGAACGTGATAGTGCGGAATCATCGCAAACAGCGAACGCGCAGACCGCCGCCCGCATGATTGAACAAGGGCGAATTATTGACCGTGATGAGGCTGTAAAAGATGCACAAGCACAAGCCGCTAAATCTGCTGCCACTGCTGCTGGCCTGTCTGCCACTGTTAGCCAGTTGCGCACCGAAGCAACAAAGCTTGTCGCCCGCCTGGACGCCGCAAAGCACACCTCAGATCTTGCCGCTGCCGTCAGAAGCAAAACAGCCGGAGCCGACGCCGCAGTGCTCGCCGACATGCTCGGACGCCTTGCAGAAGAAGCTCGATATTATGCTGAGCGATCTGACGAAAGCTACCGAGCTGGAATGACATGTGAGCGTGTTTACGACTCGGTGAGACATTCGAATAACAACAGGGTTACACGATGAACGCCCACGTGCAGTGGCTGTGCTTGATGGTAGGATTGACGGAAAGAGGGAAAAACTTAAGGTGCTTGAGGTAACGATTACTTTAATTTTTTACTGGTATATCGCTTTTGCAATTCGAGTTTCGCCCAGTGCATAAGGAACTCGATTATGGGAGTCGCATAAGGGGAAAGTGCGTTAAGAAAGTCAATTAGAGTTGTGTCTGTCATATTGTATCTCCTTCAAACCAAAATTGTGGAGATGGCTGAGGATTTCAGTCATCTATTGTAGGGCCTAATAGGTCTTCCCATTAGTGAGTCGTAAAGATTGCGACTCTTTAAAAGATTCATTACAGGAGATATGGAAATGGTTTCGCTTCGTTTGAATAAAGCTGTGTTAATCAGCCCCACAGGTATTCGCTGAGTGTCTGCGATCATGCTTTACTAAATAATTCATGGGTTTATCATGGTTACTCTTTGATAAAAGGAGTTTTGGTAATGAAATTTCTCTGGGTTGTATGCATTATTTGCGGAGTTATTGGGTTTGTGCAGGGAATTATCGGGGTGTTCGGTGCTGTTAGTGCGCCTCAGCAGGCTGCTGGTGCAGCAATGGGCGTTGCATGGGCGGTAATCCCATATTGCATCTGTCGTGCTATCCAACAGATGAGACCACAAGAAGTGGTAATCAAAAAAGACGAATGATACTCAGCTATCACATCGAATAAGCCTCGCAAGAGCGGGGCTTTTTAATGCCCGCCACCTATCATTGCAAGTGATAATCATTATTATTAAATGGGTCCTCCCGGCGGGGTGGCCTGCCACGGGGCGGCGTGCTCGCGGGAATCGGCTAGTTTTTGCGATCTATGGTCATCATCATCATTCGTGCAATCCATTGATTTTTCAAACCACGATTTTTCAATGATGTCGAATCGTTCAAAAAGTGTTCACCATCATGGGCCAGGAAATTGCTTCGTTAAAACTCAACATTAACCAGCTGGCTGGCATCACTGGCGTGCATCGGCAGACTGTTGCCGCCAGGCTAAAAAATGTTGAACCTGCCGCCGGTAGTAACAGCAAACTCAAGCTGTATCTCGTCACCGATATTTTGAGTGAACTGATGATTCCGACCGTCTCAACGTCCAACGTAGAGGAAATGGAACCATCGGACAGGCTCGCGCACTGGAAGGCCGAGAACGAGCGGCTGAAATTTGAGGTAGATACGAAGCAGCTCATTCCCGCTGAAGACGTTGCCAGAGAATTTTCACTGATGGCGAAAGCTGTTGTAACGGTGCTTGAAACTCTACCGGACATTCTTGAGCGCGACTGCGCACTGACACCAGCCGCTGTCTCGCGTGTGCAAGACGTGATTGATGATTTGCGTGATCAGGTTGCACAAAAAGTAATGGACGCCGAACAAGAGGAGGAAGAGCCAGAGGAGGACTGATGGCAAAACGGGCATCAGCCAGAGGTATCCGCCGGGATATCTCCGGTATTTTACGTGCCCCGCGTCGCATGAAGGTAGCTGATGCGGTCCGCGATTTCATGCGTGTCCCTATCGGTGCGGGTAACTCTGTTAAGTGGGATCCAAATCTGGCCCCTTACATCATCGAGCCGATGAATAGCCTGGCTTCAAGAGAATACGATGCTGTGGTGTTTGTAGGGCCTGCCCGAACAGGGAAAACGATTGGTCTGATTGATGGCTGGATTGTCTATAACATCGTTTGTGATCCCGCAGATATGCTGGTCATACAGGTATCCGAAGAAAAAGCGCGTGAGCACTCAAAGAAACGCCTCGATCGCACATTCCGCTGTAGTCCTGATGTGAAATCACGACTCAGCCCGCGCCGGAACGATAATAACGTCCACGACCGTACATTTCGTGCAGGGAATTATCTAAAGATTGGCTGGCCGTCGGTGAATATCATGTCCTCGTCAGACTATAAAAGTGTAGCGCTGACTGACTACGATCGTTTCCCTGAGGATATCGACGGCGAGGGTGATGCGTTTTCTCTTGGTTCGAAACGAACCACCACATTTATGTCCAGCGGGATGACGCTTGTAGAAAGTTCTCCCGGTCGCGAGATCCGTGACACCAAATGGCGACCAACCAGCGCGCATGAAGCTCCCCCGACAACAGGAATATTATCGCTATTTAATAAAGGTGATCGGCGACGGCTTTACTGGCCATGCCCGCATTGCGGGGAATATTTTCAGCCGGAAATCGCCAATATGACAGGATTCCGTGAGACGCCTGACCCCGTTGTAGCAAGTGAATCTGCCTACCTCCAGTGCCCAGCATGCAAAGGCAAAATTACGCCCGAGATGAAGCGTGACCTGAATATTCGCCATGTATGGTTGCGTGATGGGGAAAAAATGGACCGGGACGGCAAGCGATATGGTGAACCCCGCAGATCTCGTATCGCCTCGTTCTGGATGGAAGGCCCGGCAGCTGCTTATCAGACCTGGGCGCAGATGATGTACAAATTCCTGACTGCTGAGCAGGAATATGAGGCCACCCAGAGCGAAGAAACGCTCAAAACAGTTGTAAACACCGACTTTGGGCGACCCTATTTGCCCCGCGCCAATCTGGAGCAGCGTAAAAGCGAACTGCTGGAGCAACGTGCCGAAGATGTACCAAAGCGAACGGTTCCAGATGGTGTGCTGTTTATGACTGCAACGGTCGATGTTCAGGGCGGCAAATCCCGGCGTTTCGTGGTGCAGGTCACTGGCTACGGTGCACAGGGTGAACGTTGGGTTGTGGACCGCTACAACATCCGGCAGTCATTAAGGGCCAATGAGCACGGCGAGTGTTATCCCATAGACCCGGCAAGTTATCCGGAAGACTGGGATTTGTTGCTGTCAGACGTGTTCGAAAAGTCATGGGCATTAGCAAGTGACCCGTCGAAACGTATGCGCCTTATGGCGATGGCTGTCGATTCCGGCGGGGAAGATGGCGTCACCGACAACGCTTACAAATTCTGGCGCAAATGTCGTCGTGAAGGGCTGGGCAAAAAGATTTATCTCTTTAAGGGGGACAGTGTACACCGTTCGAAACTCATCACCCGTACTTTCCCTGACAACACTGATAGATCCACACGACGTGCAAAAGCCGCCGGTGATGTGCCGCTTTATCTTCTCCAGACCGACGCACTTAAAGACCAGGTGAATAACGCTTTGTGGCGTGATTCGCCTGGCCCGAATTACGTGCATTTCCCTGACTGGCTCGGCAGCTGGTTTTACGATGAACTGACCTATGAGGAGCGATCGACCGATGGCAAATGGAGTAAGCCGGGACGTGGTGCAAACGAAGCATTTGACCTGCTGGTCTACGCAGATGCGCTCGCCATCCTCCACGGCTACGAGAAAATCAAATGGCCCGCTGCTCCTGAGTGGGCGAGGCGGGAAACCTGGCTGGAGAACGCGCCGCCGGAAGCTGGCGAAGCGGCATCCCAGACACCAGAACCAGTACCCACCAAAAAACGGAAGCGGAAAAATCCCGTAACCGATGATTCTAACCCCTGGAGTACATCAGGAGGATGGTTGTGAACCGTGTTGATATTGAAACCATGATCCAGCGATATACCGAAGCCGAAATGGCGGTGCTGGATGGCAAAACTATCCGTTTCAATGGGCAGGAAATGACGATGGAGAACCTGTCGGAAATCCGAAAAGGGCGTCAGGAGTGGGAGCGTCGGCTCTCTTCTCTTATTTCTCATCGCCGCGGGCGACCCGGTTACCGACTGGCGAGGTTTGAATGAGCCTTTTAGATGATGCGATTGGGGTCTTTTCGCCTGGCTGGAAAGCAGCCCGTCTGCAGGCGCGCGCGAAAATCAGGGCATATGAAGCCGTTACCCCGACCAGAACGCACAAAGGGCGCCGTGAAAATCGTTCAGCTGATCAGCTCAGCAAAATGGGGGCGGTATCACTGCGGGAGCAGGCCCGGTGGCTCGATAACAATCACGATCTGGTGATTGGGGTGTTCGATAAGCTGGAAGAGAGGGTGGTGGGGAAAGCCGGAATTATTGTTGAACCCCATCCCAAACTGATGAACGGTAAAATCGCCAAAAAGCTGGCAGATCAGATCCGTAATAAATGGGCAGAATGGTCTGTCAGGCCTGATGTCACGAACCAGTTTACCCGCCCGATGCTTGAGCGCCTGATGTTGCGCACCTGGCTGCGGGATGGCGAAGTGTTTGCCCAGCTTGTCAGTGGAACCGGGAATGGTCTTACGCCAGCAGCCGGTATCCCCTTCTGGCTTGAAGCGCTTGAACCAGATTTTATTCCCATGAACAGCGATGCTGCCAGCCAGCTTAATCAGGGGGTATTCGTCGACAACTGGGGCAGACCAAGGAAATATCAGGTTTATAAAAGCCTGCCCGTTTCAGGCCGTCAGCTTGATACCAAAGAAGTGGATGCGGAAAACATGCTGCATCTTAAATTTGTCCGCCGTCTGCACCAGACCCGGGGCGTATCGATGCTATCCGGTGTACTGATGCGTCTGAGCGCACTTAAAGAGTATGAAGATGCTGAGCTCACCGCCGCACGTATTGCTGCTGCGCTGGGTATGTACATCAAAAAGGGGGACGGGCAAAGCTTCGAAGAGAGTAACAGTTCTTCCGATGATGATGATCGGGAAGTGATGATTCAGCCAGGCATCATTTATGACGATCTGAAGCCTGGTGAAGATATCGGCATGGTGAAATCTGACCGGCCCAATCCTAACCTTGAAACCTTCCGTAATGGGCAACTTCGCGCTGTCGCAGCAGGCAGCCGACTCAGCTTTTCAAGCACAGCCAGAAACTACAACGGCACCTACAGCGCGCAGCGGCAGGAACTGGTGGAATCAACAGATGGCTATCTCATTTTACAGGACTGGTTTATTGGCGCGGTGACCCGGCCAATGTACCGCGCCTGGCTGAAAATGGCGGTGGCCGCTGGCGAGATTAAATTACCCCGCGGTCTGGATATGGAGTCGCTGTACTCGGCGGTGTATTCCGGCCCTGTTATGCCGTGGATCGATCCGGTTAAAGAGGCCAATGCCTGGAAGTTACAGATCCGGGGCGGAGCGGCAACGGAATCCGACTGGGTCCGCGCCAGCGGACGTAACCCGAACGATGTGAAGGCGCGCCGGAAGGCAGAGATCGACGAAAACAAAGAGATGGGGCTGGTGTTTGACACTGACCCTGCCAATGACAAAGGAGGCACAAGTGCCGAAGCCAAAGAACCGGGCGCACCACCGTCCGAAAGCCAGCGCAAAAAGTAATTCCTGGTTCCGTATGCAGGCCAGCGCCGACAACGAAGCGGATATTTATATCTACGACGAGATCGGCTACTGGGGGGTGACGGCGCGCCAGTTTGTGAATGACCTGAAGGCGCTGGGCGATATTACCCATATCAACCTTCACATCAATTCGCCCGGTGGCGATGTCTTTGATGGCATCGCCATTTTTAATGCCCTGAAGCATCACGGCGCGGCAATCACCGTTCACATTGATGGTCTGGCAGCTTCAATGGCTTCGGTGATTGCGATGGTTGGCAACCCGGTAATTATGCCGGAAAACACGATGATGATGATCCACAAACCATGGGGATTTGCGGGTGGTGATGCCAACGACATGCGGGATTATGCCGATCTGCTGGATAAGGTCGAGTCTGTCCTGATCCCTGCCTACGCGGAGAAAACTGGAAAAACGACCGAAGAAATCGCCGCCATGCTGGACGATGAAACCTGGATGGACGGTAAAGAATGCTTAGCGCATGGCTTTGCCGATCAGGTCACTACCTCTCTGCAGGCAATGGCCTGTATTCAATCAAAACGTATCGAGGATTTTGAAAAGATGCCAAACAGCATTCGCAACATGATCACCCCACCGCGCAATATCACTGCGCGTGAGCCACAACAACCTCAGCCGCAGGTGACTACGCCTCAGCCGGCAGCATCAGATGAAGCGACAATCCGTGCTCAGGTTCTCGCCGAGCAAAAGAGCCGCGTAAATGGTATCAACGATCTCTTTGCGATGTTCGGCGGCAAGCATCATGAGCTGCAGAATAAATGCATCGCGGATCCGGAGTGCACAGTGGCTCAGGCTAAAGATGAACTGCTGGCGGCGCTGGGCAAAAATGCTACACCGTCGAATAAAACCACGGATGCGCATATTTACGCCGGGAACGGTAACTTTGTTGGAGATGGTGTCCGCCAGGCGCTGATGGCGCGCGCGGGCTTCGAGAGCATGGAGCGGGACAACGTCTATAACGGCATGACGCTGCGCGAATATGCCCGTATGGCGCTGACCGAGCGCGGCATCGGCGTTTCCAGCTATAACCCGATGCAGATGGTCGGTATGGCACTGACACACAGCACGTCTGACTTCGGTAATATCCTGCTCGATGTTGCTAATAAAGCGTTGCTGCAGGGCTGGGAGGAAGCGGCAGAAACTTTCGAGCAGTGGACTAAGAAAGGCCAGTTGTCAGACTTTAAAACGGCACATCGTGTCGGTCTTGGTGGTTTTTCTTCCCTGCGCCAGGTTCGCGAGGGGGCTGAATATAAGTATGTGACCACCAAAGATAAAGGTGAAAGCATTGCGCTGGCCACCTACGGGGAAATCTTCTCTATTACCCGTCAGGCGATCATCAACGACGATCTGAATCAGTTAACCGATGTACCTATGAAGATGGGCCGCGCGGCAAAAGGGACGATCGGCGATCTGGTGTATGCCGTTCTGACCGAAAACGCGAAATTGTCTGATGGCAAGCCGCTGTTCCATGCTGATCACGGCAATATCTCCGCAGGCGCGATTTCTGTAGCCAGCCTTGATGAAGCGCGCAAGATGATGCGTCTGCAGAAAGAGGGTGAGCGTCCCCTGAATATTCGCCCGGCATTCATGCTGGTGCCTGTCGCGCTCGAAACCCTGGCAAACCAGACGATCAAGTCTGCCAGTGTGAAAGGGGCGGATATCAACGCCGGTATCATGAACCCAATTCAGAACTTTGCTGAAGTTATCGCGGAGCCGCGTCTTGACGCCAAAGACACCAGCGCCTGGTATCTGGCCGCCGCTAAGGGCACGGACACCATCGAAGTGGCTTACCTGAACGGCGTTGATACTCCGTATATCGATCAGCAGGAAGGCTTCACGACCGACGGTATTGCCACCAAAGTGCGCATCGATGCCGGTGTATCTCCTCTGGATTATCGCGGCCTGGCGAAATCAACCGGGAAATAATCCCTTCCACTCAAGCAGCACATCACAGCCCATAAGGGCTTTTTTTGTATCTGAATTCGGCCCCGTATGGGGCTGGATGGAGACTGAATTTATGGCGAAGAATTTTGTACAGCATGGCAAAACTATTGAGATTGCCAACACGGGCAGCGTTGAGATCCTGAGTGGTTCGCCGGTGATGGTGGGGAAAGTCGTGGCGATTGCCATTACTGATATTGCGGCAGGCCAGACGGGAGACGGTTTTACCGAAGGTGTTTTCCTGCTGCCTAAGCTGACTACCGATGCGATCACCATCGGTGAGCAGGTTCATATAAAAGATGGAAAAGTGCAGAACGACGCGACAGGTGCCGATCTGGCTGGGGTTGCCTGGGAAGATGCTGCTGCCAGTTCCGCAATTGTAGCCGTGAAAATCAATGCCTAATCCCTTTGACAGACTTGTCAACCGCATGGATGCGGTCACGGTGAACAAAATGGGCAAGCCAGCGACCATCAACGGGGAGCCCATGATTGTTATTCCGGCTGAGTTTCTGGAAGAAATGGGGCCTTTGAGCGGAACAGGGCGATCGCTGGTGGTGTTTACTGCAGGATACAGGCCGCGTCGTAATGACGTGGTGATTTTTGAAGGGGAGGAATTCCATCTTACCCGTCACGAACGCTTTAACGGCAAACCGCGCATCTTTATCGAGTAAGCAGGAGGGAGTATGTCGATTAAGGGGCTGGAGCAGGCCATTGCTAATCTGAACAGCATCAGTAAAAGAGCTGTACCGCGCGCTTCCGCCCAGACGGTGAACCGTATCGCCACGCAGGCGGTCAATCGCAGTGTGTCCGCTGTCGCGAAATCAACCCGCGTTCCCCGAAAACTGGTCAGGCAGCGTGCACGGATACGTCGGGCTACGGTGGAGAAGCCGCGCGCTCTGATTCGCATAAACCGCGGGAATCTTCCCGCTATCAAACTGGGACCATCCAGTATGCGTCTGTCACGGCGTAAACGTGATAAGTCAGGTGCGAACAGTGAGCTGCGTGTGGGGCGTTTTCGTTTTCCCGGGGCCTTTATTCAACAACTGGCAAACGGTCGCTGGCATGTCTTGCGGCGTACCACAAAGAGTCGGTATCCCATTGAAGTGGTCAGTATTCCCCTTTCCGTTCCTCTGACCGAAACGTTCCGGGCTGAAGTGCCAAAACTTATGGACGAACGTATGCCGCAAATTATGCGACAAAACCTGTCTAACCAACTGAGGCTGATCCTTAAACGATGAAAAACAGTGATATCCGCAAAGCCGTACTAACCGCGCTCCAGCGCAATATCTCAGATGCAGTGACATGGTTCGATGGTCGTCCTGGGTTTCTGGATGAGCAGGATCTTCCGGCGGTTGCGGTTTACCTTTCTGACGCCCGAGCCTCGGATGAAAGTGTTGATGAAGATATGTGGACAGCCGTGCTGCATGTTGAGGTGTTTCTAAAAGCCACGGCTACAGACAGTGCTCTGGATTCCTGGATGGAGGACCGCATCTATCCGGCAATGGCTGATGTTCCCGAACTGGCAAATCTTCTCGAATTGATGGCGGCTCAGAGGTATGACTATCAGCGCGATGAAGAGGCCATGACGTGGGGATCTGCCGACCTCAGTTATTCCATCAGCTACATTATGTGAGGACGTAATGACTACACCAAACCCACTGGCGCCGGTAAAGGGTGCCACCACCACACTCTGGATTTATTCCGGGTCGGGCAACCCGTTCGCTAACCCATTATCGGATGTTGACTGGACGCGCCTGGCAAAGATTAAAGACCTGCAGCCCGGTGAACTGACTGCCGAATCAAACGACGACACCTATCTGGATGATGCGGATGCTGACTGGACGTCCACTTCACAGGGCCAGAAATCGGCGGGGGAGGCCAGTTTTACGCTGGCCTGGAAACCTGCCGAGAGCGGGCAGCAGGATCTGGTTCGCTGGTTTGATGACGGTACCGTGCTGGCGTACAAAATCAAATACCCGAATGGCACCATCGATGTGTTCCGTGGCTGGGTAAGCAGCCTGGGTAAAACGGTGACGGCAAAAGACACCATTACCCGTTCTGTCAAAATCAGCAACAACGGCAAACCTGGTCTTGCTGAAGACAGCGCTGCTGCAGTGATTGACGTAACCGGCGTCAGCCTGGATAAATCGACCACCACCGTTGCGGTTGCTGCCACCACCACGCTGAATGTCACCGTGGCGCCAGCCAGCGCAAGCGATCCATCTTTCCGGGCCACCACCACGGATGCAGGTAAAGCCACGGTGACTGTCGCCGGTACGGTGCTGACGGTAACCGGTATTGCAGCCGGAACCGCTGACATTATTGTGATGACTAACGACGGGCTGTTTGTCGCGATCTGTAAAGTCACCGTTGCCTGACTTCCGGGGCTGTGGCCCCGCTTTCTGGAGTAATCCATGTTTTTAAAAAGTGAGCCGTTCGAACGCAACGGCAAGACCGTCACGCTCTACGAACTGTCGGCGCTGCAGCGTATTGAGCATCTTGAACACCTGAAGACGCTGGAAAGTATCACCGATGCCGACATGCAGGCGGCGATGGATATGACGATTAAATCCGGCGCACTGCTGGTGGCCATGTCTTTATGGCATGGACATCCCCTGAAAGGGGCGCACAAAACGCCGAAAGAAGACGTTGAGCAGATCCAGAATGAAGTACTGATGACCTGGCCGCTGGAGATTGTTTCCGCAGCAGAGTACAGCGTGAAGCTGCTGTCCGGCATGGTGCCGCTGCAGGAAGCGAATGATCCAGAGGATGTTGCTGTGACTGAGCCGGTCAGTCTGGAAAAGTCCTCGCCAGCGAGCTGACATTCGTCCTGAAACTGGCGCGTGAATTTCGCCGCCCGGACTGGCGCGCCATGCTTGCTGATATGTCGTCAACGGAATACGCCGACTGGCGAACGTTCTACCAGGACAATTTTTTTAATGATGTGCAACTGGATGCACATTTTTCCTCGCTGATGCATATCGTCATTACCGCGCTTGACCCCAAAACCACATCAACCCCTGCCAGCTTCAGCCTGCTTTCACCTTCAGCGGAGGATATTGCCGACGATGAACCCGGTGACGCTGTGCTGATGGCAAAGGCCGAGGGCATTTCAGGAGGTGTTCGCTATGGCCCAGACGGCAGTGGGTGACCTGGTCGTTAATCTTGATGTTAACTCGTCAAAGTTCAACGAGCAGATGGAGTACGTAAAAAGGCAGTTTAAGCAGACGGGTGACGCAGCGAATGACTCGGCGCTGAAGGTACAGCAGTCATTTACCCGCCAGGAGAGCGCCGCGAAGAAGGCCGGTATTTCTGTCGGCCAGTACAACGCGGCGATGCGTATGCTGCCTGCGCAGTTTACGGATATCGCCACCCAACTGGCCGGTGGACAGAGTCCGTGGCTTATCCTGCTGCAGCAGGGCGGTCAGGTGAAAGACTCCTTCGGCGGTATCATTCCGACCTTTCGGGCGCTGCTGGGCACCATATCGCCGGTGATGGTAGGTGTTGGCGCGCTGGCGGCCGCCACTGGCGCGGTGTTTTACGCCTGGTATCAGGGCTCGTCCACGCTGTCTGATTTCAACAAAACGCTGGTCCTGTCCGGTAACACTGCCGGGCTGACCTCAAACCGCATGCTGGTGCTGGCGAAATCCGGCGAGCAGGCGGGACTCACGTTTAACCAGACCAGCAGCGCGCTGACGGAGCTGGTCAACGCCGGAGTGCGTGCCGGTGCCCGGTTCGATGAGATGAGTCAGGCGGTAGCGAAATTTACCGATGCGTCGGGTGTGCCGGTCGATAAGGTGGCGGCGGCATTCGGCAAACTGACGAACGATCCGACCTCTGGTCTGATTGCCATGGCGCAGCAGTTCCACAACGTCACAGCGGAACAGATTGCTTATGTGGCGCAGCTGCAGCGTGCCGGGGATGAAGCCGGGGCGCTGCAGGCAGCTAATGATGCGGCGACGAACGGTTTTCGTGAGCAGACAAAGAGCCTGCGCGACAATATGGGGTCGATTGAGTCTGCTGCCGACAGCCTGAAGCGTGCCTTTAAATCGATGTGGGATGCAGCGCTCGATATCGGGCGGCCTGACACCACGCAGGAGATGGTTGCCAAAGCTGAAGCGGCCTTTAAGCGGGCGGATGAAATCTGGAATCTGCGTAAAGGTGATGGTTATGTCAATGATGATGCGCGCGCCAGCTACTGGAACGATCGGGAATCTGCCCGCCTTGCACTGGAAATGGCGCAACAGCAGGCCAGTGTGGCAAAGGCAACTGAGGATAACGCCGCGCGCGAGGCGGTGATTGAATCTGACCGCCAGAAGTATGCCGTGCAGGCGCAGTCGAATTATGCAAAGACGCAGACTGCGCTGGAGAAGTACACGGCCCGTCAGAATGAACTGAACAAGGCGCTGAAAGACGGTCGGATCCTCCAGGCTGACTACAACATCAATCTGGAAGCAGCGAAAAAAGAATACGACGACTCGCTGAAGAAACCCAAAGCCCCTTCAGCGGTGAAAACACCTGCAGGAGTAAAAAGCGTCGATACTGCCAGCGCGCAAACGCTGGAGCTGGAGGCGCAGTTACGCACTCTGCAGGAGCATAAGAGCATCACGGATACCATCAGCCAGCAGCGGCAGGAATTGTGGAAACAGCAATCCCGCTTTTCGGTGCTGGAAGAGGCCGCCAAAAAGCGCGCGCTGACCGCCGATGAAAAATCGGTGCTGGCGAACAAAGACGAGGTACTGGCGCGGGCCGAAGTGAATGCCCGGTTGGGCGATCAGATTGTTGCCCAGGAACGGTTAAACCGCCTGCAGGACAGCTCGCAGAAGTACGTTACCCAGATTGGGGAGAAAACCCGAGCGCTTGTGGCCGGGGGCAGCATGAGCAGTCGCGGCGCGCAGCGGCAAAACGAAGAGGCACAGCTGCGGCAGGGCTGGATGAATGCCGGCGGTACGGACACCGATCAGGGTTATCAGAACGAACTGGATGCACTGAAGAAATATTATGCCGCGCAGGACGAGCTACGTGGCAACTGGCAGGCCGGGGCGAAATCAGCGTGGGCTGACTATGCCGATTCAGCAGCTGATGCCTATGGTTCGATGAAGTCCGCTGCTTCAGCCACATTCGATGGTATCAGCCAGAATATGGCCGATATGCTGACGACAGGGAAAGCAAACTGGGCAGATTTCACCCGTTCCACGTTGTCGATGCTGACGCAGATTCTGATGAAGCAGGCTATGGCTGGCCTGGTCAGTTCCGCCACGTCAGCGCTGGGTTTTGCTGGTGGTGGTTATACCGGGTCCGGCGGCAAGTATGAACCAGCAGGTGTGGTGCACCGTGGAGAGTTTGTCTTTACGCAGGAAGCCACCAACCGAATCGGTGTCGGCAACCTTTATCGCATGATGCGCGGTTATGCGACTGGTGGCCTGGTCGGGGGGAGTGGCGCTGGCGTTGCTTCTCCTTTTGGTGTCAGCGTGTATGCGCCGGTTTCGGTTACAACAAGCCAGGGGGATTCCGGTCAACAGAAAGGAAGCGGCGATGCGCTGGGGAAAGCCTATCAGCAGGTGATCAACAGCTCCATCAGGGAAGGTATCACCAGAGAAGTCCGGCCAGGTGGCATCATCTGGAATGCAACAAAACAGAGGTAAGCAATGGCGATCGAGCATTTTGCATGGCGGATTAAAGCATCCAGCCAGCCGACCCTGAAAAGTAAGGATACCGTCCGCACGGCACAGTTTGGTGATGGCTATAAGCAAGTGTCAGGTGCCGGTCTGAATGATGAAACGCTCAGCTATGAGTTTTCATTTACCGGCGAACCGGGAACCGTCAAGGATATCTATGTTTTCCTGCGGCGCCATAAGACGAAATCCTTTTCGTTTACCCCGCCTGGCGGTGATCTTGCGCTCTGGCGCGTTGAGGCAGACAGCCTGCAGCGCGTCACCAAAAGTAAAACGGTTGAAACCGTATCAGCCACATTTGAACAGGCGTTTGCACCATGAGCTTAAACAGTGATTATCAGAAACTTGAGCCGGGCAATGTTGTCCGACTTTTTGATGTCGATGGCACCTCATTTGGTGTTTCCGACGTTCTCCGCTTCCACGCCCACAACATTGTCCACACTCCCGATGAAATTGCCGCTGCTGGTGGAGATGAAAAAAAGCTACCGGCGAAATCAATCTGGTGGCAGGGGCAGGAATATAAAGCCTGGCCCTGCCAGATCGAGGGTATTGAGACGGCGACCGACGGGACCAGCGCGCAGCCGACGCTGTCGGTAGCTAACCTGGATAGTTCCATTACGGCGCTGTGTCTTACTTATGATGACCTGCTGCAGGCAAAGGTCACGATTCATGACACGCTGGCGCAGTATCTGGATGCGAAAAACTATCCGGAGGGAAACCCGTCAGCGGATCCGCAGCAGGAAAAGCTGAAGGTGTTTTACATTGACGCCAAGAGCACTGAAACCAACGAGGTGGTGGCGTTTACGTTGTCCAGTCCAATGGACCTGCAGGGGTTGATGATCCCGACGCGCCAGCTACATTCGCTTTGTACCTGGTGTATCCGTAACAAATATCGCTCAGGTGATGGATGTGACTATGCCGGAACGCGTTATTTCGACAAGCACAACAACCCGGTTAACGATCCGTCACTCGATGAATGTCCCGGTACGCTCACTGCGTGCAAGTTGAGGCATGGCGAGGGGAACGAGTTGCCGTTCGGTGGCTTCCCTGGCACATCCCTGATCAGGAGCTGATATGCGTCAGAAAATTATCGACGCCATTATGGCGCATGCTGCTGCTGAATATCCGCGTGAATGCTGCGGCGTAGTGGTGCAAAAAAGCAGGGTGCAGCGGTACATTCCCTGCCGTAATCTGGCAACCGATCCGACAGAGCATTTCCACCTGTCGCCGGAAGATTACGCCGCTGCCGAAGACTGGGGAACAGTGATTGCCATTGTCCACAGCCACCCGGATGCCACGACGCAGGCGAGCGAACTGGATAAGGCACAGTGTGACGCTATGTTACTTCCGTGGCACATCGTCAGCTGGCCGGAGGGGGATCTGCGTACCATTCAGCCGCGGGGCGAGCTGCCGCTACTGGAGCGCCCGTTTGTGCTCGGTCACTTCGATTGCTGGGGGCTGGTGATGAGCTATTTCCGGCAAACGCACGGCATTGAGCTGACGGATTACCGCGTGGATTATCCCTGGTGGGAGGACAGTTACCCCGAAAACTTCTACCATGATTGCTGGTATGAATGCGGATTCCGTGAATTCAGTGGCGTGCCGCAGCCAGGTGATATGGTTATCATGCAGGTCCAGGCTAATAAGTGGAACCATGCAGGGATCCTGCTGGAAGGCAATATGCTACTCCACCATCTTTATGGCCATTTGAGTCAGCGTGTGCCTTATGGCGGCTACTGGCAGGAACGGACGATGAAGGTTCTACGGTATA
>NZ_JAOWHD010000037.1:0-188371 GCF_030332785.1 Citrobacter sp. Cpo069
GGTTCCGGAAAGCTTTCAGCTTTGGGCCAGTTATTAAAACCCCTTTTGATTTGTTAAAACACCTTGCGGTCTGGCAACTGCAAGGGTTAAACAAGAAATCAAAAGGGGGTCCCAATGGGGGACGAAAAGAGCTTAGCGCACACCCGATGGAACTGTAAATATCACATAGTTTTTGCGCCCAAATACCGAAGACAAGCATTCTACGGGGAGAAACGTAGGGCGATAGGCAGCATCTTAAGAAAGCTGTGTGAGTGGAAAAACGTGCGGATCCTGGAAGCGGAATGCTGTGCAGATCATATCCATATGCTTGTGGAAATCCCGCCCAAAATGAGCGTATCCGGTTTTATGGGTTATCTGAAAGGTAAAAGCAGTCTGATGTTGTATGAGCAGTTTGGTGATATGAAGTTTAAATACAGGAACAGGGAGTTCTGGTGTCGTGGGTATTACGTAGATACGGTGGGTAAGAACACAGCAAGGATACAGGAATACATAAAGCACCAGCTTGCAGAGGATAAAATGGGCGAGCAGTTATCGATCCCTTATCCGGGTAGCCCGTTTACGGGCCGTAAGTAACGAAGTCTGATGCAAATGTCAGATCGTATGCGCCTGTTAGGGCGCGGCTGGTAACAGAGCCTTATAGGCGCATCAGAAAAACCTCCGGCTATGCCGGAGGATATTTATTTTTTAGTACTGAATAATTAAATACTATCCTGAGTATTATTATCCTTACATACGATATTCGATCATCCCGCTCTTTTGGGCCACCCAGTCATACAGACGTTGTCCACGGAGATTGGTTTCATGCGTATGCCAGTATAATCTTGACGCGTGGTGTTTTTTGGCTTGTTGTTGGACATACTCGATAAGCTGTTTACCGATATGTTGACCACGTACCTCTTCGCTAACAAATAAATCTTCGAGATAGCAATAGTTGGATTCTGCCCATGTTGAACGGTGAAAGAGATAATGCACCAGTCCCACTATTTTCCCATCATATTTGGCAACAGCACAATAAACAGGTTCGCTCGGGGTAAGGAAACGCTCCCAAGTTAATTTTGTTACTTTATCTGAAATTTTAGTGCGATAAAATGTTTGATAGTTTATCCATAAAGGAAGCCAGCTGGCGTAGTCTTTTTGTTCTGCACATTCAATAGTAACGGTATTCATGTTAGTCATATATATCCTGATATTTTATACGAGTAATGTGTTAGTATGATGATACTAAGAACTTTATAAATTCTCGTAAAGAGACACTTTCGATATATTGATAGGATCCACTTTTAGTATAAAGGTTAATACAATGAAGAAAAACAATGCGCCTTTATTTCAAGGATTTGTTTTAGGAAAAGGCGCGGTTAAGGAGCAGGTTTACCACATCCTCCGCGATCACATCCTCGAAGGGCGATTGCCGCCAGGAACAAAAATGCCGTCAACCAGGGCATTGTCCGAGATGATGTCAATTTCACGAAACTCAGCGATCGCCGGTTATGACAGGCTATTAGATGAAGGGTATATCCAGACCCGTAAAGGGTCTGGAACATATGTCTCACATAATATTCCGGATCGGAGTATCAGCAATAGCTATCCAAAGATAGCGTCGGGGGACGTTGTCTCGCCTGATGAACAGGTTCACAGCCGAAATAATCCTGTTCGCGATTTGTGGTCAAATGAGTATGAAGGGCGCGGCATGAACCGCCTATTTGCGGTTGGTGTCGGGTGTACGGATCTCTTCCCGCATGCGTTATGGGGAAAGCTACTGCAACGTGTCTGGAGACAATCCCGGCATCAACTGGGCGCTCACACTCATCCTTGCGGGTACCTTCCTTTGAGAAAAGCGGTTTGCCGCTACATTAAAACAACGCGTGGAGTGAACTGTAACGAAGATCAGATAATCATCGTAAATGGTATTCAACAGGCATTGAACATTACCGCACGAGCGTTGCTGTCGGCAGGAAGTGACGTTTGGCTGGACGACCCGGGTTACAAAGGCGCCCGCGGAGCCTTCATGTCAGTTGGCGCGATGGTGAGGCCCGTACCGGTAGATAGCGAGGGAATGAACGTCCGCTATGGTATTGATCATTTTCCTGACGCTAAGTTGGCCTATGTCGTCCCGTCGGATCAATATCCATTAAGTGGAACGTTAAGTTTATCCCGGCGTTTTGAGTTGCTGGAATGGGCGAAGTTGAATCAGGCATGGATATTTGAAGATGACTATAATAGCGAGTTCCGTTATGCCGACCGTTCTTTACAAGCTCTGCAAGGATTAGATCAGAATCAACGCGTAATCTACGCCGGAACATTTTCTAAAATGATGTACCCGGAATTCCGTTTAGGTTTTTTAGTTGTCCCGCCGGGTTTACAAGAACAAATTATGGTGACGAAATATTTTTCCGATCTTGGCACCAGTTATCTTGAACAGGCTGTGATGGCGAATTTTATTGAGGATGGTCACTATGCCAGTCATGTGCGCCGAATTCGTAAGGCATGCTATGAAAGAAGAACTGCGCTGGTCAATGCTATTCAAGAATACCTGGCTGATAAAATGATTGTGCAGCCTTCTGACTCTGGCGTCCATATTGTGTGCTGGCTACAAAACGGATTAACCGGAAATGAAGTTGAGGAGCAAGCCAGATTACTAGGGATGGGAATACTATCACTAAGTCGTTATTACCAGAGCGATGTCTCACGACAGGGGATTTTGATTGGTTTTGCAAATCATCCGGTAGAGGCAATTGTTGATGGGATTCGCCGTTTGGCTCAGGTTATTTAAATTATAATTTATTCCGCTCTTAGCATTAATGCAGTAAA
Organism: Citrobacter sp. Cpo069; assembly: GCF_030332785.1. Lineage (NCBI taxonomy): Bacteria > Pseudomonadati > Pseudomonadota > Gammaproteobacteria > Enterobacterales > Enterobacteriaceae > Citrobacter > Citrobacter sp. Cpo069. The sequence continues at coordinate 2,809 of NZ_JAOWHD010000037.1, forward strand.
TACGTTTCTTTCGCTACGGGTAAAAATATAGCGCCTGTTTTTTGTACACTAAAATAGTGTGGATCCGTTAAAAACACGCATTGTGGTTCTTTTGGGCCGCTCAGTTTGATCATACCCTGCGCTGGTTTAGTTCTGTTTTGTAAGAGGTACAGATATGCCGGGCGTCTTTAATCAATTCCAACAACCCGTAGGTATGACTTTGTCTGACTGGAAAGGCGCACCCTTTCCACAGGCTCAGCAAATTACAGGTCGCTATTGTAAGCTTGAACGCATTAACACCGAACGCCATGCAAAAGAGTTGTATGAAGCGTACTGCGAAGCAAGCGATTGTCGTGACTGGACATATCTGGCGGTCGGACCTTTTGAAACTTTTGATGCCTTCCTGGTTTATTTAAAAAACATGGAAGAACAGACAGATCCGATGCATTTTGCCGTGATCGATTTAACCAGTATGAAACCTGTTGGTACGTTTGCTCTTATGCGGATTGATCCCGCAAATGGCGTGATCGAGGTTGGCCATGTTTCCTACTCCGTACACATGAAACGCACGCGAATTTCAACGGAAGTCATATCATTGCTTTTAAAGTACGTTTTTGAGGATCTGGGCTATCGCCGTTTTGAATGGAAATGTGATGCCTTCAATGAGCCTTCCCGTAGGGCGGCAGAGCGCTTTGGCTTCAGTTTTGAAGGTATATTTCGGCAGGCTATCGTTACCCGTGGACGAAATCGTGATACCGCATGGTACTCAATCATCGACGGCGAGTACCCGATACTCCGTCCTGCCTACGATCTGTGGCTCGATGAGGGTAATTTCGATCACCAGGGACGGCAGATTCGGCGCCTTGGCGAGCTGATGGAAAGGGGATAAAAAAGCTCCCCGAATAAACCGGAGAGCCAGAAAGCGTAGCGCACGCGCAGTATTATTTCTGCCGCGACTCCAGCCAGACCAGTGCCAGCGTGGAGAGTGCGCACATCAGCAGAATGCCGACAAACCAAAACAGATACCACATCGTACGGTCCTCCCTAGTAAAGTTCGTGATTGTGGCGGCGGATCGTTTCTACATTGATTCGTCCCAGCATTTTGTAATAACTCCACACGGTATAAAGCAGAACGATCGGTAGAAAAATCAGCACAATAACCAGCATGATACTGAGCGTCATCTGGCTGGAGGTACTGTCCCACACCGTCAGGCTAGAGAGCGGATACGCGCTTGAAGGCATCACAAACGGAAACAGGGTGATTCCGGCGGTGAAGATCACGCAGGCCTGGGTCAGTGAAGCGCACAAAAATCCCCATACGGCCCGACGTTGCCCGCAGGCATAGATCGCGAGCATCGGGAACATCATGCCAAGCAGCGGAATAATTAACAGCAGTGGTGACTGATAAAAGTGCGCCATCCACGCGCCCGGTGAGGTCGTTACCATTTTTAACAGCGGGTTGGAAGGACCATTCGGATCCTGGCTAAGCAACACATAGCCGTCGATCCCCGTCCATAGCCAGTAACCGGCTAACAGAAAGCAGAGCACGACCAGCATTGCGCTACGACGGGTAGCAGAGAGCGCGCGTTGGTGAAGAATGCCGTCGGTCTTCAACTGGAGCCACACGCCCCCTTGCAGAATAACCAGCATCAGGCTTAATGCGCCGCACAGCAGCGCAAAGGGGGAGAGTAACTGCCAGAAAGTGCCAAGGTATTGCACATGAAGCTGTGGTGTGAAGATAAAAGGTACGCCCAAGAACAGGTTGCCGAACGCGACGCCGAAGATAACAGGAGGGACCAGGCTCCCGATAACCAACCCGGTGTCCCACATAGCACGCCAGCGTGCATTGGCTATTTTGCCGCGATAATCAAAGGCCAACGGGCGAAAGAAAAGGGCACACAGCACCAGGATCATTGCCACATAAAACCCCGAAAATGCGGCGGCATAGACCCGCGGCCAGGCCGCGAATAATGCACCACCCGCCAGAATGAGCCACACCTGGTTACCTTCCCAGTGCGCCCCGACGCTATTGATTAACACCCGTCGCTCATCATCGTTTCGCGCGATCAGCGGTAACAGGCAGCCGACCCCCATATCAAACCCGTCAGTGACCATAAAGGCCACCAGAATGATGCCAATCAGCAGCCACCAAATGAGCCGCAACGTTTCATAATCCAACATGATTGTCTCCTTTATCCCTGTTGTTGCGCTGGTTGCTGGTTATGCATTGCATCTGGACCAAGGCGCGCGTATTTCTGCATCAGGTAGACCTCAGCAATTAAAAACAGGGTGTAAAGCGTGAGAATTAGCCCCATCGAGAAGGCCAGTTGGCCTGCGCTCAGCGCGGAGTGGGCGTACCATGTCGGCAAAATATCCTGAATCGCCCACGGCTGGCGGCCAAACTCCGTCATAAACCAGCCAGCTTCGATGGCAATCCACGGGAGCGGCAGGCTCCATAGTGTCATGCGCAGTACCCAGCGATGCTGGTCGATACGCCAGCGTAAGGTCTGTATCAACGCAATCGCCATCACCAATAGCAGCAGCGAACCGCATGCAATCATGATGCGAAAGCTCCAGAACACGGGGGCCACTTGCGGAATGGTGCCGCGTTGCGCGGCCTGATATTGCGCTGGCGTAACGTGGTTCATGTCAGGCGCGTAGTTCGCCAGCAGGATGCCGTAACCCAGATCTTTCTCCACAGCGTGAAAAGCGTTCAGTACCTGAGGCGTGCGGTTACCTTTGGCAATTTCCTGCATCAGTAACCACGCCTCACGGCCCCGCTGCAGGCGTGGGAGCGCGTCCGCCATCAGGTTTTTCAGCCCCGGAACCGGCGTATCTAAAGAGTGGGTCGCCAGAATACCCAGCAGGGCCGGTATTTTCACGGCAAAGGCGTTACGCTCTTGCTCCTGCTGCGGCCAGGCGATGACATGAAAGGGCGCGGGGGCCGGTTCGGTTTGCCATTCGCCCTCCATTGCCGCCAGTTTTACTGGCTGGAGCTGGGCGACCTCAAAGGCTGAGCTATCACCCAGTTGTAGCGTGCCGAGGATAGCCAGCGTGCCAAAGACGGAACCCACCGCGAAGGAGCGCCGGGCGAACTCGCGATTGCGACCACGCAGCAAATACCAGGCGCTGATGGACATCACAAACATGGCGCCGGTGACATAACCAGACATCACGGTATGCACAAATTTCACCTGGCTGACGGGGTTAAAGACCAGCTCGCTAAAGCTGGTCATCTCCATGCGCAGGGTATCAATATTAAAGTGAGCGCCAGTTGGATATTGCATCCAGCCGTTGGCGTTGAGGATCCACAGGGCCGAAATGTTAGAGCCAAACGCAACCAGCCAGGTCACCAGTAAATGCTGATACTTGTTTAAGCGCTGCCAGCCAAAGAAGAACAGCCCCACGAAGGTGGATTCAAGAAAGAAGGCCATCAAGGCTTCCATCGCCAGCGGGGCACCGAAAATATCACCCACATAGTTGGAATAGAGCGACCAGTTAGTACCGAACTGAAACTCCATGGTCAGGCCGGTTGCCACGCCGAGCGCAAAGTTAATACCGAATAGCTTTCCCCAGAAACGCGTCATGTCGCGGTAGACTGTTTTGCCGGTCACCACGAACAGGGTTTCCATGATGGCTAGCAAAAAAATCAGCCCCAGCGTCAGGGGAACAAACAGAAAATGGTACAGCGCGGTCAGCGCAAACTGCCAGCGCGATAGGTCAATGACGTCCCACATGCGAACTCCATCAGGCATTAGAGAGTGAATAGGTAAGGAAGAAAACGTCAGACCCGCAGTAGAAAAGTACGCGGGTCTAAAGAGGGGATCAGGCAGGCGGGCCGGATGCCAGCCAGCCGCAGACTTCATCCAGCCGCTCGAGCGAGTCGAGCAGATCTTCCGGTGCGGCCAACACCAGTTCCGGCAACGGACAGATCTCATAACTCTCAAGCAGAAGCCCTTTCAGGGTATCCAGACAGCGAACATGCCAGACATGGCGCAGCGCCGTGGCGTCGATTTGGCTCTCGCCGTAGCCGATGGTGCGGATTTGAATGTGCCCTTCGCCGCACAGGCGGGCGAGGAACAGGCGATCCGCGTCGCTAATCGGCAGTTGGGTGAGGTTAATGCTATGGGGTTGCGCTGCCGGATCGCGCACGTGCGCCAGCAGTTCCTGGGCCAGCGTCAGGCCATTCATCAACCCATCTATAGGCGGAGGCAGCAGGCTATCGTCCGGCAGCGTATTGATTGTTGCCGCCTGCCACAGTGCCCGTGGTGCGCTGCCTACTTCCAGATGTTCCTGCCATTGCCCCTTGTCATCCTGACAACGCACCCGCCAGATACCGCAGAAAATCGACTCCTGAATCTCGCTCGCCCTGCCGTCAGCATGCTGAATGCGTACGGAAACTTCGCCTTCGCCGAGTAGCGTATTCAGAAAGGTGAGATCGTCTGCATTGAGCGAGGATAAATCCCATCCCAGCACATCCTGTTTGGCGGGAATTCTCTGGGTGAGCTGGTGGCGCACATCGGCTAACAATGCCATCACCGCCGGGCTGTGCGGACAGTTTTCCAGTGTTGCCATGCTGGGGTCGCTGTTGACCTGGCAGGTGAGGGGCAAGGGATTCATGCTGAAGCTGTCATCACCCGGCTGCGTTCCTGGCCCCAGCAGATGAAAAAAGGAATCGCTCATCATGCAGACTCCGGCGGTATGCGTTGTTCAACGAGGGGACGCATCAGGTTGAGCAGGTCGGCCCACGGGTGGATACCGCTGAGAATGCCGCGCAGCTCACCCTGGGTAAACACCAGGGTAGCCGGAAAACGGAACACGCCAAAGCGATCGCCGATCGCCTCGCTGTGTTCAAGATCCGCCATGGCGATGTGCCAGTCAAACTGGGGAAACTCGCGGAGCAACTCGGCAATCATGACCGGGTTATCGCTGACTTCCGGTGTACGGCGAGGATCGCTACTGAGCAGGACCACGCCATTACGCACGCGGGTTATCCAGTCATCCAGTTCAGATGCGCTCAGCGGTTGCCAGCCCTTAGCCAGCATTCGCTGCCATAGCGCAGAAAACGGTTGGTCATTCAACATGTTAATTATCTCTCCAGCGTTACGCGATACTGGCGAATACGCACGCCTTCATAGTTTTCCATCGACAGGCAGTCATAGTTCAGGCAACGCGTTTCATCGCTTGTCTGTGGCGCAATGCCCCACGCGGCCAGTTGCGTAAGCGCGGCCTGTTCTGCCGCCGGGAGCTGAGCGCGCGCGATGTCGGTCAGGCTGCCGCCATAGTCGTCCAGCTGTACCGGCTGTAGTCCCACCAGAGCGATGTGCGCGGGGAGATGGCCGCGAATATCCGCCAGAGCCAGCACTTCAGAGAAGCTGTTCTGATGCAGACTCATTTTTTTAGCGCTGAGGTAACTCGGGACTTTGTCTCCGGCGTAAGTTTGCAGGGTTCCCGGCTCAAGCCCGTAGTCGATGGCGTCAAGCAGCAGCAAATGGCTGGCCTGCTCAACGTAGCCCAGCAGATTCAGTCCCTGCGTGCCGCCGTCAACAATCTCTACCGATTCAGGCCAGTGATAATGAGCGTACAGGCGCTCAGCGAGGCGAATACCAAACCCTTCATCTGCCCACAGCAGGTTGCCTAAGCCCATCACGATGACGTTAGGTTCGCTCATGACGCCTCCTTATCGTGCTGACCCTTGGGAAACTTATGGCTACGAAAGCCGTTAATCATGGTTGAGATGACGGTCTCGTCAGACATGATGTCCTCACGAATCGCCATATACACATGGCCTACGATGAAGGCGGCGATGAACCACATCCCTAACCGATGCCAGCTGTGGATATCGAGAGAGTTCCCGCCGGTCCAGTAGAAAAACTCTGTCACATAGCGGAAAGGGGTAAAAATGGCGTACTGGCTATGTTCGCTGTATAAGGCAAAACCGGTGAGGATCATAAAAACGGAAAGCAGGAAATAACCGCACATCGCCGCCTGCGCGATGGGGTTATGACCGATATCATCTCCCGGTTTTTTTTCCAGAAACAGATACCAACGCACCACAGAATACGCACCCTGCCACCAGCTGCGCCGCCAGACCGGCACGATAAACAGTTCGCGTGAATAACAGTTACCGACGAAGGCCCAGTAAATGCGCATCAGCAGTATCACCGTGAACACCATGGCGGCGGCGAAATGCACCAGCCGAATGTCGCCCATATAGAACAGATAAGTGGCCTCACCGCTGACCGACGGCAGCGGTCGGCCAATGAAGTATCCGGTCACCATCAACACCAACATGCAGCCCACCGTCAGCCAGTGCCACAAGCGTACTGGCGCTTCAAACACATAGTGGCTGGTGGTGGTATCACGCGCCTCCCCGACGCGTGGGGATGTTTTTCCAGTCATCGTTCCGTTCCTTAACGCTTAGCGAACCTGGACGGCGATAAGTTCGCTGCCGTCGTCGCCGAGTACGTGGGTTGAACATGCCAGGCAGGGGTCGAAGCTGTGCAAGGTGCGCAGGATCTCCAACGGTTGATCCGGTATCGCCATTTGGGTGCCCATCAGCGCCGCCTCGTAAGCGCCAATTTGTCCCTTTGGATCGCGCGGGCTGGCATTCCAGGTGGTCGGCACCACGCATTGATACAGGTCGATCTTCTGGTCGCGAATCGATGCCCAGTGGCCTAATGCTCCGCGCGGCGCTTCGGTAAAACCGATCCCGCGACAGTGCTGCGGCCAACTTTCAGGCTCCCACTTTTCGGTATTTGCGGTAGCCAGATTGCCGTTTTTCAGGTTGGTCATCAGCTTGTCGAAGAAATATTGCAGCTTGCTCACGGCCCACTGCGCTTCGTGCGCGCGACACAGAATACGTCCCAGCGTTGATTGCATACCCGACAGCGGCAGCTTGAGGGCGGACATCATGCGATCCACGGATTCAATCGTGGCGGCATCCCCTTTGTGATAGGCAATCAGCGTACGCGCCAACGGCCCAACTTCCATAGCGTGTCCCCGCCAGCGCGGGGCTTTAATCCACGAATAGCGTTCCTGTTCGTTGAGCTGCTTGATATCGGTATCGCTGCCTTTGACATCGCCCGGGTTGTACCAGGGTTCAGTAATCCCTTCGAACGGGTGGCGACCTAATTGATCGTCCGGATAACGATACCAGGCATGATCGACAAACTCCTGAATTTGCTGCTGATCGTCCAGGTCCACCGGCATGACGTTGTTAAAATCACCATTAATCACCGCGCCGCCAGGCATCAACAGGCTCTTCGCACTGAAGTCATTGGCGATATCCGGGAACGCGCCGTAGCTTAAGACGCACTTATCAGAAAGCCCGGTGCCAATCTGGCTCCAGGGTTTATTGAACTGGCCGATAGCCAGTGCGTCAGGCACCATGACGTTGTTGATGAAATCAGCGGTACGGGTGATGATTGACTGCACCAGGTTCAGGCGTTCCATATCGACTGCGCCTACCGCGCCGCTCTGATCGATATTGATAGCGCACGGCATCCCGCCGACAATCCAGTTCGGATGCGGATTTTTACCGCCAAACACCGTATGGATTTTGATGATCTCGCGCTGAAAATCGAGCGCTTCCAGATAGTGGGCAAAGCCCATCAGGTTGGCCTCTGGCGACAGTTTGTACTGCGGATGTCCCCAATAACCGTTGCGAAAAATCCCCAACTGACCGCCTTCGACAAATTTCTTCAGGCGATTTTGAACGTCAAAGAAGTAGCCAGGAGAAGACATCGGCCAGGCTGAAAGGCTTTGTGCCAACTGCGATGTGGCGCGCGGATCTGCTTTCAGGGCGTTCAGCACGTCAATCCAGTCCATTCCGGCTAACTGGTAAAAGTGCACCAGATGGTCGTGGCACCACAGCGTCGCCAGCATAATATTGCGAATGATGTTGGCGTTGTCGGGCACCTTTATGCCAATAGCGTCCTCAATGGCATAGACCGAGGCGAGCGCATGTACGCCGGTGCACACTCCGCAAATTCGTTCGACAAATGCCCAGGCATCGCGCGGGTCGCGCCCCTGTAGAATGATCTCCAGCCCGCGGAACATGGTGCCGCAGGAAACCGCGTTGGTGATGATGTTTTGCTCATTAATGTTCACTTCACAACGCATATGGCCTTCAATGCGCGTGATGGGGTCGACAACCAGGCGGCGACCGGCATTATTGACCGTATATCCCTGGGTTTGATACGAATTGCTCATGCCTGTTTATCCTTATTGTCTGGCGACTGTTGTCCGGCGTCGGCTAGTTGCTGTTTGTGGCGGTTGTGTTGATTGACGGCGCTGGCGACTGCGTGAACACCGACACCGGCCGCCACGACGCCTAGCGCGGTGAGGCCCACGGTATCGGCGGTTGAATGCGTCCCCATTTGTGGAATATCAACCACGCGGCTGTAGAACGAACCGCGATCCCAGAAGCCGTTTTCCGAACATCCCAGACAACCGTGGCCGGACTGGATGGGGAAAGAAACGCCACCATTCCAGCGGGTGGTGGAACAGGCGTTATAGGTGGTTGGCCCTTTGCAGCCCATTTTGTACAGGCAATAGCCTTTGCGGGCGGCGTCATCGTCCCAACTCTCAACGAACTCCCCGGCGTCAAAGTGGGCGCGGCGGTAGCATTTATCGTGAATACGCTGACCATAGAACATCAGCGGACGCCCCAAACGATCGAGTTCAGGCAAACGATCAAATGTCCCCATGTAGGTAATGATGGCGCTCATGACATCCGGAATCGGCGGGCAGCCGGGCACTTTCACGATCGGCTTATCGGTGATCACCTTATCGATTGGTGTCGCCTGGGTGGGGTTAGGCCGGGCAGCCTGTACGCAGCCCCAGGAGGCGCAGGTTCCCCAGGCGATAATCGCGCTGGCACCTGCGGCGGCTCGTTTTAGTTTTTCAATAAACGGTCGCCCGCTACTGATGCAAAACATCCCTTGCTCGCCCAGCGGAGGGTTGCCCTCGACTGCCAGAATATATCGGCCGTGGTAGCGGCTCAGAATGTCTTCAAATACCTCTTCGGCCTGGGTTCCGGCGGCGGCCATCAGTGTGTCGTCGTAATCGAGGGAAATCAGAGAGAGGATGACGTCTTTGGCGAGTGGGTGCGAGGAGCGAATAAACGATTCGGTACAGCAGGTGCATTCCAGCCCGTGGATCCAGACGACCGGGATCCGGGGTTTGTTCTCCAACGCCCAGGCTATTCGGGGCGTCATTCCAGCCCCTAATCCCAGCGATGTTGCGGCGAGGCTACAGTATTTAAGAAAACTGCGTCGGCTCACTCCCTTCCGGCGCATCGCCTGATAAAAGGTCTCCTCATTATTCGTATTCATAACACGCGTTTCTTCCCCCGTTGAGTCTGGCGCATGCCGCCAGCGATATCTAAAAAAGCGTATCCGATCGGAAGGGAGAAACAATGCAAAGAGTGTGGTTATGTCCTATTGCGATATTTTCGTACCTGTTACCTGTTTTTCGCTTTCCAGGAATAAAAAAACGCACAGGGGGAATCGCCCTGTGCGTCGGGTTTATCGCGGAAGAACTTAAACCCCAAGGCGATCGCGTAAGCTGTAATATGCCGCCCCCATGGCGGTAAACGGAATGCGCAGGCTGCGGCCTCCCGGGAACGGGTAGTGCGGCAGGTTGGCGAACGCGTCAAAGCGCTCGGCATCCCCGCGCAGCAGTTCGGAAATCAGGCGTCCTGCCAGGTGAGTACAGGTCACGCCGTGGCCGCTGTAGCCCTGCATATAGTAAATGTTGGTATCAAGACGGCCGAACTGCGGCATACGAGACAGCGTTAACAGGAAATTACCGGTCCAGCGGTAATCAATTTTTACCCCCTGCAATTGCGGGAAGGTCTTCAGCAGTTTCGGCATCACCAGACGCTCAATATCGTCCGGATCGCGAGCGCCGTAGACCACACCACCGCCGTACAGCAGGCGGTTATCCCCGGTCAGACGGTAGTAATCGAGCAGGTAGTTACAATCTTCCACACAGTAGTTTTTCGGGATCAGCGAGCGCGCCATCTCCGCCGACAGCGGTTCGGTGGTTAATACCTGCGTGCCACACGGCATGCTGCTTTTTGCCAGCGCAGGTTCCAGTTTGTCACCAAGATAGGCGTTGCCCGCGACGATCACAAAGCGGGCCGTCACCTGGCCTTTTTCAGTGCTGACCACCGCCGGGCTGGTGTGCTGAATACGGGTGACTGGCGACTGCTCAAAGACGCGTCCGCCGTTCAGACGAATGGCGTTAGCTTCGCCAATCGCCAGGTTCAGCGGGTGAATATGACCACCGCTGTGGTCGAGCAGCGCGCCGACATAACGATCGCTGCTGACTTCGCGACGAATTTCACTGCTGTCTAACAGTTCAAGCTGCGTGTTGCCGTAGCGTTCCCAGTTCGACTTCTGCTCTTCCAGCGTTTCCATCTGTTTGTGGTTCAGCGCGACAAACAGCCCGCCGGGACGATAGTCGCATTCGATCTGATAACGCTTGATGCGTTCGCGGATGATATTGCCGCCTTCAAACATCATTCCACCGAGCATTTTAGCGGCGTCCGGGCCATAGGTACGTTCGATGACGTCGATATCGCGACTGTAGGAGTTCACCAACTGACCACCGTTACGTCCGCTGGCCCCGAAACCAATACGCGCGGATTCCAGTAGCACCACGTCGTAACCCATTTCCGCTAAATGCAGGGCGGAGGATAGTCCGGTATAACCACCGCCCACGACGCAAACATCACAGCTAACCGATTCGCTAAGGGTCGGAAACGGTTCGTACTGATTGGCGCTTGCGGCGTAATAACTGCTGGTATGTTCAGTCATGATTAAGACTCCAGGGAGATCCAGATGGTTTTCAGTTCGCTAAATTTTTCCAGCGCATGCAGGGATTTATCGCGTCCGTTACCGCTTTGCTTATAACCGCCGAACGGCACGGTCATATCACCGTCGTTGTAGTTATTCACGAAGACCGAACCGGCCTTCAGGCGACGACTCATGCGATGGGCGCGCGACAAATCGCGGGTCCAGACCGCGGCACCCAGGCCGTAGTCGCTGTCGTTGGCCAGCGCCAGGGCTTCGGCTTCGCTGCTAAAACGGGTGATGACCAGTACCGGGCCGAAGATTTCATCACGGCTAACGTGGGCCTGCGGTGCGGTATCGACAAAAATAGTCGGGCCGATAGCGGCCGGATGTACGTGGCTGCGGCCATCCAGCGCCAGCGTGCCTTGCGCTTCACCGTCGCGAATAAAACCGTGCACGGTGTCGGCATGCGCATTGTCGATAAGCGTGCCCATCGTGGTGTCAGGATCCAGCGGGTTGCCGGGCTGCCAGTTTTTCGCCTGCTCTTTCAGCAGGGCGATGAACTCGTCGGCAATGCTCTCTTCCAGTAGCAGACGCGTCCCGGCGATACAAACCTGGCCCTGGTTATAGAAGATACCTGCCGCTGCATTAGCGGCGGCTTTCGGCAGATCCGGGCAGTCGGCAAACACGATATTGGCGCTTTTACCTCCGGCCTCCAGCCAGACGCGTTTCATGTTGCTGTCGCCAGCATCTTTGAGCAGTTGCTTGCCGGTACGGGTCGAGCCGGTAAAGGTGATCACGTCAACATCCGGATGTTGTGACAACGCCTGACCCGCTTCGTGACCATACCCGCTAACAACGCTGAGAACGCCATCGGGCAAACCTGCTTTTTTAGCCAGCGCAGCCAGGCGAATGGCGGTCAGCGGTGATTTTTCGGAAGGCTTGAGGATCACGCTGTTACCCGCAGCCAGTGCCGGGCCGAGTTTCCAGCAGGCCAGAAGCAGAGGAAAGTTCCACGGTACAATGGCCGCAATCACGCCTACCGGTTCGCGCACAATCAGTGCCAGATCGTTCACCGAGGTGGTGGCAACTTCGCCATAGACTTTATCTATAGCTTCGGCATACCAGCGGATGGCGCGTGCCGCGCCGGGAATATCATCACGCAGGCTATGGCGAATCGGTTTACCGGTATCGAGCGTTTCCAGTAGCGCCAGCTCCTCGTGATGCTGCTCCATTAAATCGGCGAGTTTGTGCAGTACCGCTTTGCGCTCTGCGGGTGATGCTTGCGACCAGTCTCCGCGTTCAAAGACGGTACGGGCTGCGGTGACCGCGCGATCCACATCCGCTTTTTTACCGCGGGCGACTTTAGCCAGAGGACGTTGTCCTGCCGGATCCAGCGTAATAAAGGTTTCGTTATCAGCGGCGGCACAATATTCGCCGTTAATAAATAAACGGGTCTCTGGTGAATAATGGCTAGCTTTCTCACGCCAATATTTAAGATTCTGAAAGTTCATAGCTACTCCTTTTATATCAATAAGATAAAGTTCGTTGCTGATCTTTTTCAGGCAAAATCAGGCTGCACGATGCCCCAGGGATGTACCCTGTTAATGCGCGTTATTTAAGAAGGCCTGAGAAACTCAGGCCGCTACTTATTAGAAAGTGGTGGGAGTGTGGGCACTGATGATGCGGCAGATCCCTGCCGAGGTGTTGCTGAAGCTGTGTGGTATGCCGGTGTTAATGGCATAGCTTTGCCCTGCAACAAGAGGATACGTTTGACCGTTGATGGTCAGTATCACTTCACCTTCCAGTATTGTGCCAATCTCTTCACCCTGATGTTTAATTCTCTCCCCGGTTGTCGTGCCTGGCTGATAGGTTTCAAACATCATTGCCAGCGTACGATTCGGATTTCCGTTGTGTACCAGCTTCATGGATACTCCCTGACTCCCGATCTCAATCAAATCATCCTGATTGATAACCACCTGCGGTTCGTCAGGCTTTTCCGGTTCCGCGAAGAACTCGGAGAGCGACAGCCCATATACTTTCAATAGCTTTTGCAGCGTACTGATGGCAGGACTGACTTTATCCTGCTCTATGGTGCTGATGGCGCTATGCGTTAACCCAGACAGTTCGGCGGCACGACGCTGCGAAAGACCCAATTGCTGGCGGATCTCTGACAAACGTTTACCCGGCGCCAGGCCGTCATCGCTCATAATTGCATTTCCTTAACTGTAGTGGTCAGAGTCGCTGTTTTTCAGCGAGGTGGTTCTGACAAGCGGTGATAAAACCTTCAAGTAACAAACGCGACAGGGCGTATTCGCTACTGTTCCATTCCGGGTGCCACTGCACGCCGAGCGCGAAAGGATGGTCATGGACGCTGGCAGCTTCCACTAATCCATCCTGCGAGCGTGCTTCCACGCGCAGCTGCGGGCCAAGGGTTTTTGCGCCCTGACCATGCAAGGAGTTAACCCAAAACGTGCTGCAACCTGGTATTAACTGAGATAGCAATCCTCCCTGTTGAACCTGGACTTCATGAGATGGTGCATATTGCTGCTCCACCGGGAGTTCCGCATCTTCACGATGTTCCAGGAACTGTGAGTGATCGCACAGGCGACGATACAGAGTCCCGCCAGTGGCGACAACTAATTCCTGCAAGCCCCGGCAGATGGCGAAAATGGGAATGCGCCTTTCGAGCCCGGCGGTAATTAGCGCCATGCTCAGAAGATCACGCCCGGGATCGGCGTCAGACTCATCGCCATTTTCACCATAGAGGTGCGGCTGCACATTGCTTGGGCTTCCTGGCAGGAAGATACCGTCCAGTTTCGGTAACAGCGCGTTCAACAATTCGGGTTCCGCAAGCGCATGGGGAAGCGCTATCGGTAATCCACCGGCATTTAATACCGCATTCAGGTACTTTTCTTGCAGAGTCTGGGTCTGGTGACCCTTAAGCCTGTTCCTACACATCACTACACCAATAACTGGCTTGTCAAATATATTGCCCATGATCGACCTCACGTTTTGGAATAAATTATTGCCAAACGGTTCCTTGTTGTGCCATTCCGTTCATTATTTTCTCAATCTAGCAGCGGAATAACCTTCTAGCAAACTTAATTTAACATTTGACAAACAATTTGTTTGCATCCAGAGTCGAAGGGTGGACATTATATTTAACAGTCAAGTCACAGAACAGCTTACCAGGCCAACGGCGGTGAATCATGGAAACCAATATCGTAGAAGTTGAGAATTTTGTTCAGCATTCTGAAGAGAGACGAAGTAGCGCGTTTGCGCGCGAAGTTAAGCAATATCTGGAACGCTATCCTAATACGCAGTATGTGGATGTGTTGTTAACCGACCTTAATGGCTGTTTTCGCGGTAAACGCCTTCCCGTTGCGGGATTGCATAAGTTAGAGAAAGGCTGCTATTTCCCGGCATCCGTTTTCGCGATGGATATTCTGGGCAATGTGGTCGAAGAGGCGGGATTAGGCCAGGAGCTTGGCGAACCGGATCGGACCTGTGTACCCGTGGCAGGTACGTTAACCCCTTCGGCTGCCGATCCGGAATTTATTGCGCAGATGATGCTGACGATGCTGGATGAAGATGGCGCTCCCTTTGACGTTGAGCCGCGGAACGTACTAAACCGACTCTGGCAGAAACTTCGCCAGCGCGGTCTGTTCCCCGTCGTAGCGGTAGAGCTGGAGTTCTATTTACTCGATCGTAAGCGCGATCCCGAAGGTTATCTGCAGCCGCCATGCGCGCCGGGAACGGACGATCGAAATACCCAAAGTCAGGTTTATTCGGTTGATAACCTGAACCACTTTGCTGATGTGCTGAACGATATCGATGAACTGGCCCGTTTGCAGCTGATCCCGGCCGACGGCGCGGTGGCTGAAGCCTCCCCAGGGCAGTTTGAAATCAACCTCTACCATACCGACAACGTGCTCGACGCCTGCGATGACGCGCTGGCGCTGAAACGTCTGGTACGGCTGGTGGCGGAGAAACATAAGATGCATGCCACGTTTATGGCAAAGCCTTATGAGGAGCATGCCGGTAGCGGGATGCATATCCACATCAGCGTCATGAATAACAAAGGTGAGAACGTGCTGGCTGATGCGAATGGCGATGATTCCGCGTTATTAAAGCGTGCGCTTGCCGGGATGATTGATCTGATGCCCGCATCAATGGCGCTGCTGGCGCCGAATGTGAACTCCTATCGCCGCTTCCAGCCGGGGATGTATGTTCCGACCCAGGCATCCTGGGGGCACAACAATCGTACAGTGGCGCTGCGTATTCCCTGCGGCGACCGTGATAACCATCGGGTTGAATATCGCGTAGCGGGGGCTGATGCCAACCCGTATCTGGTGATGTCGACCATTCTGGCGGGGATCCTTCACGGTCTGGATAACGAACTGCCGTTACAAGAAGAAGTTGAGGGTAACGGTCTGGAGCAGGAAGGGCTGCCGTTCCCGATTCGCCAGAGCGATGCGCTGTGGGAGTTTATGCAAAATGACAGTCTGCGTGAACTATTGGGTGAGCGGTTTAGCCATGTGTATCACGCCTGCAAAAACGATGAGCTTATCCAGTTTGAACGTCTGATTACCGACACTGAAATTGAGTGGATGCTGAAAAACGCCTGACCGTTGTACAGGTCATTGAAAAAGAAGTCGCATCATGCGGGCTGAGCGGAGCCAGCCCGTAAAAATTGCAGGAATACCTGCCATTTCCCGGATGTCGCGTAATGGAGCGCGGGCGACAACGGGTCTTCAGATAACCGACAGAGTTTGTGACGAGGAAATGTGATGATGCCAATGTTTAAAAACCCGCCCCGCGTGAGTATTCATGGCTCCCGCAGTAAATACGGACCGCATCTGTGCCGTACCCCATTGACGCCTTTTTTATGCCATTCCTCCCCGACACGACCCAGGTCTGCTGTACCCACGTTTCGAACGCAGATCTGGACTCGTAGCGGGGAGGAAAACTATGTCGACTAACTCTTCTGTTGATCATTCTGCCCAGCCGAGCAAAGCACAGCTGCGTAAATCCCTGAAACTGTGGCAGGTGGTGGTGATGGGGCTTGCCTATCTCACGCCGATGACGGTGTTTGACACCTTTGGCATTGTTTCGGGTATCAGCAATGGCCATGTTCCGGCCTCCTACCTGCTGGCCCTGGCGGGAGTACTGTTTACCGCCATCAGTTATGGAAAGCTGGTGCGCCAGTTTCCACAGGCCGGTTCGGCCTATACCTATGCGCAAAAAGCGATCAACCCGCATGTCGGGTTTATGGTCGGCTGGTCGTCACTGCTTGACTACCTTTTCCTGCCGATGATTAACGTACTATTGGCGAAAATTTACCTTTCCGCGCTGTTCCCGGGGGTTGCGCCATGGATTTGGGTGGTGATGTTCGTCGCGATCCTCACCGCGGCCAATCTGAAAAGCGTTAATCTGGTAGCCAACTTCAATGCGCTGTTTGTACTGGTGCAGGTGGCGATCATCGTGGTGTTCATTTTCCTCGTGGTGCAGGGGCTGCACAAAGGGGAAGGGGTTGGGACCGTCTGGTCGCTGCAACCGTTTATCAGCCAGAATGCGCATTTGATCCCGATTATCACCGGGGCGACCATTGTCTGCTTCTCGTTTCTCGGCTTTGACGCGGTGACGACCCTATCTGAAGAGACACCGGATGCTGCGCGCACCATTCCAAAAGCTATTTTTCTTACCGCGCTGTACGGTGGGCTGATCTTCATTGCTGCCTCGTTCTTTATGCAACTGTTCTTCCCGGACATTAGCCGATTCAAAGACCCGGATGCGGCGCTACCGGAGATTGCGCTGTACGTCGGCGGCAAGCTGTTCCAGTCTATTTTCCTGTGTACCACCTTTGTGAATACGCTGGCTTCAGGTCTGGCGTCGCATGCCAGCGTTTCGCGTCTGCTGTACGTGATGGGCCGCGATAACGTCTTCCCGGAGAAGTACTTTGGTTATGTCCATCCCAAATGGCGTACTCCCGCGTTGAACGTCATCATGGTCGGGATTGTGGCGCTGTCGGCCCTGTTTTTTGACCTGGTGACTGCCACGGCGTTGATTAACTTTGGTGCGCTGGTGGCCTTTACGTTCGTTAATCTCTCCGTGTTTAACCACTTCTGGCGTCGTGAAGGACGCAAGCATACCTGGCAGGAGAAGCTGCACTATCTGGTATTGCCAATGGTCGGTGCCGCCACGGTGGCCGTACTGTGGGTGAATCTTGAGGTGACATCGCTGACGCTAGGTCTGGTATGGGCCGGCGTTGGGCTGGTGTATCTTGCCTGGCTGACCGGACGTTTTCGCAAACCGCCGCCGCAGTTTGACGCCGCGAAATCTGAGCGCGCCTGGGAGTGATGGAAGCTGAATAGGCCGTAGCATTCGGCTGAGTTGAGGTAAAAATGAAACACGGTATGTCGCGGCAAACGGTCGCGGCATACCTGCTTTAATTAAAGTCCCGCTTGTTTTAGGGAATAAAAAAACCGGCACGGGAGCCGGTAAGTAAATCAATGTAGGAATATAATTATTATTATAATTACTGAATTATAATTCAGCCAACTCAATAGGAACGGGTTTCCCTATATGGTATCCCTGTAACCAACCAATACCCATCGTAATTAGCATCTTTTCAATTTCCTCATTTTCAACAAACTCAGCGACTACTTCCATGTTTTTGAGTTTTGCTACTTCGCAGAAGGATCTGACGGCGCATCGACTAAATTCATCGGTCAATATATTACGGATGAAGGAACCATCAATTTTCAGAATGTCTGCATCTAATGTTCGTAGTCGTGAATAGCTTGATGCTCCTGTGCCAAAATCATCAATAGCAATTTTAGAACCAGCTTTACGTAGTGCTCTCAGAACATCAGTGACATTAGCGTTGTCAATAATATCTGATTCAATGACTTCAAATATTATACGTTCAGGTGCTATTGAGTATTTTCTAAACAATGTAAAAACATTATCAAGAAAATCAATTTTATTAAGCGAGTCAGGCGTCAGATTAATGGAGAAGTGACTGTTAGGGTCAGATTTCTGCCGTGACTGTATAAAACGAAATGTTTGCTCTATAACAGTGATATCCAGCGCAGGAAGTAATCCTGCCTCGCGAGCAACCGGTAGAATGGTGTCTGGAAAGATTAACTTACCATCAACCATTTTTATCCGAATAAGTATCTCGTGATAACGTGTCAGTCCCGTGGTTGAAACGATCGGCTGAACAACCAGCATCGTTGATACGATGGGTTGAGCCATAAGCTCAAACGACTTTCTGTCAATTGCCTTTTGCAACATATGACGAATGACAGCCTGGCTGACAATTTTATCACCTGGCACTTGCGGGCTGAGTAACAACGGTTGCCCCTGCATTAACGAGATGTAGCTTTGGGTATTAAGATGCTTAATTGCTTGTGATAAATTTTTAATCAGGTTTTTCTCGGTGGTATATGCCACACCACAAGATAGCCCTAATTGGTAGTCCTTCCAGATAAAACGAAAAGAGTTTAGGTCCTTGTAGAGATCAGGAATGTCAGGGACAGCATTAAGGCGAAGAATTATTCCATGACCTGGTGCGTAATAAATGTCACCTGTACCCTTAATCAATTTACGTACATATGCGCTTAGCGCTTTTACAAATTCAAAACGGAATTCTATTCCGTGAGTTTGCTCCAGCGTATTCAACTCTGTACAACGGATGTAACACAAGCACTCTGTTGCGTGTTTACGGATGTCCATTTGCAGGGCCTGAAAGTTAGGCAGTCCGGTGTTAGGCTCTGATCTAAAAAGTTGTTTGAGGCGGCGGAGATATTTTCGGTTATGAACCACAAGTACACCGGTAACAACAATCGTAATAGAAAAGACAAACACTATCGTGGAGGAAATCACGAGACTATGTAAATAATTATTATAGTTAGCAGGTGGAATATAACTGTTTATATAATATCCCAACAGGATAAGCATTGTTACCCATACAGGGGATATCAAAGCATGGCCAATACAGATCACTCCCCATAGCATTACTGGAAGTAACCACAGTAATGAATAGTCTGTAAATATAAGAATATCCTCTCTGATGACGATCAAAGCGGACATAATGCAGAGTAACAGCACCAGCCATAATATTTGATACAGAATAGGAGGGCCGGATTTTATCAGCGCCTTTACTTGTCTAATGTATAGAATGCACCATGCAGGATTTTGAACGCTTCTAAGCAACAGATAACAAAAAGGGATGCCAGTCAGGCAAGAGTTCATCAGCCACTGTAAGTTAATTAATGTTTGTAGTGTAAAAAGGTTTGCGATCGGTGCAGAGGCTGTGTTCGACTGGAACCAGTGATCAATCGAGATGAATAGTAAGGCGTTGCAACACACGAGCCAGACAATACGCTGGGTTGTAAGCTGGCTACGACCAAAGCTAACCGCGCCTCGTTTGCCTGTCGAGAAAAAGTAGAGTGTCTGGCTAATGAGAGCAGCCAGTAGCTGAGCCGTTAGTGTGAATACCGAAGATAAAGAGTAAGAGTAAAGCGCATACAAGAAAAAGGTAGCCAAAATTGGCAGTGCCTTTTGCCGGTATAAAACCAGCAGTGCAGAAATGAGAGGTAAAGTGAGATCGTAAAAATGCAGTGTTATACCCGCAACATCCTCTTGCTTACTGAGATGACCAGCGACCAGCTGTAATGCAAAAAACGCGATGCCGACACAAAAATAGTCTCTAAATGTATTAATGAAATTTATATTTTCCGCTTTTCTTAGCAATATCATCATTCGCAATTCTCAGTGAGTTATCACCGTTCTCGATTTAAGTCATCTACTTAAAACAGGTTAGACTAGAGGTTCGAAATGTGTATTTTTGGATGTTTTCGCTAATTGAAAACCATTCTAAAATATGTTATGTGAATTTTTTAAAAGTAACCCTCGATAATTTCACTGTGTTTCACAACGCAGGGGAGAACAATCTTTGTGGCTGTACTGATAATAAAAGTTCTGTCATTAGTCATTATTTAAGACAGAATATACGATCGATAATAACGATCAATATAAATCTTTTGATAGATTTTATCGATAGGTTTAGCAGATCATAAATACCATGAAAGATCGATGAAAGCTATTAAAGTGTTATCTTTTAATGGTATTTATTTCATAAATGTTAATTAAGTGCTTTGTTTATTAAAATTTAACCTACGGAGGCATCTTTCTAAGGGAATCATTCTGTTATTGTCAGGAAAGTGAGTTTCCCCACCTTCCCACAACACACTCAATTGTTAATCATTAACGAGGCTGCTGCTGTGTCGCGCAGTGAATACCGCCGCCACCGGCAGCGATACCGTCGATATTCAACTGAATAATTTCACGATCGGCAAACAGCTCCTGCAAAATAGCATGGGTATTACGATCGGTGCGCTTATCGCCAAATTGCGGTGCAATGACGGCATCATTACACAGATAAAAATTGATATACCCCGCGGCGAAATCATCGCTCGCATAAGTCTGGCGGATGGTAGAAGGTCCTTCCAGCGTGACTACCTCCAACCGTCGGCCTTTGGCATCCGTGGCGGCCCGTAATATGTCCAGATGACGTCGGGTGATCGCGTAATCAAAGGATGACGGATCCTGCTCAAGACCCGCCACCACCGTACCCGGATGCGTGAATCGGGCGTAAAAATCTGTATGGCCGTCGGTAATATCCTTGCCGGCAATACCTGGCAACCAGATGATTTTCTCCAGACCTAGCAGTCGCTTTAGTTCTTCTTCGCATTCGGCTTTGCTGACGCCAGGATTACGGTTGGAGTTAAGCACGCAGCTCTCGGTGATGATTGCTGTTCCTTCACCATCTACCTCAATACCGCCACCTTCCAGAGTCAGCACTGAGCGGATAAACTCAGCATGAACGTAATCAGTAACAAATTCAGCCACATCGGCATCTCGTTCGTGCTCTTGCTTATTGCCCCAGCCGTTGAAATTAAATCCCACTCCGCCGAGCGCGCCGCTGGCGCTTTTCACAAACACCGGCCCGGTGTCGCGGATCCACAGATCGTCTATTGGGTGAACCAGAAGATTGACTGACGGCCCGCACAGACGCGCGGCGAGCTCGCTGTCTTCTTCGCGTACTAACATATTCACGGGTTCAAATGCGGCGATGGTTTTGGCAACTAACGCCAGGTTTTCCTGCACCACCGGTAGCAGATGAGGCTCCCAGATCTCCGCACTGGCACCAAACGCCATCCAGGTTGCCGCATGCGGTGCGCCTTCATCAGGCATTTGCCAGCGGCGGTTCTCTGTCGCGCGGGCAAATTGGCTAAAGCTGAAGCCCGTCATACCGGCGAGTAGCATACTCGTTGAAGTCACCAGGCCTTGTCTGACGAATGAACGTCTTGTCATCATAGGATTAACCTTTGCGTATTTTTACCTGATATCAGGTGAATGAAATAATAATAGATAATAAATATTATGCGTATATTAAATAATAAATAATAAATAATAAATAATAAATAATAAATAATAAATAATAAATAAAGCAATCGCGGGTAAATTTCACGCGAAATATAGCACAGGAGATATGCGTTGCAATCTCTTAGTTTTATATAATGAGTGAAACTGGCTACTATTAAAATTTCTCAACTATATATTTATATATAATTTATATTTATCAGCATGAAAATATGTCACGCCGTTGGCTCTGAGCCCTCGTCTGGCGGGCCTTGCCGTGGATTGTGATCTGGCCGATTGTTCTGTTGTATTTATTAATGCCATGAACCGTGTGGACTATAGTAAAGATGGCCGTTATTTCTCATCATTAATAACCGTGAGTGGGGGATGTGAATGAAGAAGATACTGATGCTGGTCGGAGATTATGTCGAAGATTATGAAACGATGGTGCCTTTTCAGGCTTTGCAAATGCTTGGGCATCGTGTGGAGGCCGTCTGTCCGGATAAAAGTCAGGGTGACTACGTTCAAACCGCCATTCACGATTTTGATGGGGCACAGACATACAGTGAAAAGCCGGGGCATCGTTTTACGTTAAATGCGAATTTTGCCGAGGCGCGGGCCGCCGATTACGACGCACTGTTGATCCCCGGCGGGCGTGCTCCGGAATATCTTCGACTGAATCCAGATGTCATTAAGCTGGTGCAAGATTTCAACACTGCCGGTAAGCCTATCGCCGCAGTTTGTCATGGGCCCCAACTGTTAGCGGCGGCGGGGGTGTTAGAAAACCGGACCTGTAGCGCTTATCCGGCCTGTGCGCCCGAGGTTCGTCTGAGCGGTGGGCATTATGCCGATATTGGTATCGATCAGGCCCACGTTGATGGCAATCTGGTGACGGCACCAGCATGGCCCGCGCATCCGCAATGGTTAGCTAAATTTGTTGAAGTATTAATGAAGTAAGCGATGATGCGATGAAAAAGTCGGTATAACCTGCCAGGCTATACCGACTGCATTTATTACCTCTGCATGAGTGCGAACACGCCCCACCCGATATATTCCCGGGTGAATGCAACGTGGCGGACTGGTGAACTTCTCAGGTGCTCTCTGACTTCGGCGGCAAACTCATCGTCCGGATTTGCCTCCAGCCACCGGCGCATCGTCAACCATTTTGCCGCCTCGTATCTGTCCCAACCTTCCTGGTCAGCCAGTACCATTTCCACCACGTCATAACCGAGCAGGTCGAAAGACGAAACGAGTTCTGGCAGAGAAAGAAAATCGGCTACTGAAGCCGCGCCGCAAGCCATAGCGATCTCCTCCGTTGCGGGCATCTGACGCCAGTACGGTTCGCCGATGAGCAGGATCCCGCCTGGTTTGAGACTTTGTTCCAGCTGTTTGATCGTTCCGGCAACGCCGCCGGCAATCCAGGTTGCACCAACGCAGGCGGCAATATCGAATTTTTCTTCGGCGATATAACCTGTTGCATCGGCATGAATAAAACGCACGTGCTCAGTGACGCCCAATTCACTTGCCCGCAGGGTGGCTTGCTCACTGAATAACTGGCTCATATCGATACCAACGCCGGAAATTCCATGATCGCATGCCCAGGTGCACAACATCTCGCCCGAGCCGCTGCCGAGATCCAGGATGCGGGTTCCTGGGGGCATCCGTAAAACCTGACCTAACGTCGCATATTTTTGCGCGGTGAACGGATTATGAATGCGATGTGCGCTTTCGCTGATCGTAAAAATCTTCGGGATATCCATCTCTCTCTCCTTAGCGATTATCCAGTTGGGCGCGAACGTTGTTCAGCCCGGTGGTATTGATGCGGTAGGGCTGACCATTAACGGATTTGATCAGCTTTTTCGTTCTGAGTTTTTTGAATACGTCGAGCGTGCAGTCGCAGAGCAGTAACCCTTCGCGGCTATAGCATTCGACGGAAATGACGCGACCAGATGCATCGCGGACGTGAGCAATACGGCCACCTTTGGCGAGAACGTGTAAGGTACGTTGTTCCTGACGGGATAAATTCATACTGGAAAACCTGTTTAATCATCATGTGCAAAACGTGCAAACACACAGCGGTGTCCGCATTCGATTTCGGCGCATTGATAACCAGTCCGGCCTGAAAAGGTCGGTAAGCTGATTATCTGATGATTACATTCTCCAGCATCAAAGCCTCGGGTTGAGTTGATAGGTATTTACCTGCTGAATCATACCAGCCTGGGCGAGTAGGGGAATCGTTCTGTCGGGAAAATGTGATCTATGACGAAAAATTGCGTTTAGCTTATTTTATAATTTTTTAACTCTCGTTAGCTGAGCAGTGTATGGATATATTAAATTTATTGAATATTCAGACATCGTCAGTAGCGGTATTGGCCGTAATGATGCGTTGTTAGCCCCACTTGCGTCATACTATAGATTAGTGATATTTAATTTTTCCCTATCCTAATTTTGTTTTATTTGATAAACATGTCTTTATTATAAAAAGGATTTTTAATGGTGTTTTCTTTTAATTCTTTTTAGGAATTTTCTTAACGTCGTGAAGTGTGTATACTCAATCCAGCAAGAAGCTCTTCTGTTATCATCAAAACTATAAAAATGTCCTTAACACCCGTATTACCTCTGCCCTGAATCTCTTCTCAGGGGAGAGGTTTTTTTTGTCTGTGTATAATTTTTATAATCGTCATAAATAGATAATTTAATATTATTGTTCTTGTTGTCTTGCATTAGTGATGACGACAGGTTTTGTGCTGTGAACCATATGGTAATGTTGAAATAGTATCGCTATGAATCTATTTCATGATGAATAGTGTAATTTCATCTTTATTTATAGGGGTATTATATAGTTTTTCTTATAACTGTCTGTTTTTAAGCGTTATGTTAATTCTCGCTTTTGAAGTAATTGTGATTTTGTTCACGGATTTTAGTGCGTTAAGTGGCTATTTGTAGAGAGGTGCAAACGGTTGCATGTTGCTGTTACAGCATTTGTTCATTAAAAAAATATAGCGATGGTATGTCTTGTGTCGGTATCGGGGGCAAGAATCTAAATGATTTTTATTATCCCTTAGACATACGAATGCCGTTTATGACTTCTGTTAGCTTAACACCATGGAAAATGTAGTAAAAACAGACAGGGAATATGATTTTATCAATCAAAAGGAGTTTTTAATCACTGGTATAATTACTGGCCATTTTTATCTTCCTTTATATAAATCGTTGTCGTAACACCCATAAAATCAGCGTTCTGGGATGAGCGCTGATTTTATTTTGTTCTCAGATTATTCAACCCACGCTGTATGCAGGTCTTCTCTTGCAGTACCTCGTAAATGATACATTAAAGGATCTCCTGGAATGGATATTGTTGAACGCTTTATTAACTACACGAAAATCAATACCACGACCTCAAGGGAAAATGGTGCTAATGGGATAATGCCTTCTTCACCTGGTCAAATGGAACTGGCAAAACTACTTGCAGTAGAACTTGAAGCATTAGGAATGGAAAACATTGAGGTCAGGGATACTGCTATTGTGACCGCGACCTTACCTGGAAATACCGATGACACGATCCCTGTCGTTTCCTTTTTTGGTCATCTGGATACCAGCGCAGAACAGACCGCGGACACAAATGCGCAACGTCTTCACTACAGCGGTGGGGATTTGTGTCTGAACCAGGAGCTGAATATTTATCTGCGTGAAAGTGAATTTCCGGAACTGAAAAATTATGTCGGCGATGACCTGCTGGTGACGGATGGTACCAGTCTGCTAGGGGCTGATGATAAAGCGGCCATCGCCGCGATTATGAATGCCCTGGAGTACCTGGTCGCGCATCCGGAGATTAAGCATGGGCCGGTGAAAGTCGGTTTTGTTCCTGATGAAGAGCAGGGATTACGGGGAGCAAAAGCGTTTGATGTTGCGGCGTTTGGCGCTGATTTTGGCTATACCCTGGACTGCTGCGGCATTGGAGAGTTTGTCTATGAGAACTGGAACGCGGGTGATGCGGAAATCATCTTTACCGGCCAGTCCGCGCACCCTATGTCGGCCAAAGGTAAGCTGAAGAACTCTCTGCTGATGGCGCATAAGTTTATTGCGATGCTGCCCGGTGGAGAGGCGCCTGAGTATACGGAAGGACGCGAAGGGTATTACTGGGTAAAACAGCTTCAGGGTAACAGCGCCCGTACGGTACTTAAGCTGGATATCCGGGATTTTACCGAAGAAGGGTATAAGGCGCGTATGGCATATATCCGCCAGCTTGCCGTCAGCACCTGCGCGCTGTGGGGAGAAAACAGCGTGGTCTGTCATTTAACCGATCGCTATGCCAATGTGTTCAATAGCTTGCAGGGCGATGCACACTACCCGATTGATATTGCGTTTCGCGCGTATCAGAAGTGTGGCATTACCCCGCAACCTGTCGCCATGCGTGGTGGGTATGATGGCGCAGTGCTATCGCAGAAAGGACTGCCTTGCCCGAATATTTTTACCGGTGCTCATAACTTTCATTCAATTTATGAATATCTACCGGTGCGTTCACTGCGAGCCGCCAGCGATGTGGTGGTAGCGGTCATTGAAGAAACCTTTGCTGAGTTCGCGCAGAGGAGAGCTTAGTCATGATTCAGGTGTTAATTGCCCTACTGGTTATCGTGGTGGTCGCGCGTCTGATACTGAAAGGTTATCGCGCTGAACCGGTGCTGTTCATTGCGGGCCTGGTGTTGATGATTTGTACGGCGTTAACCGGATGGGGTTCTGTATTACCGAAGGGCGTTGCCAGTACGGGGATTTCATTTCTCGATCCTTTCGAGGTGATGCGCGATCTCTTTAGTACGCGTGCTGCCGATCTCGGCCTGATGATTATGGCGCTCATGGGATTTGCGCATTACATGGATCATATCGGGGCAAATGAAGCTGTTGTGCGGGTCGTGACGAAACCTTTGCGCGCGCTGCGTTCGCCCTATGTGCTTCTATTTTTCTCCTATCTGCTCGCCAGCCTCCTGCAGTTGGCCATCCCATCCGCTACCGGGCTTGCCGTGTTGCTGATGGGGACGATGTTCCCCATTATGCTGGGGTTAGGACTTTCTGCGGCTTCGGCTGCTGGGGTTATTGCCACCTCGCTTGGTGTGGCGTATACCCCGACGGCCATCGATGCTATCAGGGGATCTAAAGCGGTCAATATGGATGTGGTGGAATACGTTGTTTACCACCAGGGACCCGCAGCGCTGGCAACCGTGCTGGTCGTGGGCGTCTGCCATTTCTTCTGGCAGCAGCATTGCGACCGTAAAGCGGGAACGCTACCACGAGAAATCGGTAGCGCTGAGGTGACTGACTCAGGAAAAGCCCCGGCTTTTTATGCGCTGCTCCCGATGCTTCCGATATTGATGGCGGTGGGATCATCGGAAATGTTCGTCAGTGGTATTAACCTGAATATTATCACCATTGTGCTCATTTCGATGGCTGTCTGCATGTTGATTGAGTGGCTGCGGGTGCGTGATTTAAAGTCAGTATGCGAAGGATTCAGCCATTTCCTTAAAGGCATGGGCACCGCCTTTACCGGGGTGGTTGGGCTACTGGTTGCGGCAGGTGTTTTTGCTCACGGAATTAAAGTCATTGGTGCCATTGATCAATTAATCCTGATGGCGGAGCACGTGGGATTACCTCCATTTGCTATGGCGGTGGTGTTTGCGCTGGTGACGCTGGCGGCAGCAATTATTATGGGATCGGGTAATGCGCCATTCCTTGCTTTCGTTGAGCTGATCCCGCAAATCGCGGCAAGTATGGGCGCTAACGCTGTTGCCATGATCCTGCCGATGCAGCAGGCATCACATATGGGGCGGGCAATTTCACCGGTTTCCGGCGTGGTGATTGCCGTTTCCAGTGGGGCGAAAATATCGCCATTTGATGTGGTTAAACGTACCGCCGTACCGTTGATTGTGGGCTTTGTAACGCATACCCTGATCATCGGTATTTTCTATTAACTTCGTCTGTAATAAGCAAACTTCCGGGTTGCTGAATGCCCGGTAGTTTGCTTTTTCTGTTTACAGGTCTCATCACAAAAGGTGATATTGATTACTGGTGATTATTATTAACCTTTATCTTTATCGCATTATTCTTATTAGTCATTGTTGAGCCACCCCAGATTAATGATTAATAAGTATGATGTATTATATTTGCACGTTTATTACATAGGGATAAGTTAATCTGGATCATATTTTGGCGATTTTAGTTGTAGTAATTTTTTAATAGAGTAATACAAGAATGACGTGGAATAACAATGATGATTTATTTGGGCAGGTTTAAGTGGTAAGGGATTCTGGAAGAGTTAGTACGTTACGACATCATTATCAGGATGATCTGGAAGCCTTTACCTGGAGTGCGTTAGTCGCAATTGGTATCGCAATAAAGGATCATAAAATCTACTCTAAAATGTCAGAGCATCTATTCATTATGCATTGGCTGGCTATTGCCAAAAAAAGAAAAATCTTTTCGAAGAGCATTGTCAGTGAGCTTCAGTGGTTAATTGATGAGGGGAAGAAAAAAAGCCTCAATGCACAACTTAAATTTAAAATAGAATATTTGTACGCCACATCGAGTGGTGATGTGACAATGCAAAACGACTATTTTAAATTTACTCACACGATTGAAGTGTTGAGAAATAATGGATGGGAGAACTTTCTGCTCACTCCGGAGAAGTGGCAAGGCCTTCATGAGAGTATTAAGGTCAGAAAAGGTGACTTTATTTTTATGGATGACACCCGGCTTCAGGAGTGCTTTGGCGTGCAGGGGGAGATAGTCAAACCTTTCTGTATTCGAGTCTACGGCGATATTGAGTTTGCAAAGTTAACGCTCATCAAACATAACCTGCCGGTTGAATTTGTGAAACATATTTCGAATGAGTTTTATTACTTCAATTTTCTTTCTGTTAAGTAATGCTTAACTGATATGGGGGACAAATTTCTGTTTGTTCAAAGAGTGTATTGATCTACCTGTGAAGTTATCGGATATATACCACGCGCAAAGGACAGCGAATGTTTACTCGAAAGTTAGTGATTACAACCGAATGGATAAGGTTGTCGGATACGCCAGACAATGTATCCATTTCTTTTCGGGGCGTTCTTGAGATCGGTGAAAGCACGGTTGTGCCAGATGGCAACACGCCTCTACTTCGCTTAGAAAATGAAATGGCACCTGTCGCCGTTGATGCATTGTCATGGGTGAGGGTGCCAGTTGAACGCCAGGAAAATATTATCGTCTATATTTTCTGAATCCTGGTTTATAAATCCATTAATAATATTAATGTCGATTTGTTCTTATTTTATTCCTCCCGGTGCAAGATGAGATGTCTGGCTGAACAATTCGTCGGGGATCACATCGCGGGTGAGAGCATTTGTAGCGCGTGTACATTATAAATAATGCCAAACACCGCCACCGCGAGCAGAAACAGGGAGGAGATAAAAACGCTGCGTCTGGCAAACCGCTCTGGCATCCAGCGTTTGAAAACCATGATGTAAAAAGACAACACCGTAACATCAAAAATAACCCACACCAGCGTTAGCGTCAGAATGCTGGTGGTGAAATCTTGCGTAATGGCAATGAACTGGGGAAAAAATGCTACGAAAAACAAAATGTCCTTTGGGTTAGCGACCCCTGTCAGAAATCCATGGATAAGCCCGCTGTTATCGCGTTTTGGCGCACACAGTCTGGGTTTTGAGTCCCTGGCCCGCAGGCCGTTAATCGCCATCACACCGA
The DNA here is from genome assembly GCF_030332785.1 of Citrobacter sp. Cpo069. NCBI lineage: Bacteria > Pseudomonadati > Pseudomonadota > Gammaproteobacteria > Enterobacterales > Enterobacteriaceae > Citrobacter > Citrobacter sp. Cpo069. Next base: position 31,758 of record NZ_JAOWHD010000037.1, read on the forward strand.
TATACAACGATCCCACAAGACCCAGTACGCCAAGCCATATCGCAGAGATTGAAACCACGCCAGCTAGCATCAGTGCAGCCAGAGCAATCAATACTAAAGAAGCGCCGTTAGTGCCAATCAGCGTGATAAAGGCCCGGCGATAGCCGTGCTGCGACGCGGTGGTGGTAATCAACGCCACGACAGGACCCGGAGTTAACAGCAGGGTTACTACGCTGAGGCTATAGGTAGCCAGTAAAGTGAAATTCATACCTGATTATCCTGATGATATTTTCCATCAGTATTCCGCCTGCGTGGCGCATTGAAAAACGAATAAAACTGCGCTCTACTGTGAGTAAAACTCAACATAGAAGCTGAGAATGACGCTACCTCCGTTGTATGCCCTGAGGGCTTTTGAAGCCGCAGCCCGTCTGGGATCGTTCAGTAAAGCCGCTATTCAACTTAACGTGACGCCGGGCGCGGTAAGCCGTCATATTCGCACGCTGGAGGCATGGTTTGGTTGTGAGCTATTTGTCCGCAGCGGCCCGCGTATCGAGATAACGCCTTCTGGCCAAGGGCTGGCGCAGCAGTTGACGGCTGGGTTTCAGAGTCTGGAACACGCGTGTCATGCCTTTCGCAGCAGCAGTCATGAGCTACGGCTGAAAGCGCCGTCTACGTTGACGATGCGCTGGCTTCTGGACGTGCTGCGTCATTTCCGTGAAGCGCATCCGACCCCGGTTGTCGAAATTTCCAGCGTCTGGATGGATACCGATTCGGTATCCTTCGGTCGTGAACCGTATGACTGTGCGATCCTGTTAGGGAATGGCCATTTTGGTGACGATACCGACAGCCGGTTGCTGTTTCAGGAGTGGCTTATCCCGGTGTGCTCAACCGCACTGCTGGTGCAGGCGCAGCGCGATCTTTCTGCCTGTGAACTGATTCATCCCTCAGCGGATCGCCGTGACTGGCGTCGGTGGCTGCAACGCACCGGAAAGTTTCCGGCGTTGAATCTTGCGCGAGGCAAAGTGTTCGACACCCTGGAGCAGGGCAGTCTTGCCGCGATGAGCGGTCATGGCGTGTCCGTTGCCGACCTGCTGTTAAGCCTGGCGGCCATTCAGGCAGGGATGTTGGCGTTACCGTTTAAAGATGCGGTAGCGACTGGCGAGGGCTATTACCTTGTCTGGCCAAAGACTTCAACACGGCTCAGAAATATTGAGCTGCTGTATCGCTGGTTAAAAAAGGCTGCGCCGTGTGTCTCCTCGGCAGATCTAAACTGGCTGGATTAAGCTGTTTATTCTGCTAATCATCATATTGATAATGGTTCTCATTATTATTGTCGTATTGCGCAGGTAATGGTAATGTTGCTTCAGTTATAAACCGTTAATCCCATTTCCTGTGCAGAAGACAGCATGAACAATACCACCGCCCTGAATGCCTCCGGACGCGTCGCTCGCACTTTCTCCGTCAGCGAGTTTATGGATTTTGGTGAGCGCTACGGGATCGATTACCGCTTTCCCCAGTTGGCACAAAGGCCGGATTTACCGTCTGGCAGCCCTGTTCTGCAAGGTGAAATTGAGGAGATGACTCTCCCATGTGGGATGTGCGTGACGCACTCCGACGTACAGGTATTGCAACCCTACGAAACCACCTCTCGTCACGACAGCCCTCTGTATATGCTGGTGGTACTGGAAGGCTGCGTGATCCTGACGCTTAACGGACAGGAGCATGTGGTGCGCTCCGGCATGGCGTTTAGCTCACGCCTGAGTGAGCACCAGACGATGCGTGCCCGTCATCATGCTGATTGTAAACTGCGGACATTATCGCTCGGTTTGTATCCCGACGGCGCGTGTCGCACGGGGTTGCTCGAATCGTTGATGCGTGAGTGGGAAAGATGCCAGACGCCGACGCTTATCTGGCAGGTGCCGGGGTTTTTACTCAGCGGACTACTGTACGCGCAGCAGAGTACGATTAGCCATATTTCTCGTCAGCTGATGCTGGAAGGGCTGATATTACAACTGTTTGGTCATGGCCTCAGCGTGTGTCAGGTCGAGAGCGGTAAACGTCTTGCGGCGAGCGGTGAGCAGCAGCGGCTGGAGGTCGTTCGCCGACTGCTGGAGCAGAGTCCCGAAAATGACTACACCCTTAATGAACTGGCCCAACGCGCAGCGATGAGTCCCAGCGGCCTGCGCAGTAAGTTTCGCGCAGCCTATGGCTGTTCGGTATTCGACTACCTGCGCGATTGCCGTCTGGAACGTGCGCGCGGCTATCTACTGGAAGGATATAGCGTACAGCAGGCGGCCTGGATGTCGGGTTATCAGCACGCCACTAACTTTTCTACTGCTTTTCGTCGCCGTTACGGCTTTTCGCCCGGCGATTTGCTCAAACTTTGCTAATCCATATTTGCGTTTTACGCACGTGATTTCCTGACAATTTGGCACTGCGCATAGGCAACCTGGCATCCGGCATAGCTATCTCCGTCAGCAAAAAGGTAATAATTCTCACTTACAATTAGACATGCCTTTGGAGATATTCATGTTCGCGAAGACTCGCTTGGCGCTGCTGGTGGGATGGGTTACCGGCAGCGTGGCTTTTCCTCTGCTGGCGCAGGAAACAACAAAAAACGATACGGTGGTTGTCACCTCGCAGATGCAGAGCGGGGCCACGAAGCTTGCCACGCCGGATATTGAAACACCGCAGTCGGTATCGATCGTAACCCGTGAACAGTTTGAAGAGCAGGGCGCAACCAGCGTGCGCCAGGCCGTCAGCTATACGCCGGGGGTGTACAGCAATCAGATTGGCGCTTCCAACCGCTTTGACTACATCGTGCTGCGTGGCTTTTCTGACGGTAGCCTGGATAACGTCTATCTCGATGGTCTGAAGATGATGGGCGACACCAACTCACACAGCTCGCTGGTGGTCGATCCGTGGTTCCTCGAAGATATCGAAGTCGTACGTGGCCCGGCTTCCGTACTGTATGGCCGTTCCTCCCCGGGTGGCATTGTGGCGCTGACCTCACGTAAGCCGTCGTTTGATGCGGGCGGTGAGGTGAAGCTGTTTGCCGGCAACAATAACCAGCGCGGCGCGGCGTTTGACGTCACCGGGGCACTGGATGATAACGATCGCGTGGCGGCGCGACTGAGCGGGATGACGCGTTACGCGGACTCGCAGTTTGGTCCATTGAAGGAAGAGCGTTACGCGCTGATGCCCAGCCTGACCTGGCGTATCACCGACCAGACGCGTCTGGATCTGATGGCCTATCTGCACCGTGACCCGGAAGGCGGTAGCCACTCCGGTCTGCCGTATGACGGCACCGTGGTTCCGCATTACGGGCAAAAGATCTCCAACACCTTTTACGAAGGCGAGGATGATTACGACAAATACGATCGCCGTGAAAACATGGTGGGCTACAGCATTGAGCATATGTTTGATAGCGGTTGGTCGGTGCGGCAAAAGCTGCGCTATCTGCATACCGACGTTGAGCTGAATCAGGTGTATGCGGCGGGCTGGCTGAATGAAACCGAGCTTAATCGCGGTTACTCCGGCTCCGATGAAAAAATGTCGGCGATTACGCTGGATAACCAGCTCGACGGCAGCTTTGATACCTGGCAGGTAAACCACCGTCTGCTGGTGGGGATCGACTATCAGGATCGCAGCAACAATACTACCGGTTACTACGGCGCTTTCCCGCCGATTGACGCTTTTAACCCGGTGTACGGCGCGAAGCCTGATTACATCGACATGTATGCGCGTGAGAAACACAAGTTGCGCCAGACGGGTTACTATTTGCAGGATCAGATGTCATGGGATCGCTGGCGTATTACGCTCGGTGGTCGCTACGATCAGGTCAGCGTTTCTAACATTGATAAGATCAAGGATACTCGCAGCGATCTGGATAAAAACAACTTCAGCACCCGCGCCGCGCTGCTCTATTTATTCGATAACGGCTTTGCGCCGTACGTGAGTTATTCCACTGCCTTTACGCCAACCAGCTTTGCCGATGAGAACGGCAATCTGCTGGATCCGATGAAAGGCAAGCAGTGGGAAGCGGGGCTGAAATATGAGCCGGAAGGACTTAACAGTCAGTTCAGCGCGTCGATGTTCCGTATCAATCAGACGAATATTGCCACCAAAGAAGAGCCGACCGATCCGTACCGCTCGATTGGGGAAATTGAATCTGAAGGGGTGGAGCTGGAGGCAATTAGCCAACTGACAGATAGCTTCCGTTTGCAGGCGGCGTATACCTATACCGACATTCGCTATAAGAAAAGCAGCCCGGAAGAACAGGGCAAGCGCGCAGTGTACGCCCCGCGTAACCAGGCCAGTACCTGGCTGAGCTACGATGTGAAAAGCGGTCCGCTGGACGGCCTGACGTTGGGTTCAGGCGTGCGCTACGTTAACGGTATTACCAGCGATCGCCTGAATACTCACACCCTGCCGTCCTACACACTGGTGGATATGGTGATTGGTTACGACTTAACGAATATCGGCATTAAAGGGTTGAGCGCGCAGTTGAACGTTAACAACCTGACCGACAAGCGCTACGTTGCAGCCTGTAACTCGCTCTCATACTGCTACTTCGGCGCCGAGCGCAGCATTGTCGGCAGTGTGTCCTGGAAATTCTGATGTTTTAGCCGGATGCGGCGCTGGCGCCTTATCCGGCCTACGGCAGCGTGTAAATCGTAGGTCTGATAAGCACAGCGCATCAGGCATAGTGGATTGCGGTTATTGTGTAAACCGTTCTGCAGACAAATCTGCGTGCTGGCGCCTTATCCGGCCTACGGCAGCGTGCAAATCGTAGGCCTGATAAGCGCAGCGCATCAGGCATTGTGATTGCGGTTATTTTGTAAAACCGTTCTGCAGACAAATCTGCGCGCTGGCGCCTTATCCGGCCTACAGCAGCGTGCAAATCGTAGGCCGGATAAGCGCAGCGCATCAGGCATTGTGATTGCGGCTATTGTGTAAAACCGTTCTGCAGACAAATCTGCGCGCTGGCGCCTTATCCGGCCTACGGCAGCGTGCAAATCGTAGGCCTGATAAGCGCAGCGCATCAGGCATTGTGATTGAGGTTATTTTGTAAAACCGTTTTGCATACAAATCTGCGCGCTGGTTCTCAGCGTAAAGGCGACTTTGTCTGGGTACTGGCTGTAATAGTTATGCTCTTCTTCCAGCCCTTTTGCCTGCGCCAGACGTACCGTTTCCAGCGAGCAGGTACGGTAGATCAGGTCTTTATTCATATTGGTCTGCTTCTCGCGCTGTTTATCTGCGGACAGCGCCAGCCAGCTTTCGGACAGTGAGTAATCGTAGACCACCCGATTTCCTTTCGCCTGCACGTTCTCAATGGTAATAAATTCGTCGATTTTCAGTCTTGGCTGCCCGCGCATTTTTTTCTTATCTTCTGCGGCGGCATATTGGGCCAGCGCATGAATATCCATACTGGATATTTTCTGTTTATAAGCATCTACATAAGCGGTAGGTTGCTGATAATGCTGAGCGTAAGCGTTTCTTAATTCCCCGTCATTCATCGTACAACCTGCCAGAAACAGAGGTAATAGCAGTGCCAGTTTTATTTTAGTCATGATGTTATCCCGTTCATTATTTTGATCCCAGTCGCCCATAACAAAATAGAAAAATTATTACAGATGATATTTAAGGTTGTATAAACGAGAGCGCGATGGCACAAGTTCAATTGTCTTAAAATGGCAGGACAGGCGGGAAACCCTGCCAGAATTGGCAGGGTTTTGAACATACTGATAAAAAATTAATGGCCGATCATCTTTGCCTTCGGGATCAGCTGGAAATACATATGATCGGGCACTGGCGTATCCCAGACATTGGCATAAACGGCATAACCAATGGTGGCAAACAGAATGCCAAGCACCAGTAGCGTCATGGCAACACCTGATAGCGTCCTCTGTCGCCATAACGGTTTACCGTTGTCTTGCGCCCCTGGTGGTGTTTGCAGTGAGAAGCTCAGCGTTGAGGCCACCGGGCAGGATTCAACGCAGGTCATGCAGCCAGTGCATTCCACGGTACGCACCTGAATCAGTCTGTCGACCGGGATATGCGACGGGCAGTTTTTCGCGCATTTTCCGCAGTCGATGCAACTGTCTGCGTTACGGCGGATTTTAAACGGCGAGAGCAGCGAGAACAGACCGAGCAGCGCACCATAAGGGCACAGATAGCGGCACCAGGCATTGCGAATAAACAGGCTCAGGACACTGATAACGACAACAAAGATGAGCGTAGCGGAGCCAATATGGCGAAAGAAATCGAGCATCTTCACGTCGATAATCATGCCATAGGCCGACATTAGAAAATACTGAATCCCCTGTGCAGGCATCGACAGGGCGATATACAAAAAGAAACTCAGCAGCAAATACTTCAGACTGAGCAGCGGGATATCCAGCCAGCGCGGCAGCGTGAAGTTGCGACCAAATACTTTTTTCCCCAGATTGCCGAGCAGTTCGGACAGCGTGCCCACCGGGCATAACCACGAACAGAAGGCTTTTTTTAACAACAGACTAATCAGGATAAACGCAACTAACAGCAGCATGGAGGCGGCATGGATAGGCGGAAGAAAACCAGTCTCCAACGTATAGCGGATATTCATCAAACCCGCGATTGGTAGCCATCCCTCAATACCACCTGGCCTTGGAATATAGACGCTGGTGCCGGCGGTTTCGAAATAGCGGACCCAGTAATAGAACGTTACGCCAATATAAATATTAATAACCAGCAGGAGAAACTGGGTGGCTTTTCGCCAGCTGCTGGCGTTGCGCCAGTCATTCCACGGCAGTTTGCCTCCGATCGTGCCTGGACGGCGCTGCCAGCGCGTTCTTTTCTTCCCGTTCATGGTTTTATACTATCCCTCATATTTCCCCTTCTGCATTCAGAAGGCGTCATCACCGGGATATGCTAGCGCTATTCAGATTTGGTGTATTTGATTTGCATCTTATTACGTGGCTGTTATTTTCATCATGCCAATAGGCCTGAATAAAAATAACAGCTCGATATTTATCGCAAGTCAGATAAATACCCTGAACGGGGTATTTATTTCTCTGCAGGGCAATGGTTATTCCTGATAAACCTCAACGCGGTCGCGACCATTACTTTTTGCCTGATAAAGTGCGCGATCGGCTTTATCAACCAGCTGTTTGTAGTCGGGATGATAATCATATTCGGCAATACCGATACTGACGGTAATAGAAAACGTTTCTGTCGCAGAGGCTGCCATGCGCATCCCGGCAATTTTCATACGCAGCGTTTCGAGGATAATACTGGCCTGCGACTTGTCTGACTCGACGAGCAGGATCATAAATTCTTCACCACCGTAGCGGAACACGTAATCGCTGCTACGGATATGATCATAAATGACCGCTGCGACATTTTTGAGCGTCAGATCGCCGGTATTATGCCCGAAGTTATCGTTAATTTGCTTGAAGTAGTCGATATCCAGCATCGCCAGGCTAAAAGGCTTACGCGCATGTAACGCTAACGAAATCTCACGCCGCATGATGGTCGGAATAAAGCGGCGATTAAGCAACTGGGTCAGCGAATCTTTACCATTTTCCTGCTTAACCAGCGCCTCAAACATTGAAGCGAGCAGGAAATGGATTTTTGCCGACAGCTGGCGAACATCCTGTAATAAGCTCATTCGCTCGGGTTCTGTCGGCTGATGCTGAGGTGACAGGGTGGTCGTCAGACGGGTGTCGATCTCTGCTATCAGCGACTCCATTTCTTTCAACAGATTGCTATTGCCAAGAATATGTTTTCCCTTATGTGAGAACCACATACCAAAATCAGAGTTCGCCAGAAACACCATTTCACCGAAAGGCATTCCGATGGCAATGTTATAGATAAACTGGTTTTCCCAGTCGGTAAACGAACGGATTTGCCGCTCACGCTCGACGTTAACGTCATCGTAAATGGTCTGCAGGCGATACTGCTCCTGAGTATGCAGCGAGTTTTGATGGCTTGGGGAATAGGAGACGGTCATGGCCTCCAGTGCGGTATCCATTGCCAGACTGCTGAAACAGATAGCATTGCTCAGCAGGGAAGACGAGTCGTCAGCTTTGGTTTTCAATACCCGATACAGCTCATCCTTGAGCTTACGCGCGCCGCGGTTTACCAGATCGATGGGTAGGCCGATACGGGCATGCACCACGCCAATTTTGCGTTGTTTGGCCAGCAGCTGCGGTAGATCTTCGTGCGCGCTGCCGAGCACGCTGCGTAACCAGTCAAACATACTGCCGCTGAGGCGGGTACTGACCTGTTCTGTATTAAGGAACAATGCGCTCTGGGCATGGGAGAGCATATAGTCATAAAAAACGGTCACTAAATGGCGGATCTCTTCATCGCTTAACGATGTGAGGAGCATGTGAACTTCAGGCGATGTTTGTCGTATCAGCGCCTGCCATTCTGTAAGGAGTAATGTGTCGTTTACCGGTTCAACCTGTTCCATCTCACTGCCACTCAACCTGCGATTAAAAATTCAGGCGGTATTACGGACAATTACCTCACAATGGTCAAGTTAAACTCTCTTATCGATGGCTAATACCTTCATAAATAAGTCTTAGCGCGAAAACACCTATTATTGCGCCAATCACCCGGCTGGCAACGCGTTGGATGCGACCATACGCCCGTCGCACGGCAGGCAAAGAAAATGCCTGGCTGAGAAAAATACGCCAGATAACGGAAGACAATATTATGCCTGCCCAGGCCATCAGTCTGGCCCACGTAGGCGTGTCTGCGCTTAAGGTGACCGAGAAGATACTAATAAAAAACAGCACGGTTTGCGGGTTTGATAAATCCGTTAGTAATCCACGGCGGAAAAACACATACCAGGGAGCGGAAAGCGGTTGCTGTAGAGTGGGCATTTGCGGCGTGGCCTGATGGCGGATGCTGTTCCAGGCAAACCACAGCAGATAGGCGCCGCCGACAATCTTAATCAATGAAAATATCTCTTCACACTGGGTGATTAGCGTTGCCATACCAAAAAGCCCAAGGCCGGAGTAAAACGCATCACCCAAGGCAACACCCAGACCGGTCATCACACCTGCGCGTCGTCCGGATGCCAGGCTAGTTTGTACTACCACAAACAGGTTTGCGCCGGGGTTAAAAAAGGTTAAAACAAAGAGGCTGATGGTAAGAACGACGGCGTGCAGAGGTTCCATAGACAACATTTCCATTAGTAAGCGCTTAAGTGACAGCTAACACTATAATTTTAGTGTGTTCATCATTCTGCGTATTCACTCACACTGCGCAGTGAAACGCGCTGAGATTTGCAAATGACTTCATAGATTATTTTGTGCAAACCTGGCGCGTCAGATAACGCGACGGCACAGGTTTTCTGTTATCAACGATTCGCAAAATCTCTTTATATTTCCGCCTGCTCTGGATCTTTTTGCCAGGCTGAACTACTTATTAATCATCCTTGACTCGCATGTCGAATGTTCAGGGGTCGATGATGGCATATATAACAAAATCTGGAGCTTTTATATGAAAACTGGAATTAAAGTACTTATTGGTGCGTTAGCTTTTGTTGTGACCAACGCGTACGCCGCGGAATTTATGACGAAGGTTGAGTTTGAAAAGGTTGAGTCTCAGTATACAAAAATCGGTGATATTTCAACGAGTAATGAAGTCTCTACTTCGGATGCTAAAGAAGACCTTCTGAAGAAAGCTGAAGAGAAAGGCGCTGACGTGGTGGTATTAACCTCCGGCCAAACGGATAACAAAATCCATGGCACAGCGAATATTTACAAGAAAAAATAACGTGCAGCTGTAAAAAATACGACACCCGTCGGTCATTGTACCGGCGGGGTTTCTTTTAATCTGCGCCAGAACGTGGTTCTGCTAATTCCGAGATAGCGTGCAGCCGCGGTTTTATCACCATTGAATTGTGCCAACACCTGTTGTGGCGTCAGCAATGACGATGCTTGCGGTGAGTCTGCAACAATGGCCAGTTCCGGTAACAGCTGTTGTAAAAAATCCACATTCAGCTCTGGCTGCGGCTCGACGCTTAAAAACAGTGCCAGACGTTCCATCATATTACGCAGTTCGCGGATATTCCCCGGCCAGCCATAATTCAGCAACGTCGGCTGACTTAACCCCAGCCCCTTGCGAACAGGCTCAGAAAACGGCACGTCCAGTTCCGCCAGCGACTGTTTTAAAAAGCCTTCCGCCAGTGGCAGGATATCGGGCAACCGCTCGCGCAGCGGCGGCAGCTTGAGGCGTAAAATGCTCAGGCGATAAAACAGATCGGTACGAAATTCCCCCAGTTTCATCTCCTGCTCCAGATTACAGTGCGTGGCGCTAATCACCCGGACATCGACCGGAATCGGCTGATGTCCTCCGACCCGGGTAACCTCTTTTTCTTCCAGCACACGCAGCAGTCGGGTTTGTAACGGCAGCGGCATCTCGCCTATCTCGTCAAGAAACAGGGTTCCGCCGTGAGCGATTTCAAACAGGCCCGCGCGCCCCCCTCGGCGAGAGCCGGTAAAGGCGCCATCCTCATAGCCGAACAGCTCCGCTTCCAGCAATGACTCGGTGATTGCCCCGCAGTTGACGGCAACAAACGGCGGTGAGGGTTTACCGCGCCGATTCTCCTGACGGGTGAAAAACTCACGGTGAATGGCCTGTGCGGCCAGCTCTTTACCCGTTCCTGTTTCGCCCTGAATGAGGACCGGCGCACGCGAACGGGCGTACAGCATAATGGTGTGCCGTACCTGTTCCATCTGCGCAGAGTGACCGCGCATATCTCCGAGCGCGTAGCGAGTGCGCAACGTATCGCCAGAGGCGTACTGACCGTTTCTGCGTAATGTCAAGCGGGTCATATCCAACGCATCGACAAAGGCCTGGCGCACGGTGGCCGCCGAATAGATAAAGATGCCGGTCATGCCTGCTTCTTCTGCCAGATCGGTAATCAACCCCGCACCAACTACCGCTTGTGTACCGCCAGCCTTCAGCTCGTTGATTTGCCCACGAGCATCTTCCTCGGTGATATAGCTGCGCTGTTCAAGCTGCAAATTGAAGGTTTTTTGAAACGCGAGAAGCGCCGGGAGGGGTTCCTGATAGGTAATGACGCCAATCGACGAGGTGAGTTTTCCCGCTTTTGCCAGCGCCTGTAGCACGTCGAATCCGCTGGGTTTAATCAGGATCACCGGAATCGATAAACGGCTTTTCAGATATGCGCCGTTGGAGCCTGCCGCAATGATGGCATCGCAACGCTCGGTGGCCAGCTTCTTACGGATATAGGCCACCGCTTTTTCGAAACCAAGCTGAATGGGGGTGATGGTCGCCAGATGGTCGAACTCCAGACTGATGTCGCGAAACAGTTCAAACAGGCGGGTGACCGAGACTGTCCAGATAACCGGTTTATCGTCGTTCACTCGCGGCGGTAGATGCGTATCTGCCATAACTAACCCCAAAAATTAAGGAACCGAGTAGTAGGGTTTAGTTGTGTTTCATAAATGTTGCAATGAAACGTGAAGGAACGTTTCATGAAACGATAGCTGACACGCTTTTGTGCAACAAAAATAGAAACATTGGATTTAACCTGTTGTTTTAAAATATAAAAAATTAAATCGAAGAGAAAATAAGCTCCCTGGCATACCCCTTGCTTTAGAAATATCAACGAACGATAACAAGTTGATAACAAGAGGACGGGATATGTCTCTACACTCCCCAGGGCTGGCGTTTCGCGCTGCGCTCACTAAAGAAAACCCATTACAAATCGTTGGCACCATCAACGCCAACCACGCTCTGCTGGCTCAACGTGCCGGGTATCAAGCGATTTATCTCTCCGGCGGCGGTGTCGCTGCGGGGTCGCTGGGTCTGCCGGATCTCGGCATTTCTACCCTTGATGATGTGCTGACTGATATTCGTCGCATTACGGATGTTTGCCCGCTGCCATTGCTGGTGGATGCGGATATTGGTTTTGGATCGTCTGCATTCAACGTGGCGCGTACCGTCAAGTCGATTTCCAAAGCGGGTGCTGCTGCGCTGCATATTGAAGATCAGATCGGCGCCAAGCGCTGCGGTCATCGCCCGAACAAGGCGATCGTCTCGAAAGAAGAGATGGTCGACAGGATCCGCGCAGCCGTTGATGCGCGCACCGATCCCAACTTTGTGATTATGGCGCGGACCGATGCGCTGGCGGTGGAAGGGCTAGAGGCTGCCATCGATCGTGCCCAGGCGTATGTCGAAGCGGGCGCTGACATGCTGTTCCCGGAAGCCATTACCGAACTTGCGATGTACCGCCAGTTTGCCGATGCGGTACAGGTACCAATTCTCGCCAACATTACTGAGTTTGGCGCCACACCGCTGTTTACCACCGATGAACTGCGCAGCGCGAACGTTGCGATGGCGCTATACCCGCTGTCAGCTTTCCGCGCCATGAACCGCGCGGCGGAGAAGGTTTACAACGTGCTGCGTCAGGAAGGTACGCAAAAGAACGTTATCGACATTATGCAGACGCGCAACGAGCTGTATGAAAGCATCAATTACTACCAGTTCGAAGAGAAACTCGACGCGTTGTACACAAAAAAGTAACCGTCGTAGGCCGGATAAGGCGTAGCCGCCATCCGGCAATAAATTAGTACCCTACTTATTACAATAATGACGAGGACAACATGAGCGACACAACGATCCTGCAAAATAGTACCCATGTCATTAAACCCAAAAAATCGGTTGCGCTGTCAGGCGTCGCTGCCGGAAATACTGCCTTATGTACCGTGGGTAAAAGCGGTAACGATCTGCACTATCGTGGCTACGATATTCTTGACCTGGCGCAACAGTGTGAATTTGAAGAAGTTGCGCATCTGCTGATTCACGGGAAATTACCCACCCGCGATGAGCTCACCGCCTATAAAAGCAAACTGAAAGCGCTGCGCGGATTGCCCGCTAACGTGCGTACCGTACTGGAAGCGCTGCCTGCCGCCTCGCATCCGATGGACGTGATGCGCACTGGTGTTTCCGCGCTGGGTTGTACGCTGCCGGAAAAAGAAGGACATACCGTCTCCGGCGCACGCGATATTGCCGACAAACTGCTGGCTTCGCTCAGTTCTATCCTCCTGTACTGGTATCACTACAGCCATAACGGCGAGCGCATTCAGCCGGAAACCGACGATGATTCTATTGGCGGTCACTTCTTGCATTTGCTGCATGGTGAGAAGCCATCACAAAGCTGGGAAAAGGCGATGCACATTTCGCTAGTGCTGTACGCCGAGCACGAGTTTAACGCTTCTACCTTCACGGGGCGTGTGATTGCGGGAACTGGCTCTGATATGTACTCCGCGATTATCGGTGCGATTGGCGCACTGCGTGGGCCGAAACACGGCGGAGCGAATGAAGTATCGCTGGAGATCCAGCAACGCTATGAAACGCCGGATGAAGCCGAAGCAGATATCCGTAAACGCGTTGAAAATAAAGAAGTGGTGATTGGCTTTGGTCACCCGGTTTACACCATCGCCGACCCGCGCCACCAGGTGATCAAGAGCGTGGCGAAACAGCTTTCTCAGGAAGGCGGTTCGCTGAAAATGTACAACATCGCCGACCGCCTGGAAGAGGTGATGTGGGAAACGAAAAAGATGTTCCCCAACCTCGACTGGTTCTCGGCAGTCTCTTACAACATGATGGGCGTCCCCACTGAAATGTTCACACCACTGTTCGTTATCGCCCGCGTCACTGGCTGGGCGGCGCACATCATCGAACAGCGTCAGGACAACAAAATTATCCGTCCTTCCGCCAACTATACCGGCCCGGAAGATCGCGTATTTGTCTCGATTGAAAAACGTTGCTAATGCAAAACCTCTAAAGATAAAAAAACAGGAAATGTACCCTATGTCTGCACATATTTCGAACGTCCGCCCTGAATTTGACCGTGAAATCGTTGATATCGTTGATTATGTCATGAACTACGAGATCACCTCGAAGGTGGCGTATGACACCGCGCATTATTGCCTGCTTGATACCCTTGGCTGTGGCCTGGAAGCGCTGGAATATCCGGCCTGTAAAAAACTGCTGGGGCCGGTTGTACCGGGTACCGTCGTCCCGAACGGTGTGCGCGTACCTGGTACCCAGTTCCAGCTCGATCCGGTGCAGGCGGCGTTTAACATCGGTGCGATGATCCGCTGGCTGGACTTTAACGACACGTGGCTGGCCGCAGAATGGGGTCATCCTTCCGATAACCTCGGCGGTATTCTGGCGACGGCTGACTGGCTGTCGCGCAATGCGGTGGCGGTGGGTAAAGCGCCGTTAACCATGAAAAAAGTGTTAACCGGAATGATTAAAGCCCATGAAATTCAGGGCTGTATCGCGCTGGAAAACTCCTTCAACCGCGTCGGTCTGGATCACGTCCTGCTGGTAAAAGTCGCCTCCACGGCGGTGGTTGCCGAGATGCTTGGCCTGAACCGGGATGAAATTCTCAACGCCGTCTCGCTGGCGTGGGTCGACGGTCAGTCGCTGCGTACCTATCGTCATGCGCCGAATACCGGCACGCGTAAATCCTGGGCGGCTGGCGATGCCACCTCACGTGCTGTACGTCTGGCGCTGATGGCGAAAACCGGTGAAATGGGATATCCATCTGCACTGACGGCGAAAACCTGGGGCTTCTATGATGTCTCTTTCAAAGGCGAATCTTTCCGCTTCCAGCGCCCGTACGGTTCGTACGTGATGGAAAACGTGTTGTTTAAAATTTCCTTCCCGGCAGAGTTCCACTCGCAGACCGCGGTAGAAGCGGCGATGACGCTGTACGAGCAGTTACAGGCTGCAGGTAAGACCGCTGCCGATATCGAAAAAGTGACCATTCGTACGCACGAAGCCTGTATCCGCATCATCGATAAAAAAGGCCCGTTGAATAACCCGGCGGATCGTGACCACTGCATCCAGTACATGGTGGCTATCCCGCTGCTGTTCGGACGCTTAACGGCGGCAGATTACGAAGACGGCGTGGCGCAGGATAAACGCATTGATGCACTGCGTGAAAAGATTAACTGCTTCGAAGATCCGGCCTTTACTGCCGATTACCACGACCCTGAAAAACGCGCCATCGCGAATGCCATCACGCTTGAATTCACCGACGGCTCACGCTTTGAAGAAGTGGTAGTGGAATACCCAATTGGCCACGCGCGCCGTCGTAACGACGGTATGCCGAAGCTGGTCGAGAAGTTCAAAATTAACCTGGCGCGTCAGTTCCCGACCCGTCAGCAGCAGCGCATCCTGGATGTCTCCCTGGACAGAGCCCGCCTGGAGCAGATGCCGGTCAATGAGTATATGGACCTTTATGTAATCTAAACCTGCGTGCGGCAAGGCGTAAGTTCAACAGGAGAGCATTATGTCTTATAGCGAGTTTTATCAACGTTCTATTACGCAGCCGGAGTCGTTCTGGGCCGAGCAGGCCCAGCGTATTGACTGGCAGCAGCCGTATACGCAGGTGCTGGACCACAGTAATCCGCCGTTTGCCCGCTGGTTTTGCGGTGGTACGACCAATCTGTGCCACAACGCCATTGACCGCTGGCTGGAGAAACAGCCTGACGCGCTGGCGCTGATTGCTGTGTCATCAGAAACCGAAGAAGAACGCACGTTTACCTTTCGTCAGCTGTATGACGAAGTGAACGTCGCGGCGGCGATGTTGTTGTCGCTGGGCGTACAGCGTGGCGATCGGGTACTGGTTTATATGCCGATGATCGCCGAGGCGCACATTACGCTGCTGGCCTGCGCGCGCATTGGGGCGATCCATTCGGTGGTGTTCGGTGGTTTCGCCTCGCACAGCGTAGCGGCGCGTATCGACGACGCCCGACCGGTGGTTATCGTGTCGGCGGATGCCGGGGCGCGCGGCGGTAAAGTCCTGCCGTATAAAAAGCTGCTCGATGATGCGATCGATCAGGCGCAGCATCAGCCGCGTCATGTGGTATTAGTCGATCGCGGTCTGGCGAAAATGGCGCGGGTAGAGGGGCGAGACCTCGACTTTGCCACGCTGCGCCAGCAGCATCTCGGCGCGCGGGTACCGGTTGCCTGGCTGGAGTCGAACGAAACGTCCTGCATTCTCTACACCTCCGGGACAACTGGTAAACCGAAAGGCGTCCAGCGCGACGTTGGCGGCTACGCGGTCGCGCTGGCGACCTCGATGGACACCATTTTCGGCGGTAAAGCGGGCGGTGTGTTCTTCTGCGCGTCGGATATCGGCTGGGTAGTTGGGCATTCGTATATCGTGTATGCCCCGCTGCTGGCGGGGATGGCGACAGTGGTTTACGAAGGGTTGCCAACGTATCCAGACTGTGGCGTATGGTGGAAAATTGTTGAGAAGTATCAGGTCAGCCGGATGTTCTCCGCCCCAACCGCCATCCGCGTGCTGAAGAAATTCCCGACCGCGCAAATCCGCAATCACGATCTCTCCTCGCTGGAGGTGCTGTATCTGGCGGGTGAGCCGCTGGATGAACCGACCGCCAGTTGGGTAACGGAAACGCTGGGCGTCCCGGTTATCGACAACTACTGGCAGACTGAATCCGGTTGGCCGATTATGGCGATCGCTCGCGGGCTGGACGACCGCCCGTCGCGGCTGGGTAGCCCAGGCGTGCCGATGTACGGATATAACGTGCAGTTGCTCAATGAGGTGACCGGTGAGCCCTGCGAAGCGAATGAAAAGGGCATGCTGGTGATTGAAGGGCCGCTGCCGCCGGGCTGTATCCAGACTATCTGGGGTGATGACGCGCGGTTTGTGAATACCTACTGGTCGCTGTTTTCTCGTCAGGTGTACGCCACCTTTGACTGGGGTATTCGCGATGCGGACGGCTATTACTTCATCCTTGGTCGTACGGATGATGTCATCAACGTGGCCGGGCATCGGTTGGGGACGCGTGAGATAGAGGAGAGTATTTCCAGCTATCCGAACGTTGCCGAAGTGGCTGTGGTCGGCGTGAAGGATGCGCTGAAGGGGCAGGTCGCGGTCGCGTTTGTCATTCCGAAACAGAGCGACAGCCTTGAAGATCGCGACATCGCACATTCGGAAGAGAAGGCGATTATGGCGCTGGTGGACAGTCAGATTGGTAATTTTGGCCGCCCGGCGCATGTCTGGTTTGTATCGCAGTTGCCGAAAACGCGCTCTGGCAAAATGCTCAGACGGACGATCCAGGCGATCTGTGAAGGCCGCGATCCTGGCGATCTAACGACCATTGACGATCCCGCGTCGTTGCAGCAAATTCGTCAGGCGATCGAAGAGTAACATCGTGTGATGCCCGGTGGCGCAATGCTTACCGGGCCTTTTAGTATCGTAGGCCGGATAAACCACGTGAGTGGTGCATCCGGCAAAGAGGCTTTTACAGCGCGACGCTTTCGCGACGACGCCGCAGGGAAAACGGCCCCGGACCGCTAAGGGTAAATACGGAAATCAGCGTAAAGCTCAGCGCAATAATCCCCAGCACCAGATAAGCTCCCTGGAAACCAATACTCTCATACATTTTCCCGGCCAGAACTGACATGAAAATCATGGCTAACTGTTTGAAGAAACAGAAACACACCAGATAAATCGTGGCCGAGAAACGTACTTCGAACTGGCTGGTGATGTATTTGAAGCAGCCGACGATCAGGAACGGTATCTCAAACATATGCAGCGTTTTGAGAATAACGACCTCCAGTGCAGTGGTGGCGAATGAGGAGCCAATAATCCTTACCGACATGATCATACCGGCCAGCAGCAGGGCGTTCTTTCCGCCAATTCGGTTCACAATCAGCGGTGCAAAGAACATGATCGAGGCATTGAGTAATTCTCCCATCGTCGTGACGTAGCCAAACACGCGGGTGCCCTGTTCGCCGGTGGCAAAGAATGAGGTAAAGAAGTTGGCGAACTGCTGGTCAAACACATCGTAAGTACAGGAAACGCCGACCACATACAGGGAGAGGAACCAAAGTTTCGGTTGTTTAAATAACTCCAGCGCCAGCTTCAGGCTGAATGCCGAGTTATTGGCGCCTACCGCATCCGCGACTTTTGCAGAAGAGGGGGCATCTGTTTTTGAAAATAATAGCAGTATTGCCAGAATGACCGCACAGCCAGAGCCTAACCAGAAGACGAATTGGTTATTGATGGTGAACATAATTCCGGCAATCGAGGCGCACAGCGCCCAGCCCACGCAGCCAAACATGCGCGCGCGACCAAATTCAAAGTTGCTTCTGCGGCTGGCTTTTTCAATGTAGGCTTCAATCGCTGGGGCACCGGCATTGTAAATAAAGCCAAGGTAAATCCCGCCGACAATTGAACCCAGTAAAATATTAACCTGCAATAATGGGCCAAATACGTAAATAAAGAACGGGGCAAACATTATCAGCATGCCGGTAATTACCCACAGCAGATGTTTACGCAGGCCAAGCTTATCGGACAGTAGCCCGAAAATTGGCTGAAATAACAAAGAAAACAGTGAGATACAGGCGAAGATGATGCCGGTATCGCCTTTGCTGATATGGTTTACATCGTGTAACCAGATAGGGAAGAAGGGGAAATACGCACCCATAATAAAAAAGTAAAAGAAGAAGAAAAAGCCAAACATCCAAAAGTTAGTGTTTTTTAAATAATACATAACAGACTTCCTATAAATGCGGGCAGGTATCAACCTGCCCTGCTTATATTATTATTTTTGGCCCCAGACGAACTGGAAGTGGTAGCGTCCGGCGCTCAGCTGGAATTCCGGCGACACGGAAGGACTCCACGAATCATCGCCGCCGACGCCCATATGGAAGCCATCAATATTGAGCCAGGTGCCCGCCTCAGGTTGCAGCAGATGGCGGTGGCTGGTTTCCATCAGTTGCTGCTGGCTAAAGCGGCTGATGTTGAACAGGAAGTCTCCGCGCCACTGGTGCGCACCGTAGTACAGTTCGCGCGTACCGCAGCGCAGACCGTTTTCGCTCGGGAAAACATACGGGGTGTACATCTCATCAAGCGACAGATCCCAGCGATCGAAACAGGCGGCGCCCAGACGGTCCGGGTAGTTCTCATGCGGGCCGAGACCTAACCAGTTCACTCGCTCCGCAACCTGCGCCAGCTGGCATCTCAGGCCGATGCGGGCCGGATGTGGCGTACTGCTGGCAACGTCGACATCCACCGTTACCTGCATTTCACCATTGCCGTCAATACGGTAGCTTTTTCGGCTGACGAACAGCGTTTCGCCCTGATACTGCCACGCATGTTCGGTGGTGATCAGTACCGCATTGCTCAGCGTATCGGCAGCACAGTGCAGTAACGTTGCTTCAGCCTGATAGTGACCGGCGGCCTTCCAGCGTTCAACCCAGGCGTTAGGGTCGATGCGGGTTGACTCGCTCACGCCGATGTCGTTGTCCAGCGGCGCGCGGGTGAACTGGTCAGTAAGCGGGCTTACCAACTGGGCTTCATCGCTAATCCAGTATTGTGTTAGCAGGCCGGAATGACGATCGAATTGCCAGCGTGTGTTGTTGGCCACCACGGTAAAATTGCTCTCACTAACATCCAGCTGTGGTGCGCTGCTGCCGCGTGATAGACGTACCAGGCTGAGCTTCTCTTCCAGCTTCCACTGTTGCCAGGCGCTGATATGCCCGGCTTCTGACCATGCGGTCGCCTGAGGCTGCTCTACGCGCACCGTCAGCCACAGTTCGCCTGCGGTGTCCGGCATCGGAACGTTCGGCAGGGTAATCACCTGGCGGCCCTGTGGGGCGATATCCAGAACGATTTCTCCGGCGGCCAGCGGGTTGCCGTCCAGGGCAATCGACCAGTGCAGAACTTCGTTATCGCTGCGGCGGAACAGATATTCGCTGGTCACTTCAATCTGGCGTTCAGCGCCCGGCTGTAACGTGAACTGGAAAAACTGCTGTTCATGTTTGGCCTCATATAACGCCGGATGCGGAGTGCGATCGGCGAACACCAGCCCGTTCATGCAAAACTGACGATCGTTAGGCGTGTCGCCAAAATCGCCACCGTAGGCTGACCATGCTTTGCCGTT
The DNA here is from genome assembly GCF_030332785.1 of Citrobacter sp. Cpo069. NCBI lineage: Bacteria > Pseudomonadati > Pseudomonadota > Gammaproteobacteria > Enterobacterales > Enterobacteriaceae > Citrobacter > Citrobacter sp. Cpo069. The sequence goes on from NZ_JAOWHD010000037.1 coordinate 51,695, forward strand.
CTCATCATATTTGGTCAGCGACTGATCCACCCAGTCCCAGACAAATCCGCCCTGCAGGCGCGGATACTGACGGAACGCTTGCCAGTATTTGGCGAAGCCGCCAAAGCTGTTGCCCATAGCGTGGGCGTATTCACAAAGGATCAGCGGACGCTGTTCGCCGGGCATCGACAGCCACTTTTTAATCGACCATTTGGGTACTGCGGGGAAGGGCTGATCCTGATCGACGCGGGCGTACATCGGGCAAATAATGTCGGTGGCGGCAGTATCAGCTCCACCGCCCTCGTACTGCACCGGACGTGACGGGTCTTCTGATTTTATCCAGCGGTAGAGCGCGTCGTGATTGATGCCATGGCCGGATTCATTGCCCAGTGACCAGATAATAATGCTCGGGTGGTTGCGATCGCGCTGCACCATGCGCGTGACGCGCTGGCTCATGGCAGGCAACCATGCGGGATCGTCGGTGAGGCGATTCATCGGCACCATGCCGTGGGTTTCAATGTTGGCTTCGTCGACTACATACAGGCCGTAACGATCGCACAGGGTGTACCACAGCGGATGGTTCGGGTAATGGGAACAGCGCACGGCGTTGAAGTTATTCTGCTTCATCAGGATGATGTCCTGCACCATCGTCGCCTCATCCATCACCTGGCCGTTGACCGGATGGTGCTCATGGCGGTTGGTACCGCGAATCAACAGCGGCTTGCCGTTTAACAGCAACAGGCCGTTTTCGATACAAACCTGACGAAAACCAACGTCACAGGCTTCCGCTTCAATCAGTACTCCGCCTGCGGTGTGTAACTGCACAACGGCGCGGTACAGATTGGGTGTTTCGGCACTCCACAGAGCCGGTTTTTCGACGTTCAGACGCAGAGTTACCCGGTCATGATAAGCGCCGCGTTCATCAATGATCTCACTGCCGAGCGGCGAGGTCGTTTCGCGGGTGAGCGTTTCACCTTCCCACAATTGCAGGGTGACGCGTAAATCTTCGCTCTCGTTGCCACCCACTCTGACTTCCGCTTCCAGCGTGGCGCGGCTGAAGTCGTCATTAAAACGGGTATTAATGCGCAGGTCGCGGATTTGCGTAGTGGGCTTATGCAGCAGGGAGACATCGCGAAAAATACCGCTCATGCGCCACATGTCCTGGTCTTCCAGATAGCTGCCGTCGCTCCAGCGCAGCACCATCACAGCCAGACGGTTTTCGCCGCGCAGCAGATAATCGCTAAGATCAAACTCAGACGGCAGACGGCTATCCTGACCGTAGCCGACCCAGCGACCGTTGCACCACAGATGAAACGCGGAGTTCACGCCGTCAAAAATAATGCGCGTCTGACCTTCCTCTAACCACGCGTCTTCGATATTAAATGTGAGCGAGTAACATCCTGTCGGGTTCTGTGCCGGAACGTACGGAGGATTCACCGGGATTGGGTAGGTGACGTTGGTATAAATTGGCGCATCATAACCGTCCATCTGCCAGTTAGAGGGGACGTTGACGGTGTCTGTCTGTGGCAGATCGCTTGTCAGCCAGCTTTCTGGCACAGCCTCCGGCGCGGCAAACCAGGCAAATTGCCACTGGCCATTCAGCGCGCGTAACTGACTCGAACGCTGATTGGTACGTGCATCATCCGCTGAGCGCCAGCTACAGAATGGCGGATGTGCTTCCAGCCGGTTGAGCTGCGTGACGCCGGGATTTTCCCAGTCGCGGCGGGCCAGAACAGCGGAGAGTGAATCTGTGTTCAGGTTCATAACGGTATCCTGTTTGAATTTGTTACTCGCTCACAATTTCAATCAAAATACGAACAAGCGCTCCTTGCTGTAAAGGATGGGGCGTTCAATAAGTGAACTGACTCACACAATTGTTATGCGTTCACAATTTGGGTGTGAGCTGAGAAACTTGCCGCGCCAGCTGGATCAGTGAATCAGCCAGCGCCTGGGGAGTGGTGGTTTGCGTATCGGGAGGCAGAACCGTTTTGCGCTTGACCAGGGTGACGGGAAGCAGTTGGTTACCCACGCTGGAGCCGCCACGGGGGAGTTGCAATAGCCTGTCGACGCTGGTTTCACCCAGCAACGGAAAATCCTGCCTGATGGTGGTCAGCGGTGGGATGTAACAGGCGCTGTCTTCGGTGTCATCGTAGCCAATTACCGATATATCCACTGCAACCCGCAGACCGAACTCGCTGATTGCCCGCATCGCGCCCAGCGCCATTTGATCGTTAGCGACCAGCATGGCGGTAGGGAGGTTACCGTTATTCAGCATGTGCATCGTTTGCTGAAAACCAGACATCGCGCTCCAGTCGCCTTCCAGCTCCACAACGGGTTGTAGCTGGTAATGTGCCAGATACTTGTGCCAGCCCGCATGCCGAAGCCTTGCCGAAACGGAAGTGTGCGGCCCGCTCAGCAGGGCGATCCGTTGATGTCCGTGCTGCACCAGATGTTCAACGCCAAGGCGCGCGCCGTCGTCATGAGAGAAAATCACGCTGTTAATTGGCGTCAGGTCAGAGACATCGAGAAACAGCACCGGCACCGTACCGCAGGCAGCGGCCACGGCAATGGCATCTTCTTCATCCAGCGGATAGTTGATGATAAGCCCGGTTACGCGTTGAGAAAGCAGATTGTGGACCGCGGCTTTACAGGACTCAACGCCGCTGCGCTCGACCATGGCGATCACCACGCTGGCACCGGACTGGTCGGCGCGGGATTTTATGGCAGCAACGATTTGTGAGGGGGCATGCAGGGCAAGGTTTGCCGTCACAACGCCAATCAGTGGCGTCTGTTTGCCAGCCAGCTGCTGTGCAACGCGGTTAGGAATGTAATTGAGTTCCGCCATCGCGGCCTCAACTTTCTGTCGGGTTTTTGCGGAAACGTGGCTGGCCTGGTTCACGACGCGAGAGACGGTCTGGTAAGAGACACCTGCATGGTCTGCCACATCGTATAGCGTTACCGGTTTCACGTTTATCACCCCTGTCATGACGTTATCTGTGCGCTATGATGCCACAGCGGGACGGGTTTGGGGGATTTGCGCATGGGTTCTGCGAGGCGCATTCCAGGGTTTGAGGATAGCGTGCTGAAGGATTTATCGCCGTTATACCTAACAGAAGAAAAAAGCGAGGACATTGTGAGCGATTCTGCGGCAAAAAATATTCTGTCCATCTACCGACGCCATGCGGATGCTTTTGCCAGCCAGCGCTCGCGCACCTTGTTCGAGAAAAGCTGGCTCGATAAATTTATTTCCGTGATGGGCGGGCAGGGCAGCATTGTGGATATTGGCTGCGGCAACGGTCAGCCGATCGCCGGTTATTTTATCCAGCAAGGTTTTCAGCTTACCGGCGTTGATGGTTCCCCGGCGATGCTGGCGCGGGCCCGAAACACTTTTCCCGCACAGCGCTGGCTGGAACAGGATATGCGCGAGTTGGCACTCAATGAGACTTTCGATGGACTGATCGCCTGGGACAGCTTTTTCCATTTAACTCAGCAGGACCAGCAAAAGATGTTCCCGATTTTTGACCGCCTCAGCCATCCCGGCAGCGCGCTGATGTTTACCAGCGGTACGGACAACGGCATCGCGATGGGGCAATTTGAAGGTGAGCCGCTGTTTCACGCCAGCCTCGCGCCGGATGAATACCGCACACTGCTGTCAGCACACGGTTTTGCGGTGGTCGAGATGGTGATGGAAGATCCGCACTGCGCCGGGCACACCATCTGGCTGGCGCAAAAAAGAGGCTAATCACCGCGAAAGGTTTTACGCCATTCAGCCGGGCTAACGCCAAAGTGGGATTTAAAATGCTGGCGCCAGGTGACGGGCGACTGAAAACCAACCTGTTCTGCGATGCGTTCAACGGGTAACTGGCTGGACTCCAGCAACGTCTGGCTACGGCGCAGGCGCTCGGCAATCAACCATTCGGCCACGCTTGACCCTGTGGCCTTCATAAAATGACGGGTGAGGGTGCGACGGCTCATCATCACCCGTTGCGCCAGCTCGTCAAGATTATGTGATTCATGGAGATGCTGGCGCAAATAGTCGAGCAGGACATTGATGCGCTGATCTTTGGTATTTTTCGCCACCGGTTGCTCGATAAACTGTGCCTGGCCGCCCTCGCGATGTGGCGGCACAATCATCCGTCTGGCAATCTGATTCGCCACCGTGCTGCCAAAACGCTGGCGAATGACGTACAGGCAGCAATCCAGCGCAGCGGCGGTGCCTGCCGAGGTAATAATACCGTCGTCATCCACGTACAGCGCGTTGATATCCAGATGAGCTGCCGGAAAGCGGGCCTGAAAATCCTGCTCGAACTCCCAGTGCGTAGCCGCCCGTTTGCCATCCAGCAGACCGGCGTAGCCGAGGACAAACGCACCCAGGCATAACCCAACAATCTGCGCGCCGTTTTGTCGCGCACGATTGAGCGCATCAAGCAGGCTTTGTGGTGGCCGATGTGCCGTGGTACCCCACCAGGGGATCACCACAATGTCGGCGGCCTCCACCGCTTCATAGCCGTAGGCTGCGTTAATGGAGAAGCCATCCTGCGAGGAAACGATGCCCGGCTGTTCTGCACACAGTTGCACCTCAAAACGCTTTTTCGTCGCCACTTTGTCACTGAAAATAATGCATGGCACCGAGAAGTGAAACGGGCTGAAATATTCCACGGCAACAATGGCGACGTTAAGCGGTTGCATACGAGTCCTCTGTGGAGTTTAAAACGTCAGGGTTTCGCCATCTTCCGGCACGTTAACGAATTGCGCAATCTGGTTGTCGCAGGCGTACTCTTTCAAGGCCGCGCGGGTCAGCAGACAGTGGTTAATCGCCTCCATGTGGGTCGCCACAATTTGTGCTTCGGGCAGCGTGAAGTGGGTTTTTAGCACATCTTCCGCGCCCATGATAATTGGGCCAAACCCGATAACGTGAGCAAAGCCTGCGTTCAGAATGACCACGCCTGGCTGGAAAGTCCGCATGTTGGTTTCCACCTCGTCGCGCCAGATGGTGTCCCCGACCAGATACAGCGTTTTTTCCGCCGGATGCTGGAAGATAACTCCGCAGGCATCACCCAGACGCTCAGCCATTTGCGGGATGGCGTAAGCGCGATCCGAACCGTGCTGGCCGCCGGTTTTACGCAGGGTGATATCACCAAGCGCAGTGTTTTGCGTCAGTACGGTCAGTTGCGTGAAACCTTGTTCCCGCAGTACCTGCGCATCGCGATCGTTTTGCACATAAATCGATTTGTCTTTCGGTACGACACGAGCCGCGGCTTCATCCCAGTGGTCTTCATGCAGATGGGTCACGATCAGCGCATCAACGTTGAGCAGGGTGTCGATATCGACAGGCAGATCAACGGTCGGGTTGCGGATCTCGGCGCGTGCCGTACCGGCAAAGCCCGGATAAGTACCTTTTGCCGCCAGCATAGGGTCGATCAGAAAGGTTTTGCCACCAAAAGTGATGTGCTGCGTAGCGTTACGGATTTGCGTGATGTTCATGGTGTTTGCTCCACGTGTTGGGTCAGTGGTGTCATCGTAGAGTGTTGTCCAGAAGATGAATGTGGGCAAATGGGCGACTAGCGATGGGATTGGGCCAACTGCGGATTACAGATGTCGATAATGTAATTAGAATTAAAGTAATTTAATATTTCCTTGGTGGCTCGTTATTTAATAAGTAGCTATTATATCGAACTGAATAAGAATGCTGTTATTTAAATACGGAAAGGTTTATTAAATGCGAAGTTGTGCCGGAAAACATTATTGATATATGTAATGCATAGTGACCAATAAAACAGATCGCGAACCATGAAATAAGAATGCTATCATTCACACCAGACGCGGCAGGCAACTGCTGGCACACGCATTTACCCCGGAGCAACTGATGAACAACGACATTCCGCTAAAATATTATGATATCGCCGACGAGTACGCGACCGAGGCCGCAAAGCCGGTGAGCGACACAGAACGTGACGCGCTGGCGCACTACTTCCAGCAGCTGATCACCCGTTTGATGAACAACGAAGAGATCAGCGAAGAAGCGCAGCAGGAGATGGCTACCGTGGCAGGTGTCGACGCTCAGCGTATCGATGATATTGCGGAGTTCCTCAATCGTTGGGGTAACGAGTAGCCAAAGACATGGCCTGTGTTTTACACTGCGCGCAAATTGAGTAGGTATACTCTACAAGTAATAGGTTTAATCAGGCGGAAACAGCAATGAACGGAACAATCACAACGTGGTTTAAAGATAAAGGCTTTGGATTTATCAAAGATGAAAACGGCGACAACCGCTATTTTCATGTGATTAAGGTTGCTAATCCTGAGCTGATCAAGAAAGACGCGGCGGTGACTTTTGAGCCCACCACCAACAACAAAGGCTTGTCTGCCTACGCGGTAAAAGTCATACCAGACAGCAAGTACATCTATATTGCAGGCGAGCGTCTGAAGCTCACCTCGATCAAGTCATTCCTGGTCTACAGCGAAGAAGTCCCTGTAGAGACCCGTATCGACAAAGAAAATGCTGTGCTGTCTGTCGGCGTGCTGATGAACAGCATCCGACCGAAATCAGACGTAAAGCCTGGTGAAATGCGCACGCTGAAAAAGCTGGCCATCACTACCTTCCAGGGCACGACGCTGATCTTCTCGGAAGATGAAATCGACATCGACGCGACGGTGAAACTGCTTAAAGTCTGAAACCCTTCGGACTGAATAAAAACCGGAACGCTGCTCTTTTCAGGAGCGGGTTTCGGTTTTTTTTTGATATGTGTAATTTACGTGATTCAGGTATGTAGTGATAAAATTAGTAGGTAGCAATCCGTTTCTGAATAGGTATATATTATCCGTATTAAATAAATATGATCGCCAACTATTTGCAGATTAGTAGCACGGTTAACTAATAGTGATTCACCGATATAACTAATGGGGTAATATAAGTGATTTTTAAAAAAATATGGAAAGCTATATCTTCTGAATATATACCATCGGCCATTTGCTTTTTTCTCCTTGCAAAAATGGATTATGAAATAATATCTATCTGGCCACAGAATGAATCGGTTGATGACAGAATTAAACTTTCTTTACTATTCATTCATTTGGTGATGATTTTAGTGATGTTTACTCCGCTAATTAATCGGTTTTTGTCACGAGTAGACAATGAGAAAATTGAAAGGTTTATAGCTCTTCCGCAGAAAGATAAAAACATCACATACATCGATTATTATGATTTTCTGAGCGGGCTTGCTTTATCAGCATTTTACTTATCTATCCTTATTTTTACAATGAAGAGTATTTACGAAGAAGCAGGATGGATAATTTCTGGTATTTATATATTTACAATGTTTGTGTCTTCTATTTCTATTGCTGCATTGTCATTGCTTAGATTTATCTGGTTATTTACAAAGTTTAATAATTATATATATTGGTTTATTGTTTTACTTGCGAGCAGTATGTGTATGGCAGTTATTGGTGCCGCGATGAAAATGGCCTCGTAAAAATGCGCTTAATATCTGGAACAGTGATGATTCCGTTTTGTAATCCGTGGGATGCATTGTTGCAAAGCTTAAAGCCTCTTTTGAAGAGGCTTTAAGCCCTCAGCGACCAGGGAAGTAAAAGACTGTCTTTCCTGGTGTTGAGCATTCTGCCAAAAACATAATTAACAGTATTCCAACTACTTTCTTCATTATCACGAGACTGCCGGATTTACCACGTCATCCATCAGTATGTAACGTGCTTCCTGGCGCGTGTATTGATCGATTAATGGTACAAGTCGCTGGAAATGCTTGCTGGCACAATGTTCATCGAGAGCCGCGTGGTTTGGCCATTCTTCGATAAAAATAAAATGCCCCGGATCTTTTTCATCAATATAGAGGTCGTAAGCAATGCAGTGCGGTTCTTTCTTCGTTGCCGCTATTAGCTCACGATACAACGGGAGAACAGTTTCAATATACTCAGGTTTGATGAAATCCTCAGCAATGACCTTTAACATGCAGCCTCCTGGCAGAAAACGAATGCACACTATGTAATGAAGATATTTTTTGGACAAGAGGTCACAGAGTTTTATCGGCCGGATAGTGAGTTATGCCAGCTATCAATCAGATGATCCGCATAACTGTGATCCATCTCACCTCCCGGCAACCAAAATCTCCTGCGATTCGACGCCGTCCTCTATCTGTTTCGCCACCTTTTGTAAGGCCGGAAGATGCTTTTCCGCGGCCTGTTCGATGGTCATGGCGCTGGCCATATACACCAAATTCAGGCAGCCGATCACCCGCTGTTCGCTGCGGATGGGGACGGCGATAGAAGCGATTTTCTCCTCCTGATCCCAACCGCGAAAGTTCTGCCCAAAACCGTCTTTTCGCGCGCGGGTCAAAATGGCATTGAGCTTCAGCGGCTCGCGCGCAAGCTGGAACTCTTCTCCCGATCGGGAGGCAAGCATTTCAATCAGTTCCTGCCGTTCATTCTCCGGGCAAAATGCCAGCCAGGTCAGGCCGGATGCGGTTTTCAGCAGTGGCAAACGACGCCCTACCATCGCCCGGTGAAACGACAGACGGCTGAAACGGTGGGTGGTTTCACGTACCACCATCGCGTCCACATCCAGCGTGGAAACGTCGGTCGGCCAGATGACCTCGCGCAGCAAATCTCCCAGCAGCGGGGCGGCGAGTGCAGAAATCCACTGCTCGTCACGAAACCCCTCGCTGAGCTGGCGGACTTTAATGGTTAAGCGAAAGCTGTCATCGGACAGGCTGCGCCGGACGTAACCCTCATCCTGCAGGGTTTCCAGCAGCCGTCTGACCGTGGTGCGATGCAGGCCGCTTAACTCAGCAAGCAAGCCAACACTGGCCCCACCATCGAGCCGGTTTAACATATTTAATAACATTAATCCGCGCGTTAATCCGCGTACGGTTTTGTACTCAGTGCTCTCGTCATTTTTCATATTCATTGACAAATCTACAGGTAAAACAACGTTGTGCACTTAGTGCACATCCTGGCATGTTTTGATTGTAGCGCAAAAACTCGCTTCTATACTGACCGCACAACAAAAAATTATTCACATATTTTTAACAAAACAAATTGCGCCTCACCAGGGTCCGCAATTGCGTTTTGTCCGAGTCGTGAGGTTCTGAAATGACAACAAAAAACCCGGATATCCAACCCGCTGTGCAGCATACCGCGCAGGTGGCGATTGCCGGTGCTGGTCCGGTAGGGCTGATGATGGCCAACTATCTTGGGCAGATGGGCATTGAGGTGTTGGTAGTGGAGAAGCTCGACACGCTGATCGACTATCCTCGCGCCATCGGCATTGACGATGAAGCGCTGCGCACTATGCAGTCTGTGGGGCTGGTCGAGAACGTTTTGCCGCACACCACACCGTGGCACGCAATGCGCTTTCTCACCCCGAAAGGCCGCTGTTTTGCTGATATCCAGCCGATGACCGACGAATTTGGCTGGTCGCGCCGCAATGCTTTTATTCAGCCGCAGGTGGACGCGGTGATGTTGGAAGGGTTGTCGCGTTTTCCCAACGTGCGCTGCCTGTTCTCCCGCGAGCTGGAGGCCTTCAGCCAACAAAACGGCGAAGTGACGCTAAATCTGAAAGCGCCAGACGGTCAACGTGAAACGGTGAAGGCTCAGTGGCTGGTGGCCTGCGACGGCGGCGGCAGCAACGTCAGACGTTCTCTGAACGTGCCGTTTGAAGGTAAAACCGCGCCGAATCAGTGGATTGTGGTGGATATCGCCAACGATCCGCTCAGCACGCCGCATGTGTATTTGTGCTGCGATCCGGTGCGCCCGTATGTCTCTGCCGCGCTGCCGCACGCGGTGCGCCGTTTTGAGTTTATGGTTATGCCGGGGGAAACCGAAGCGCAGCTTAGCGAGCCGCAGAATATGCGCCAGTTACTGAGCAAAGTGCTGCCGAACCCGGACAACGTCGAGCTGATCCGCCAGCGCGTGTATACCCATAATGCTCGTCTGGCCGAACGTTTTCGTATTGACCGCGTGCTGCTGGCGGGCGATGCGGCGCACATTATGCCGGTCTGGCAGGGTCAGGGATACAACAGCGGCATGCGCGATGCTTTCAACCTGGCATGGAAACTGGCGCTGGTGATTAACGGTAAAGCCGACGATGCGCTGTTGGATACCTACCAGCAGGAACGCCGCGACCACGCCAAAGCGATGATCGACCTCTCCGTGACCGCTGGCAACGTACTTGCGCCGCCCAAACGCTGGCACGGCGCGGTACGCGATGGGGTTTCCTGGCTGTTGAACTATATTCCGCCGGTCAAACGTTACTTCCTTGAAATGCGGTTTAAGCCGATGCCGCAGTACCACGCCGGGGCGCTGGTGCGTGAAGGCGACGCGAAAACTTCACCGGTCGGCAAGATGTTTATCCAGCCGAAGGTGACGCTGGAATCGGGCGAAGTGACGTTGCTCGACAACGTCATCGGACCGAATTTCGCGGTGATTGGCTGGGGCTGTAACCCACTATGGGGCATGAGCGAGGCGCAGATCCAACAGTGGCAGGCGCTGGGGACGCGTTTTATCCAGGTCGTGCCGGATACGCAGATACATACCGATCAGGATAACCACGACGGCGTTACCCGCATAGGCGATACGCAAAACCGCCTGCGCGCGTGGTTTGCCCAGCACAACGCCGCGCTGGTAGTCATGCGCCCGGACCGCTTCGTGGCCGCCATCGCCATTCCGCAAACCCTGGGCAGCACCCTGAATAAACTGGCGTCGGTGATGACGCTCACTCACGCTACTGCCGACATTCCTGTTGAAAAGGTTGCCTGATATGCACGCTTATCTTCACTGTCTTTCCCACTCGCCGCTGGTGGGCTATGTCGACCCGGCACAGGCTGTGCTCGACGAGGTTAACGGCGTGATCGCCAGCGCTCGGGCACGTATTGCGGCGTTCGAACCTGAACTGGTCGTGCTGTTTGCCCCCGATCACTACAACGGATTTTTCTACGACGTGATGCCGCCGTTCTGTTTAGGCGTTGGAGCTACGGCGATCGGCGATTTTGGTAGCGCGGCGGGGGAATTACCGGTGCCGACAGATCTGGCTGAAGCCTGCGCCCACGCGGTAATGAAAAGCGGTATCGATCTCGCCGTGTCCTACAACATGCAGGTCGATCATGGCTTCGCGCAGCCGCTGGAGTTTTTGCTCGGCGGCCTGGATAAGGTGCCGGTGCTGCCAGTGTTTATTAACGGCGTCGCCACGCCGCTGCCGGGCTTTCAGCGTACCCGCATGCTCGGTGAAGCGATTGGCCGTTTCGCCAGCTCGCTGAATAAGCGCGTGCTGTTTTTAGGCTCCGGCGGGCTATCGCACCAGCCGCCGGTACCGGAGCTGGCGAAGGCCGATGCCCATATGCGTGACCGCCTGCTCGGCAGCGGCAAACAGTTACCTGAAAACGAGCGCGAGCTACGCCAGCAGCGGGTGATCAGCGCCGCCGAGAAGTTTGTGGTCGATCAAAACACGCTACACCCGCTTAACCCTGTCTGGGATAACCGTTTTATGACCCTGCTTGAGCAGGGGCGTTTGCAGGAGTTGGATGCGGTCAGTAACGAAGAGCTGTCCGCGATGGCGGGCAAATCAACGCACGAAGTTAAAACCTGGGTTGCCGCCTTTGCCGCCATTTCTGCCTTTGGCAACTGGCGCAGCGAAGGCCGTTATTACCGCCCGATCCCGGAGTGGATCGCCGGATTCGGCTCCCTGAGCGCCACTACGCAGAACTAAAACAGAACTGAATATGCAGGAGAACATCATGACTTACCAACCGCAAACCGAAGCCGCTACCAGTCGTTTTCTGGAGGTGCAGGAAGCAGGCGAAACCCTACGCGTGCATTTCAATGACTGTGGGCAGGGCGAAGAGACCGTCGTGCTGCTGCACGGATCCGGTCCTGGCGCGACGGGCTGGGCAAACTTCAGCCGCAATATCGATCCGCTGGTACAGGCCGGATACCGGGTGATCCTGTTGGATTGTCCTGGCTGGGGCAAAAGCGATGGGATCGTTAACCGCGGTTCGCGATCCGATCTCAACGCCCGCATCCTGAAAAGCGTGGTCGATCAGTTGGATATTCAAACAGTCCACCTGCTGGGTAACTCGATGGGCGGTCACAGTGCTGTGGCGTTTACCCTGAGCTGGCCGGAGCGCGTGGGCAAACTGGTGCTAATGGGTGGCGGAACGGGCGGCATGAGCCTGTTTACCCCGATGCCGACCGAAGGTATCAAGCGCCTGAATCAGCTGTATCGCGAGCCGACCATCGAGAATCTGAAGCTGATGATGGAGATCTTTGTCTTCGACACCAGCGACCTGACCGAGGCGTTGTTTGAGGCGCGCCTGAATAACATGCTGTCGCGTCGCGATCACCTGGAAAACTTTGTCCAGAGCCTGGAGGCCAACCCGAAACAGTTCCCGGATTTCAGCCCGCGTCTGGGTGAAATCAAAGCTCAGACTCTGATTGTCTGGGGACGCAATGACCGCTTTGTACCGATGGATGCCGGTCTGCGCCTGCTCTCCGGAATTGCCGGTTCTGAGCTGCATATCTACCGCGACTGCGGGCACTGGGCGCAGTGGGAACATGCGGATGCCTTTAACCAACTGGTGCTGAACTTCCTCGCACGCCCTTAAGGAACGGACATGACGAATCGTAATCTTGAGCAGCTAGCCGCCGATTTACGTCAGGCTGAAGAAAAAGGGGAAGCCATCGCCCCACTGCGTGAATTGATTGGTGTGGATAACGCCGAAGCGGCCTACGCCATTCAGCGCATCAACGTGCAGTACGACGTGGCGCGCGGGCGTCGCGTGGTCGGGCGCAAAGTGGGGCTGACGCACCCGAAAGTGCAGCAACAGCTGGGTGTCGATCAACCGGACTTCGGTACGCTGTTTGCTGATATGTGTTATGGCGATAACGAAACCATCCCGTTTTCCCGTGTGCTGCAACCGCGTATTGAAGCCGAAATTGCGCTGGTGCTGAACCGCGATCTGCCCAATACCGACACCACTTTTGACGAGCTTTACAACGCCATAGAGTGGGTACTTCCCGCGCTGGAAGTGGTCGGCAGCCGTATCCGCGACTGGTCGATCAAATTTGTTGATACCGTGGCGGATAACGCCTCCTGTGGCGTGTATGTGGTCGGCGGTCCGGCACAGCGTCCGGCAGGATTAGATCTGAAAAACTGCGCGATGAAAATGACGCGCAACAACGAAGAGGTCTCCAGCGGGCGCGGCAGCGAATGCCTGGGACATCCGATCAACGCCGCCGTCTGGCTAGCGCGCAAAATGGCCAGCCTCGGCGAGCCGCTGCGTGCGGGAGACATTATTCTCACCGGAGCGTTAGGCCCGATGGTGGCGGTGAATGCGGGCGATCGTTTCGAAGCCTATATCGACGGTATTGGTTCAGTCGCCGCCACCTTTTCAGCGGCGGTTACAAAAGGAAGTCAGTCATGAGTAAGCGTAAAGTCGCTATTATCGGCTCCGGCAACATCGGTACCGATTTGATGATAAAAATTTTGCGTCACGGCGTGCATCTGGAAATGGCGGTGATGGTCGGTATCGATCCAGAATCTGATGGCCTGGCGCGTGCCCGACGCATGGGCGTTGCCACCACCCATGAAGGGGTGAAAGGGCTTATCGACATGCCGGAATTCGCTGATATCGACATTGTGTTTGACGCCACCAGCGCAGGCGCGCATGTGAAGAACGACGCCGCGCTACGTGCCGTTAAACCAGGCATCCGCCTGATCGACCTGACGCCCGCGGCAATCGGTCCTTACTGCGTGCCGGTGGTGAATCTGGCAGCCAACGTTGATCAGCAGAACGTCAATATGGTGACCTGCGGCGGACAGGCGACCATCCCAATGGTGGCGGCAGTTTCTCGCGTGGCAAAAGTCCATTACGCCGAGATTATCGCCTCGATCGCCAGTAAATCGGCGGGGCCAGGTACCCGTGCCAATATCGACGAGTTTACCGAAACTACCTCGAAGGCGATTGAAGTGGTCGGCGGCGCGGCAAAAGGCAAAGCCATTATTGTCCTTAACCCGGCCGAACCGCCGCTGATGATGCGTGACACGGTGTATGTGCTGAGCGAAGCGGCCTCTGAGGTTGAAGTTGAAGCTTCGATTAATGAGATGGCGGCGGCGGTGCAGGCCTACGTGCCGGGCTATCGCCTGAAACAGCGTGTCCAGTTTGAAGTCATCCCGGAAGATAAACCGGTGAATCTGCCGGGTATCGGCCAGTTCTCTGGGCTAAAAACTGCGGTGTATCTGGAAGTGGAAGGCGCGGCGCACTATTTACCAGCCTACGCGGGCAACCTCGACATTATGACCTCCAGCGCGCTGGCGACCGCTGAGAAGATGGCGCAGTCCCTCGCTCGTCAGGCAGGAGAAGCAGCATGAACGGTAAAAAACTCTATATCTCTGACGTGACCCTGCGCGACGGTATGCACGCTATTCGTCATCAATATTCGCTGGAGAATGTGCGCCAGATAGCCAAAGCGCTGGACGACGCACGGGTTGATTCTATTGAAGTGTCCCACGGCGACGGTTTACAAGGTTCCAGCTTTAACTACGGCTTTGGTGCGCACAGCGACCTGGAGTGGATTGAAGCGGCGGCGGACGTGGTGAAGCATGCCAAAATTGCCACGCTGTTGCTGCCGGGTATCGGCACTATTCATGACCTGAAAAATGCATATCAGGCCGGCGCACGGGTAGTGCGCGTGGCGACCCACTGCACTGAAGCGGATGTGTCGGCCCAGCATATTCAGTATGCGCGTGAGCTTGGCATGGATACCGTCGGCTTTCTGATGATGAGCCATATGACCACACCGGAGAACCTGGCACAGCAGGCGAAGCTGATGGAAAACTACGGCGCGACCTGTATTTATGTGGTCGATTCCGGCGGCGCAATGAACATGAGCGATATTCGCGCCCGCTTCCGCGCACTGAAAGCGGTGCTGAAGCCGGAAACAGAAACCGGAATGCATGCGCATCACAACCTGAGTCTTGGGGTGGCGAACTCCATTGCCGCAGTAGAAGAGGGGTGTGACCGTGTCGACGCCAGCCTGGCAGGGATGGGCGCAGGCGCGGGCAACGCACCATTGGAGGTATTTATCGCCGCTGCGGATAAGCTTGGTTGGCAGCACGGAACCGATCTCTATGCACTGATGGACGCCGCCGACGATTTAGTGCGTCCACTACAAGACCGCCCGGTGCGGGTGGATCGTGAAACGCTGGCGCTGGGCTATGCCGGGGTGTACTCCAGCTTCCTGCGTCATTGCGAAGTGGCGGCAGCACGTTATGACCTGAGCGCAGTAGATATTCTGGTGGAACTGGGCAAACGTCGGATGGTGGGCGGCCAGGAAGATATGATCGTCGACGTAGCGCTGGACCTGCGCAACCGCAAATAAAAATGATTACGCGGCTGGCAACGTATCAGCCGCGATTCACCTGCATCGTGACCTCAGAGGGACATCTTATGACGACCCGTACCCCCGCATCTTACCGCCTGACGTTGACCGTTGGGCTTTGCTTTTTAGTTGCCCTGATGGAAGGGCTGGATTTACAGGCCGCCGGTATCGCTGCCGTCGGTATCGCCCACGCGTTTGCGCTGGATAAAATGCAGATGGGTTGGATCTTCAGTGCGGGCATTCTCGGACTGCTGCCCGGCGCGCTGGTGGGCGGCATGCTGGCTGACCGCTATGGGCGCAAGCGCATTCTCATTGCCTCTGTGGCGCTGTTCGGCCTGTTCTCGCTGGCGACGGCGATTTCCTGGGATTTCTCATCACTGGTTTTTGCCCGTCTGATGACCGGTGTCGGGCTGGGCGCGGCGTTGCCGAATCTGATCGCGCTGACCTCCGAGGCGGCGGGCCCGCGTTTTCGCGGTACGGCGGTGAGCCTGATGTACTGCGGTGTGCCGATTGGCGCGGCGCTGGCGGCAGCGCTCGGGTTTAGCGGCCTGGCCTCCGCCTGGCAAACGGTGTTCTGGGTAGGCGGGGTGATCCCGCTGCTGCTGGTGCCGCTGTTGATGCGCTGGCTGCCGGAATCTCAGGTTTATACCCAACAAACGCAGGTGGCCGCCGCACCGCTGCGTGCCCTGTTTGCGCCAGCGACGGCGAGTGCCACGCTGCTGCTGTGGTTGTGCTATTTCTTCACCCTGCTGGTGGTGTATATGCTGATCAACTGGCTGCCGATGCTGCTGGTGGAGCAGGGCTTTCGGCCATCGCAGGCGGCAGGCGTAATGTTTGCTCTGCAAATTGGCGCGGCCAGCGGCACGTTAATTCTCGGGGCGTTAATGGATAAACTGCGCCCGGTGGTGATGTCGCTGCTGATCTACACCGGGATGTTGGCTTCACTGCTGGCGCTGGGTACGGTGTCGTCATTGAGCGGCATGCTAATGGCGGGATTTGTGGCGGGGATGTTCGCCACCGGCGGGCAAAGCGTGTTGTATGCGCTGGCGCCGCTGTTTTACAGCACGCAGATCCGCGCCACAGGTGTGGGCACCGCCGTCGCAGTCGGGCGTCTGGGAGCGATGAGCGGCCCGCTGCTGGCAGGGAAAATGTTAGCGCTCGGTACCGGAACGGTAGGGGTGATGGCGGCTTCTGCGCCGGGCATTTTGCTGGCAGGCCTGGCGGTATTTATTCTGATGAGCCGCAAATCGCAGATGCCGATCCCGGCCAGCGGTGCTTAAGCATTCATCCGGTTGTGTGAGTGGGGAGATTTGGTTCCTACTTCCGGGTGAACGCCGTCAGTCAACTGTGTTGCCAAAGTTTAGATAAAACATGGCAACGGAGGCGTTATGAGCTGGCGGCCCTTTTTGTATCTGATTATTAATCCCCACCCGTTATTAAGCGCCCGACGCGGTCATCTGCGTCTGGTGCAGGGTTGACTTTGCATTCTGTTAACAAACGCGGTATAACAAACCTTCTTTGGATGTTTAGATGTCCATACGTTTAGAAGGTTATATGCAAACAACACAACAAAATGCGCCACTGAAGCGCACAATGAAAACGCGTCACCTGATTATGCTTTCCTTGGGCGGCGTGATTGGCACAGGATTATTCTTCAATACCGGGTACATCATCTCCACCACTGGAGCGGCGGGAACGCTGCTGGCCTATCTGATTGGCGCGCTGGTGGTCTGGCTGGTTATGCAGTGTCTGGGCGAGCTGTCGGTCGCGATGCCGGAGACCGGGGCGTTTCACGTTTATGCCGCGCGCTATCTTGGTCCGGCTACCGGGTATACCGTGGCCTGGCTCTACTGGCTGACCTGGACTGTGGCGCTGGGTTCGAGCTTTACCGCCGCCGGATTCTGTATGCAGTACTGGTTTCCACAGGTGCCGGTATGGGTCTGGTGCGTGGTGTTCTGCGCGATTATTTTTGGTCTGAATGTTATCTCCACGCGCTTTTTTGCCGAAGGGGAGTTCTGGTTCTCCCTGGTCAAGGTGGTCACTATCATCGCCTTTATCATCCTCGGTGGGGCGGCGATTTTCGGCTTTATTCCGATGCAGGATGGCTCGCCCGCGCCGGGGCTGAGTAATATCACGGCGGAAGGCTGGTTCCCGCACGGTGGCTTACCGATTCTGATGACTATGGTTGCAGTGAACTTTGCTTTTTCGGGTACCGAGCTTATCGGCATTGCCGCCGGTGAAACGGAAAACCCGCGCAAAGTTATCCCGGTAGCGATTCGTACTACCATCGCGCGACTGATTATTTTCTTTATCGGCACCGTGTTTGTATTGGCGGCGCTGATCCCGATGCAGCAGGCGGGCGTGGAGAAAAGCCCGTTTGTGCTGGTGTTTGAGAAAGTAGGGATCCCGTACGCCGCTGATATTTTTAACTTCGTGATCCTGACGGCTATTCTTTCTGCAGCGAACTCCGGGTTATATGCCTCCGGGCGCATGCTGTGGTCGCTGTCGAATGAACGTACGCTACCGGCCTGTTTTGCGCGAGTAACGAAAAACGGCGTTCCACTGACGGCGCTGTCGGTCAGTATGCTCGGTGGTGTGCTGGCGCTGTTTTCCAGCGTGGTGGCCCCGGACACGGTATTTGTTGCGCTGTCGGCAATCTCCGGGTTTGCGGTGGTGGCGGTGTGGCTGAGTATCTGCGCCTCGCATTTTGTTTTTCGTCGCCGTCATCTGCAACAAGGTAAGGCATTGAGTGAATTACATTATCGCGCGCCGTGGTATCCGCTGGTGCCGGTATTAGGTTTTGTGCTGTGCCTGGTGGCCTGTGTGGGGCTGGCATTCGATCCAGCGCAGAGAATTGCGTTGTGGTGCGGGTTACCGTTTGTTGCGTTGTGCTATGGTGCTTATTTCCTTACTCAACCCCGAAACGCAAAACAGGAGCCAGAACATGTCGCAGAATAATCCGTTACGCGCTCTCCTTGATAAACAGGATATCCTGCTGCTGGATGGCGCGATGGCGACGGAGCTGGAAGCGCGAGGGTGTAACTTAGCCGACAGCCTGTGGTCAGCCAAAGTGCTGGTAGAAAACCCGGAGCTTATCCGTGAAGTGCATCTTGATTACTACCGGGCGGGGGCGCAATGCGCGATCACTGCCAGCTATCAGGCGACGCCGGCGGGCTTCGCCGCGCGAGGTCTGGATGAAGCGCAGTCGAAAGCGCTGATTGGCAAAAGCGTGGAGCTGGCGCGTAAAGCCCGTGAAGCGTATCTGGCAGAGAACCCGCAGGCGGGAGCACTACTGGTGGCGGGATCCGTCGGGCCTTACGGCGCGTATCTGGCGGATGGCTCTGAATACCGTGGCGATTATCATTGTAGCGTTGAGGCATTTCAGGCGTTTCATCGCCCGCGCGTGGAAGCCTTGTTGGATGCCGGGGCCGATCTGCTGGCCTGCGAAACCCTGCCGAATTTCGCCGAGATTGAGGCGTTGGCTGAGCTGTTGACCGCATATCCGCGTGCGCGGGCGTGGTTCTCATTTACCCTGCGCGACAGCGAGCACCTGAGCGACGGTACGCCGCTGCGTGACGTGGTTGCGTTGCTAGCGGGTTATCCGCAGGTGGTGGCGCTAGGCATTAACTGCATTGCGCTGGAAAACACCACCGCTGCGTTGCAGCATTTACACGGTTTAACGGTGCTGCCGCTGGTGGTGTATCCGAACTCGGGCGAGCAGTACGATGCGGTGAGCAAAACCTGGCATCATCACGGTGATCATTGCGCGCAGCTGGCGGATTATCTGCCGCAGTGGCAGGCCGCTGGCGCACGGTTAATTGGCGGGTGCTGTCGCACCACGCCTGCGGATATTGCCGCGCTAAAAGCGCGAAGCTGAGGGTTTTATCGGGTCTACATCGTTCATTGTAGGCCTGATAAGCGCAGCGCATCAGGCATTGCCGGATGGCGGCGCAAGCGCCTTATCCGGCCTACATCGTTCATTGTAGGCTTGATAAGCGCAGCGCATCAGGCATTGCCGGATGGCGGCGCAAGCGCCTTATCCGGCCTACATCGTTCATTGTAGGCCTGATAAGCGCAGCGCATCAGGCATTGCCGGATGGCGGCACAAGCGCCTTATCCGGCCTACAAAGCCACAAAACGTTATGCCGCATCCGCCAGAACAAACATGCCGTACGGATGGATTTCGAGATAATACTGCTCGCCGACGTCCGGTTGCAGACGCGTAGCGTTGACCTGCAATAAAATCTCCTGCCCGTGCCATTCCACCGTCACTTCATACTGCGGCCCCATATAGGCGACATGGCGGATCACGCAGCGCTGGCTCTCTTCGCCGCGATCGCTGAGCGTGATCGCTTCCGGGCGCACACCGACCATCCCTTCACCCTGTGTACCAAAGTGCAGCGGGCGCGGCAGATGATAGCCGTAGATATCAACGTATCCGTCGCTGAAGGTTGCCGGGAACAGGTTGGCATCGCCCATAAAGCTCGCCATAAAGCGGGAGGCGGGCTGGCGGTAAAGATCCTGCGGTGAGCCGATCTGCATGATGTGTCCCTTGTTCATCACCAGCACGGTATCAGAAACCGCAAAGGCTTCGCTCTGATCGTGGGTGACGTACAGCGAGGTGATATCAAACTGCTTTTGCAGCTCGCGGATCTTGTCGCGCATGCTGCGACGCAGGTTGGCGTCGAGGTTACTCAACGGCTCATCAAACAGCAGCACTTTCGGCTTGAGGATCAGCGCGCGGGCCAGCGCCACGCGCTGCTGCTGCCCGCCGGAGATCTGATCGACAAAGCGGTCTTCGAATCCTTCCAGATCCACCATCGCCAACGCCTCTTTGACGCGGGCTTTCAGCTCTGCGCGCGGTACGCCGAGCATTTTCAGGCCATAACCGACATTCTCTCCCAGCGACATATGCGGGAACAGGGCATAGGACTGAAACACCATACAGATATCGCGCTGCTGAATAGAGCGATGGGTGACGTCTTCGCCATCAATGAAAATTTGCCCTTCGCTCGGTTTTTCCAGCCCGGCAACCAGGCGCAAAATAGTGGTTTTGCCGCAGCCGGACGGGCCGAGCAGCGTCACCATTTGCCCCTGCGGGATGGTGAGGTTGATATTGTCGATTACCGTATTACTGCCAAATCGTTTAGTGACGTTGCGCAGTTCAACGAAATTTTTCTGAGTCATAGTGCGCTCCATTACGCCTGGTTTTTGTCTTTTGAACGGGAGGTACGTGATTCACCGATCAGCCAGTCAAAGATGAAAATAATCGCCAGCATCACCACGATCAGAATGGAACCGTAGGCAATCGCTACACCGTATTCGCCATCTTCCACGCGGTTGAGGATGTAAGCCGTCGCTACGCGGGTATCCGGCGTGACGAGGAACACAATGGCGCTGACGGTGGTAATGGCGCGCACAAAGCTGTAAATCAGCGCCGAGAGGATCGCCGGGCGCAGCAGCGGCAGCAGGATGTGCGTAATGGTACGCAGGGAACCGGCGCGCAGGCTGAGTGAGGCTTCATCGAGCGATTTATCGATTTGGCCCAAGCCCGCGATGCCCGCGCGAATGCCGACCGGGACGTTACGCATTACCATCGAGATAATGACAATCGCCGCCGTACCAGTGAGGTACACCGGGGCGCTGTTAAAGGCCAGAATGTACGATACGCCCGCGACGGTACCCGGAACGGCAAAGCACAGCATGGTGGTGAACTCGATGGTCTTCTTGCCTTTAAACTGCTGGCGCACCACGATCCATGCGATCAGCAGGCCGAAGATCGCGGTGATCGGCGCGGCAATCCCGGCGTAGAGCAGGGTGTCGAGCAGTGAAGGCCACGCGCCGTCGCTCATCCCCTGACCGAACAGTTTGGTAAAGTTCGCCAGCGTCAGGGTGTAGTCCACGCCCCAGTTGACGGTGAAACTGCCGTAGAAAATGCTGCCGTAGAGCAGGGCGTTAAAGGCAATCCACACTGCCAGCAGCGCGACCACACTCCATACCAGCGTTACCGGCAACGGCTGTACGTCGCCCCGGTAGGATTTGCCGGAAACGGTGACGTATGAGCGTTTACCAATCCACATATACTGCACGCAGAACACCAGCAGCGAAAACAGCAGCAGGAAGGCACCCAGCGTACTGGCGGCCTGGTAGTCAAGCTGCGAACCGGTGATGTAGAAGTAGATTTGCGTTGCCAGCACGTCGAAGTTACCGCCGAGCACCAGCGGGTTACTAAAGTCAGCCAGCGACTGCACGACCACAATCAAAAAGGCGTTAGCCAGTGCGGGTTTCAGCAGCGGGACAAACACGCCGTTAAAGGTCTGCCAGCGGCTGGCACGCAGGGTGTATGACGCTTCTTCCAGCGACGGATGAATGGTTTTGATTGCTCCGTCGAGGATCATAAACGCCATCGGCGTAAAGGCCAGAACCTGCGCCAGCCAGATGCCGGTAAAGCCATACAGCCAGTTGGTGTTGGTTAAACCAAACCATTCGACCATAAACTCGGTGATGTAACCGGAGCGTCCCATCATCAGCGTGACGCCTAAACCGACGACAAACGGCGGAGTGACGATCGGCAAAATCGAGAAGATACGTCCGATTATGGCGCTACGTCTGGCGATACGGGTGGTGTAGATAGCCAGTACCAGACCAAAGAAGGTACAGCCGACGCCGACGGCAATCGACAGCATAATTGAGTTGAGGATCACCTGAATAATATGTGCCTGCGACAGCACATTCATAAACGCCAACGGGGCAAATTCCCCGGCGTCGTTGGTGAACATCGGAATGAAAATGGCGATACTCGGCCAGACGATAAAAATACCGATCAGCGCGACAATCGCGGTAAGCGAGCCGATGACGAAACGGTCACCGCCCAGCCATTCGAGGCGGGTGAGCGCCAGGGTCATGATTGCGCCAAGCGCCACAAACAGCACGATGGTGGCATAGCCTAAGCCGCGCCCCTCAAGGGTGGCGCTGGCGACAATAAAGGCCATACAGAAAAATGCCCAACCCGCGTCAAGATAATGGCGGCTGCGCTGTTCGCGCCTGGCTTCATGGAATGGGCGCACCAGCAGCAGGCTTGGCAGCAGATACCACAGCCAACTGATATTGAACTGCGACCAGCCGTAGGCGGCGAGTATTTCTTCCCGCGTTGACTCCAGCAGACCGTAGTCCAGGCTCCAGCTAGGCAGCAGGGCAAACGCCAGCCAGCCGAGCAAAACCCAAAGAAATATCGCATCCCGTTTTTTCACGGGATGGAGTGCAAGTGTGTGTGACATAGCGTTTCCGGTAATGTAGGCCGGGTAAGGCGTTTACGCCGTACCCGGCAAATGAACGCAACGTGGGCTTATTTACCCATCTTAACTTCGCTAACCCACTTATTGATCAACGCCTTACGTACGTCAGTCGAGCCGTACTTATCCATGTCGTAATTGATAAGCTTCAGGTCGTCGAGCTTCAGCGAGTTAGAGGAGGTCTCGGCGGTGGTGTTGGTCAGGATCTGATAGGATTTGCCTTTCTTCCACGCCAGCTCTTGCGCGTCTTTCGACAGCACCCAGTCAACGAACAGTTTGGCGTTGTCGATGTTGCGCGCACCTTTCAGGATGCTGACGCCGCCGATTTCATAACCGGTGCCTTCGCATGGAGAAATCAGCTCCAGCGGTGCGCCCTGTTCTTTTTCCAGCGAATAGTCGTGCAGGAAGCCAATGCCGATAGCCGTTTCGCCGCGGGCGGCGTTACGCGCCGGGGCAATGCCGGATTTGGTGTATTGAGAGACGTTGGCGTTTAGCTGTTTCAGGTAATCAAAGGCCTGATCTTCACCCCACAGTTGAGCAAAGGTCGCCAGCGCGGTGTAGGCGGTACCGGAGCTTTGCGGGTCAGCAATCTGGATTTCGCCCTTGTATTCCGGTTTGGTCAGATCCTTCCAGCATTTTGGCACCGGCAGGTTTTTCTCTTTCAGGCGCTGGGTATTAACGCCAAAGCCCAGAATACCGACGTAAACCGCCGAAGAGAGATTACCTTTGACCTTCGCGGGATCGCGGAATTTCTCCATGATCTGTTCGAGGTTTGGTGATTTATACGGCTGCAGCAGACCCATTTCACCGGCCTGGGATTGCGGATCCAGCGTACCGCCGTACCACACATCCGCCTGCGGGTTTTTCTTCTCTGCATCCACTTTCGCCAGCGTACTGCCAGAGCCGTTGCGAATGAATGAGGTTTTCACATCATATTTTTCACCGAAGGCTTTGGTTTCGGTTTCGCACATCTCGTTGGTGGCGCTGCAATACACCACCAGACGGCCCTGCGCCTGGGCTGCGTTGCTGAAGGCTGCCAGCGTCAGAGCGGAAGCGATCAGGGTAGAGGTAAGCGTCAGTTTCATTGTTTTATCCTTTGACTGAGAGAAGGGGTAATGCCCGCAATGAGCAACGGCATCAGCAATAAACCCATAAAGACAGCGGCAACCGAGAGCAAACTGAACATTCCCGACCAGCCGTAATGTTCTATGACCAACGACAGCGGCCAACCCGCCAGCGCGGCCCCCAGATAGGCGAACAGCCCGAGAAAACCGGTAATTGAACCTGCCGCCGCTTTGTGTCCGCATTCAACGGCTGCGAGGCCAATTAGCATTTGTGGGCCAAACACAAAAAAGCCCACGGTAAAGAAACACACTGCCAGTAGCGCGTAGTGGTGCACTGGTGCCAGCCACAGTGCGGCGACGGAAACCATCAGCCCCAGCGTGAACAGCAAAATCATCGGCGCACGCTGACCGCTGAACAGCAGATCCGATCCCCATCCGGCAAACAGCGCCCCCAGCAAGCCGCCAACTTCAAACAGCATCACCGTGGCATTGGCGCTGAGCAGATTCACGCCGTGGCTTTCCGTCAGCCAGATGTTGCCCCAGTCGTTGAGCGCAATGCGGATCAAGTAGACCAATACATACGACACGCCGAGCAGCCAGATCATCGGGTTTTTCAGCATGGTGGTGCGCAACATTTGCCACAGCCCCATCGGCGGGCTTTGCTGTTCCTGACGCAGCTCCAGCGGGTCATGCCGCCATTCCCCAACCGTGGGTAGTCCTTCTTCCTGGGGCGTGCCTTTCAATTGCAGGGTGAGCCAGATTCCCAGTGCCATACTGATTATCCCCGGTGCCAGCATGGCCGCCTGCCAGCCCCACCAGTGGGCGGCAAAAGCGCTAATCAGCGGGATAATGGCGCCACCGATGTTGATCGACATATTCCAGCAGCCCCACCAGAAGCCACGTTCGTTGCGCGAGTACCAGTGGGTCAGCAGTCGGGCACAGGGCGGCCAGCCCCAGCCCTGAAAAAATCCGTTCAGCGTCCAGACCACCAGCAGCAGCGTCAGCGATTCACCAAAGGCGAACAGCACGTTTAAAACGCCGGTGGCAAACAGACCAATACCCATAAACGCGCGCTGTCCGTGGCTGTCGTGCCACAGCCCGGCGGTGAATTTCGACAGACCATAGGTCAGATAAAACAGTGACCCAAGCAGGCCGATATCGCCTTTATCCAGACCCAGATCCGTTTGCAGCGCCGGGAGGACGTAGTTAACGCTTTTGCGCGTCAGATAAAACGCGGCGTAACCAATTACCATACACATCAGCAGCCGGGGGCGTAGCGCCCGGTATTGTTGGTCTGTTTCGCTGGCTGAGCGTGCGTGCATGGCAGTCTCCGTTTGTGCTGACTATAGGAAAGTGAAAGCAAAAGGGGATGAGAGAAAGTCCGCAGTGACTAAGACTTTTTCCTGGTTAGCGGCTGGTTTGTTGCAAATTTGTGGGCAGGTTAACAATTACCCGCGTGCCGTGGTTTGATTCAAGCGTCAGTTCACCGCCAAGGGCGCTCACCCGCTCACGCATCCCCTGGATACCGAAACCGGGAATTTTTTCTGGCAGAATACCAACGCCGTTGTCAGCGACGTCCAGAAACAAGCAATGTTCCCGCTGGCGCAGCGTAATCGACACATCGCTGGCAT
The DNA here is from genome assembly GCF_030332785.1 of Citrobacter sp. Cpo069. Taxonomy (NCBI): domain Bacteria; kingdom Pseudomonadati; phylum Pseudomonadota; class Gammaproteobacteria; order Enterobacterales; family Enterobacteriaceae; genus Citrobacter; species Citrobacter sp. Cpo069. The sequence goes on from NZ_JAOWHD010000037.1 coordinate 77,048, forward strand.
CGGCATGTTTACAGACGTTATTGAGTAACTCCTGCAACAGGCGATACAGCGTGAAGCGCACCGTTTCGTTTTCTGGCGTATTCTCTAGCTGATAATCAAAGCGGCAGCGAATACCCCGTTCAGCAAAAGCAAATTCATTCACCAGATGATGTAGTGCATCTTTAAAAGACAGTTCATCGAGCGCGGGGGGGCGCAGCTGGCGCAGCAACTGACGGGTGGAGTGGTGAATACGCCGGGCCAGGTCGTTGATTTGATTCGCAGCCTCAAGCGTTTGCTCACGACCCGGTGCACGTTTGACCAGTTGCGACTGAATTTGAATGGCGGTGATGTTCTGACCAATTTCATCGTGCAGTTCCCGCGCCAGGCTTTTGCGCGTGTTTTCTTCGGTGCGGATCAGCTGTTCGGTCAGCGCGCGACGCGCCGCCAGTTCGGTTTCCAGACGCTGGCGATAATGGTGCAGGTTTTGCGCCAGATGCTGCTGGCGGCTGATGGCGATCCCCAGGCCTATGCCGAGTAGCGCCTGGGTGGCGAGGAAAATCTCCAGCTCCAGTAAGTTACTGAACCCGACGCCGATTTGCCGGGCGATGGTGATCATCATACTGCCGAGCAATCCTGACAACACGCCGCCCTGCCAGCCAAATTTCCACGCCATCACCACGTTTGGTAAGAACACCACGATCAGCAACAGGCGCTCGATCTCCGGCGACAGCACCATTTGGGTGCCGATGCCAATAATAAAAAACAGGCTACACCAGATGATAAGCGAAGTGCGCAGCGGGGGATTGGTGGTATCCAGCCCGAGCAGATGATAGCGGTGCTGTTGGCGCAGAAATTCATAGATCAGATAGACAAACGGCGTCAGCAACACGCCCCCGGTAAACGACGCCAGGCCAATCAGCGTTGCCGGGCTCTGGATAAACGGTGAAAGCAGGGCAGTATTGAGCAATGAGGTGAGCGTTACGGCGGCCAGCAGCAGCGTTAAGCGTTGCCAGTAAAGGGGAAAGCGGTGCCAGTATGACTGGCCGATGCTCGCCGGAATCAGGCTAATTAACGGCGCAGCCAGCAGGATATAGCCATTCAGTAATTGCTCGCTGTGCAGCCAGAACAACATCAACACCGGCGGTAGTATCAGCGCGGGCCAGTAACGGCGAGAAAGCAGAATTAACAGCGCGAGATAGACGCCGTGTGGCAGAAATAGCGCCGCCTGCTGGCCGTTGTGGGTCAGGTAAAACCCCAGCGTCCACAGCATCAGCCAGCCCGATCCCCAGGCCAGCAGAATAAACAGAGAAATAACCCAATGCCGAAGGTTACGCGACATTAATGCCCCGTCAATAGCTGGTGGTCGAGGGCAAAATGCACCAGATCGATGGTGCTGTGGCATTGCAGTTTGCCCAGCACGTTCGCTCGATGAACGTGCACCGTCTTGTGGCTGAGGTCGAGCTTGAAGGCGATCTCTTTTACGCTGTCGCCTTTGACCAACAGATCAAACACTTCACGCTCGCGCGGGGTCAGAACTTCCAGAACCCGCGCGGGCTGCTCGCCGCCGCGTAGCGCACGCAGCGCATCGGCACACAGGTAATGTCCGCCCAAGCCCACCGAGCGTACCGCCTGCACCAGTTCTTCCGGGCCGCAGCGTTTGGTCAGGTAACCACTGGCGCCAGCGTCCAGCGCGCTTTGCACAAACGTGGGCGAGTCATAAATGCTGAGAATAATGGCGCGAAAACCGGGCTTCTGCGCCCGCAGTCGTTTTAACAGGCTCAGGCCATTTTCATCCGGCATGGCGATATCCATTACCGCGACGCTGACATCATCATGCAGAAGTGCAGGCCAGGCTTCCGCCGCGCTGCTGTACTGACCGGTAACGTTCAGATCGTCTTCGAGACTGAGTAATTGCGCAAAGCCGGAACGCACCACCACATGGTCATCCACCAGCACAACATGAATCATGATATTGCTCTCTTGCTGACAATGGCCTCTATGATGCCTGCCAGCGCCGCGCTGGCAATCATCGTGGCGCGGATATGTAACGAATGTAACAAAATCGCAATAATTTACAGCGAGTGTAGGCCTGATAAGCGCAGCGCATCAGGCATTGATTGCGGATGGCGGCGCAAGCGCCTTATTCGGCCTACGTTCTGTAATGAGCGAAATAGCTAACTATTGCCGCTTTTTTTCTAAAAACGCTTTGTTCTTAGCCAGAATTTTTAATTCCTTTATCAAAATGTGCCGCAACGAAATACTGCCTCCATAACAAGACAGGGGAGCAGACAATCATGGCTATTTCATCGCGTAACGCACTTCTTGCCGCACTGGCATTCATCGCATTTCAGGCGCAGGCGGTGAACGTCACCGTTGCTTATCAGACCTCCGCCGAACCTGCCAAAGTGGCGCAGGCGGACAACACGTTTGCCAAAGAGAGCGGGGCGACCGTTGACTGGCGCAAATTCGACAGCGGGGCGAGCATCGTTCGTGCGCTGGCATCCGGTGATGTGCAGATCGGTAATCTTGGCTCCAGCCCGCTGGCGGTCGCTGCCAGTCAGCAGGTGCCTATTGAGGTTTTCCTGCTGGCATCAAAGCTCGGCAATTCTGAGGCGCTGGTGGTGAAGAAAAACATCAGTAAACCGGAAGATTTGATTGGCAAACGCATTGCCGTGCCGTTTATTTCCACCACCCATTACAGCCTGCTGGCGGCGTTGAAACATTGGGGGATTAAACCCGGCCAGGTGGAGATTGTGAACCTGCAACCACCAGCGATCATTGCCGCATGGCAGCGCGGAGATATTGATGGTGCGTATGTCTGGGCACCTGCGGTCAACGCGTTGGAAAAAGACGGTAAGGTGTTAACCGACTCCTCGCAGGTTGGCGAGTGGGGGGCACCGACGCTGGACGTGTGGGTGGTGCGCAAAGATTTTGCCGAGAAGCATCCTGAGGTGGTGAAAGCCTTTGCCAAAAGCGCTATCGATGCCCAGCAGCCTTATATCGCTAATCCTGATGAATGGCTGAAGCAGCCGGAGAATATCAGCAAACTGTCGCGTTTGAGCGGCGTACCGGAGGCGGATGTACCGGGGCTGGTGAAAGGTAACACTTACCTGACACCGCAACAGCAAACCGCTGAGCTAACCGGCCCGGTGAACAAAGCGATTATCGACACCGCGCAGTTCCTTAAAGAGCAGGGCAAAGTCCCCGCTGTCGCGACAGATTACAGCCAGTACGTGACCGATCGCTTCGTGCAATAAATAAGGAGGCGATGATGCTGCAAATCTCTCATCTTGCTGCCAGCTACGGTGGAAAACCGGCGCTGGAGGATATCAACCTGACGCTCGATAGCGGTGAACTGCTGGTGGTACTCGGGCCTTCCGGTTGTGGGAAAACCACGTTGTTAAATCTGATTGCCGGGTTTGTGCCGTATCAGCATGGCAGCATCACGCTGGCGGGTCACAGGGTTGATGGTCCGGGGGCAGATCGCGGGGTCGTGTTCCAGAACGAAGGTCTGCTGCCCTGGCGTAACGTGCAGGACAACGTGGCTTTTGGTCTGCAACTGGCGGGCGTGGACAAGCCGCAGCGCCAGCGTATTGCTCTGGAGATGTTGCAGAAAGTCGGGCTGGAGGGCGCGGGAAAACGCTTTATCTGGCAACTTTCCGGTGGGCAACGTCAGCGCGTCGGCATTGCGCGGGCGCTGGCGGCCAATCCGCAGCTGTTGCTGCTGGATGAACCCTTTGGTGCGCTCGACGCCTTTACCCGCGAGCAGATGCAAACCCTGCTGCTGAAGCTGTGGCATGAGACCGGCAAACAGGTGCTGCTGATTACCCACGATATTGAAGAAGCAGTGTTTATGGCGACAGAGCTGGTATTGCTGTCCCCAGGCCCTGGCCGGGTACTGGAGCGTCTGCCGCTCAATTTCGCCCGTCGCTTTGTGGCCGGAGAGTCGAGCCGCAGCATTAAGTCCGATCCGCAGTTTATCGCCATGCGCGAGTACGTGTTAGGTCGTGTCTTTGAACAACGGGAGGCATTCTCATGAGCGTGGTGATTAATGATAAACCCCGTCGCCAGCGGGTGCTGAACTGGCGCTGGCCGTTCTCGCGGCAGATTACCTTAAGCCTTGGTACGTTGGCCGTCATTCTGGCGGTGTGGTGGACGGTGGCGGCGCTGCAGTTAATCAGTCCGCTGTTTTTACCGCCGCCGGGACAGGTTTTACAAAAGCTGATCGTCATTGCCGGGCCGCAAGGGTTTATGGATGCCACGCTGTGGCAGCATCTGGCGGCGAGTCTGACGCGTATTGTTATCGAGCTGCTGGCGGCAGTGCTGCTGGGCGTTCCGGTTGGGATCGCGATGGGGCTGAGTCCGACAATGCGCGGCATTCTCGATCCGATCATTGAACTGTATCGTCCGGTTCCTCCCCTGGCCTATTTACCGCTGATGGTCATTTGGTTTGGCATCGGTGAAACCTCCAAGATCCTGCTGATCTATCTGGCGATTTTCGCCCCTGTGGCGATGTCGGCGTTGGCGGGGGTGAAAAGTGCGCAGCAGGTGAGAGTGCGCGCCGCGCAGTCGCTGGGGGCCAGCCGTGCGCAGGTGCTGTGGTTTGTTATTTTGCCGGGGGCATTACCGGAGATCCTCACCGGGTTACGCATCGGGCTTGGCGTGGGTTGGTCGACGCTGGTGGCAGCTGAACTGATCGCTGCCACGCGAGGGTTAGGATTTATGGTGCAGTCAGCCGGTGAGTTTCTGGCAACGGATGTGGTGCTGGCAGGGATCGCGGTCATTGCCGTTATCGCATTTATTTTAGAGCTGGGTCTGCGCGCGCTTCAGCGTCGCCTGACGCCCTGGCATGGAGAAGTACAATGAGTGAACGTCTGAGCATTACCCCGCTGGGGCCGTACATTGGCGCACAAATCACTGGTGCGGATTTGACGCGTCCGCTGAGCGATAATCAGTTTGAACAGCTTTATCATGCGGTACTGCGCCACCAGGTGGTGTTTCTGCGGCAGCAGGTGATTACGCCACAACAGCAGCGGGCACTGGCGCTGCGTTTCGGCGATCTGCATATTCACCCTGTCTATCCACATGCCGAAGGGGTAGAGGAAATTATCGTGCTGGATACCCATAACGATAATCCGCCGGATAACGACAACTGGCACACTGATGTCACCTTTATCGACACGCCGCCTGCCGGGGCGATCCTGGCAGCAAAAGAGCTGCCATCGGTCGGGGGAGACACTCTATGGACCAGCGGAATTGCCGCTTATGACGCATTGTCTGAGCCGTTTCGTCAGCTGTTGAGTGGCCTGCGGGCAGAGCATGATTTCCGTAAATCGTTCCAGGAGTATAAATACCGCAAGACACCAGAAGAGCATCAGCGCTGGCTGGAGGCGGTGGCGAAACATCCACCGTTGCTACATCCGGTGGTGCGGACCCATCCGGTAAGCGGTAAACAGGCACTGTTTGTGAATGAGGGATTTACTACACGAATTGTCGATGTGACGGAAAAAGAGAGCGAAGCGTTACTAAGCTTTTTATTCGCCCATATCACCAAACCGGAGTTTCAGGTGCGCTGGCGCTGGCAGCCCAACGATGTGGCGATTTGGGATAATCGCGTCACGCAACATTATGCCAATGCGGATTATCTGCCGCAGCGGCGTATTATGCACCGGGCGACGATCCTCGGGGATCGGCCTTTTTATCGGGCAGGGTGATTGTTGGTGGGGTTTTACTTATCGGGCCTGGAACTGTCGGCCCGATAAGGTGAAGTCGCCATTCGGCAACAAAAAGTGGTTAGCGCAGGATTTTTTTCTCAGCCAGATCCAGTGCGAAGTAGCTGAAGATCAGATCCGCGCCAGCGCGTTTGATCGAGCCTAAGCTTTCCAGAACCACTTTCTCTTCATCTATTGCACCTGCCATCGCCGCGAATTTGATCATCGCGTATTCACCGCTGACCTGATAAGCGCCAATCGGCAGCTCGGTGCGCTCGCGGATATCACGCAGAATATCGAGATACGCGCCAGCCGGTTTCACCATCAGGCAGTCTGCGCCCTGGGCTTCATCCAGCAGCGATTCGCGAATCGCTTCACGGCGATTCATCGGGTTCATTTGATATGTTTTACGATCGCCTTTCAGCGCCGTGCCCGCGGCTTCACGGAACGGGCCGTAGAAAGAAGAGGCAAACTTGGTGGAGTAGGACATGATCGCAGTATCGGTGAAGCCCGCGGCGTCCAGCGCCTGGCGAATCGCCTGTACCTGGCCGTCCATTGCGGCGGAAGGGGCGATGAAATCTGCGCCCGCTGCTGCGGCAACGACTGCCTGCTTGCCGAGGTTAGCAAGGGTTAAGTCGTTATCAACGCCGTGTTCGCATAATACGCCGCAGTGACCGTGGGAGGTGTATTCACAGAAACAGGTGTCGGACATGACGATCATTTCCGGTACGGTCTGCTTACAGATACGCGACATGCGCGCCACCAGACCGTCTTCTTTCCAGGCATCGCTGCCGGTCTCATCGGTGTGATGAGAAATCCCGAAGGTCATGACCGAGCGGATGCCTGCATTAGCAATACGTTCGATTTCGCGCGCCAGGTGTTTCTCTGGTATGCGCATCACGCCGGGCATGGCGTCGATAGCTTTGTAATCGTCGAGTTCTTCTTCAACAAAGATCGGCAACACCAGGTCATTTAAGCTGAGTGTTGTCTCTTCAAACATAGCGCGCAGCGCAGGGGATTTGCGCAGGCGACGAGGGCGTTGGATTAGGTCTGTCATGGTATGCCTGATGTTTGTGGAATCGAAGGCCGTAGTATACCCGAACCTGAGGGCGAGAGGTTTACGAAAGTTGGCGTTATGCCGAGGTTATGGTGATGTTACCAATGCTTGGTATTATGTGTTATCTCTATTTTTGCAATTATGACTATTTTAAATAGTGATTAGTTTTATGGTGAATTTAGTTTAATTTAATTTTTAATTAAGTGGCGGGATTTAACGGTATTTATTTGCTGACGTTTGATTTTTAAGTTAATCATAAGTTCAATATATTGTTTTGCCAATGGTTTTACATGTAACTGTCTAAAATAAAAATGATTTTTACGTTTGTTTTCTGTTTCGAATAATTTGCATATCTATTGTCCGTAATCGGACTTAAGCCAAAGAATAATTGAACCTTTCCTTTGTGAAACCGCATAATCTTCCCTGCGAAACATAAAATGTTTTCTTTGCATTGATAATTGATGGATCAACTATATTACGTCCCTGAGGAGGGATGACAAATGCACACTTGGAAAAAGAAACTTGTAGTATCACAATTAGCATTAGCCTGCACTTTGGCAATCACTTCTCAGGCGAATGCTTCAACTGATATCTCTGGGACCACCTACACAACGTTTGCTCATTATAATGACGCATCCTATGCGGATGGCGTCTATTATGATGGATATGTTGGTTGGAACAATTACGACACCGATAGTATTTATAACGGTGATATTTATCCGGTAATCAATAACGCCACTGTCAACGGCGTTATTTCTACTTATTATCTGGATGATGGACTGTCAACTAACAGCAATAACAATAGCCTGACGATTAAAAACAGCACCATTCACGGTATGGTGACATCCGAATGTATGACCACGGATTGTACTAACCGTACGGGTACTGACTATTACTACGATCGCCTGGCGATGAACGTCATCAATTCAACTATCGATGACAACTACGAACATTATACCTACAACGGTACGTATAATGACGCAGCTGACACACACGTTGTCGACGTTTATAACCTGGGTACAGCTATCACGCTGGATCAAGAAGTTGATCTGTCTATCTCCGCCAACTCTCATGTCGCTGGCATAACCCTGACTCAGGGTTACGAGTGGGCAGATATTGACGATAATACCGTCAGCACTGGCGTAAACAGCAGTGAAGTATTTAACAACACTATCGCTGTCAGCGATTCTACTCTGACCTCTGGTTCATGGACTGACGAAGGCACCACCGGTTGGTTTGGTAACACCAGCAATGCAAGCGACTACAGCGGCTCTTATACTCCAGACGATATTGCGTTAGCGGTTATTGCTAATCCAAATGCGGATAACGCGATGCAGACCACCGCAACGTTTAACAATTCCACGCTGATGGGTGACGTGCTGTTCTCCAGCAACTTCGATGAGAATTTCTTCCCGAACGGTGCTGACACTTATCGCGATACCGATGCTGACCTGGATACCAATGGTTGGGACGGTACTGACCGTCTGGATCTGACTCTGAACAACGGCAGTAAGTGGGTCGGCGCGGCAATGTCCGTGCACCAGGTTGACACCGATGGTGACGGAGTTTATGACAGCTACGATGCGGGTACTGAAGCCACCGCTACGCTGATCGACATCACCGCTAACAGCCTGTGGCCGGATTCAACCTACGGTATTGATAGCGACACAACTTCTTATGACGAAAATGGTCATGTAGTGGGCAACGCTGTCTACCAGAGCGGCCTGTTCAACGTCACGCTGAACGGTGCTTCACAGTGGGATACCACCAAAACTTCCCTGATTGATACCCTGAGCATCAACAGCGGTTCTGTCGTCAACGTGGGTGATTCTGAGCTGGTTGCTGACTCCATCTCTCTGACTGGTGCTTCTGCACTGAACATCAACGAAGATGGTCATGTTGCAACTGATACGCTGTCTATCGACAACAGTACTGTCACAATCGCCGATGATGTTTCTGCTGGCTGGAATGTGCTTGAAGCTGCGCTGTATGCAAACACCATTAACGTCACTAACAACGGCGTTCTGGATGTGGGTAACAGTACCGGTAATGCACTGCAGGTTGATACCCTGAACCTGACTAGCTACACCGACGCTTATAACCATGTTAACGCGGGTGTTTTCGACATCAACAGCACTGACTATGTGCTGAATGCTGATCTGACCAACGATCGCACTAACGATAAATCTCAGTCTAACTACGGTTATGGTGTGATCGCGATGAACTCTGATGGTCATCTGACTATCAACGGTAACGGCGATTCCGACACCTCAGGCGATCAGTCTGAAGTTGATAACTATGGTGACCATGTAGCGGCCGCAACCGGTAACTATAAAGTCCGTATCGACAACGCGACTGGCGCAGGTTCTGTTGCGGATTACAAAGGTAACGAGCTGGTCTACGTTAACGACGCGAACAGCACTGCGACCTTCTCTGCAGCCAACAAAGCTGACCTGGGTGCTTACACCTATCAGGCACAGCAGCAGGGTAACACCGTTGTTCTGCAGCAGATGGAACTGACAGACTACGCGAACATGGCGCTGAGCATTCCGTCTGCTAACACCAATATCTGGAACCTGGAACAAGATACCGTTGGTACTCGTCTGACTAACGCGCGTCATGGTCTGGTTGATAACGGTGGTGCATGGGTTAGCTACTTCGGTGGTAGCTTCGATGCAGATAATGGCACCATTAACTACGATCAGGATGTTAACGGCATCATGGTCGGTGTTGATTCCAAAATTGATGGTAACAACGCTAAGTGGATTGTCGGTGCTGCTGCAGGCTTCGCGAAAGGTGATATGAGCGACCGTACCGGTCAGGTGGATCAGGATAGCCAGACTGCCTACATCTACTCTTCTGCTCACTTTGCCAACAACATCTTTGTTGACGGTAACTTAAGCTACTCTCACTTCAACAACGATTTGACTGCTAACATGAGCAACGGTGAGTATGTTGATGGCAGCACCTCTTCTGATGCCTGGGGCTTTGGCTTGAAACTGGGTTATGACCTGAAGCTGGGTGACGCAGGTTACGTAACGCCATACGGCAGCGTATCCGGTCTGTTCCAGTCTGGTGATGACTATAAGCTGAGCAACGACATGAAAGTTGACGGTCAGTCTTATGACAGCATGCGCTATGAACTCGGTGTAGATGCAGGTTATACCTTCGCCTACAGCGACGACCAGGCGCTGACCCCGTACTTCAAACTGGCCTACGTTTACGACGACTCTAACAACGATTCTGACGTAAACGGCGACTCTATCGACAACGGTGTAGAAGGTTCTGCGGTACGTGTTGGACTGGGTACTCAGTTCAGCTTTACCAAAAACTTCAGCGCATACACCGATGCTAACTACCTCGGTGGTGGCGATGTTGATCAAGACTGGTCTGCAAATGTTGGTGTTAAATATACCTGGTAAGACATCTCTTGTTGTTAAAGAAAAGATAATCTAACTCAGAAAAATGCCCGTCACGGATTTGACGGGCATTTATTGCAAGGAATGCCCAAATGTTGTCTGCAAATAAACCGCTTGTGGAATTTGGTAAGCTTGATAAATGTTTGTCAAAATATGGCAAACACTTTGAGTGTGATAACGATAAAGAAATAATTTATTCCAGTGATATAAACAGTGACGATACCTTTATCATTTTAAATGGTGTAATTTCTCTGAGGCGAGGGGAGAATGTGCTGGTCGGTATTGCGCAGGCACCGTTTATTATGGGGCTTTCAGATGGTGTGATAAAAACAGATATACAATACAGATTAATCACGGAAAGCGATTGTTCGGGATACCATCTACCTGCCTCGCAAACAATTAATATAATTGAAGAGTGCCAGCTTTGGCGTGAAGCTTTTTGTTGGTTGGCATGGCAAAACTCCATGCTTGAATTACGCGATCTGCAGTTGATCGGCAATAACTCCTACGATCAGATTCGCGCGACATTGATCTCTATGACGAAATGGGATGAAGCCCTTCGTTCACGCATTGGCGTTATGAACTATATTCACCAACGCACACGAATTTCACGCTCGGTTGTCGCTGAGGTTCTCGCAGCATTGCGTAAAGGCGGTTACATTGAAATGAATAAAGGCAAACTGGTGTGCATTAACCGTTTGCCTTTTGAGTATTGAATCAGGATGCAGGAATGACCTGTGGCTTGTACCCGCTCAACTCTGCAACCAGTTCGTTGATACCGTCGCTCATATTGGTAAAACGGGTCAGCGGAGAGCGCGTCACTACGACAAATGCCCCAACGTTTTGCTGTGGGATCATCGCCATATAGGTAATGAAGCCACCGCCGCCACCGGTTTTTTGAATAATTCCCGGTCTGCCATTCTTCGGCGCCATGTAGACCCAGCCCAAACCAAGCGCATCGGCTCTGCCTGGAACGTCCATTCCCACCACTTTAGTTAACTGCGTACGCTGGTAAATCAGCGTCTGCATCCGGTCGGCCTGCTGGCTACGATGATAAAAGTCAGAAGAAAGATACTGCTGCATCCAGCGCATCATATCGCCAGGCGTTGAATAGACGCCGCCGCTGCCCATCGCTGCCAGCGTATTGTTACAAGGACTGGCACCTTTTTCCGCGACCATCAGGCGTCGGCACTGATCGGGAGATGGCGTAAAGGTGGTGTCTTTCATCCCCAGCGGACGGGTGATTTTTTCTTCAAACAGCTGCGGATAAGGCTTACCTGACGCGGTACCCAGCGCATCGGCCAGCAGATCAAACGCCAGGTTGGAATAAGAAGCCTGCGATCCTGGTGCGGCTTTAAGCGTAGCCGTTGAGAGATAGCTCCAGCGCTGCTCGCGGGTTGGCCAGACAAACACCGGGCGCTTGGCCGCGCCGCCTGGCTGTTCGCGCGGCAGTGCGCTGGTATGCGTCGCCAGATTCACCAGCGTAATTGGTGTTCCTTGATAAGTGGGTACGCGTGCGCCAGGAGGTGCATATTTACTCAATGGATCGTTGAGTTTGACCGTGCCCTGATCGAGTAATTTCACCAGCATTTCGCTGGTCATTAATTTGGTAATTGAGGCAATGCGGATTACGGAATCCAGTTGCGGGTGAACATTATTGCCGGGGCGTGTTTCACCAAAACTGCGAAATACACGCTGATTACCATCAATCACCACGAGCGCCATCCCCGTAGCACCACTGCCGTAAAATATATGGTCGGCATAACGATCAACGATATCAGAGGCGAAGACCGGATCGGTTATAGGCTGTGCCGCCTGGACAGATGTCAATGACGCCGCACACAGCGCGGCAGAAAAAAGCAGACTACGTTTCAACGGTGGTGTCCATGAGTTAGAGAAAGTGAAAAAGGATGTCGTGCGTATGCGTATTTATACTACTCATCGGCGTATTGCAAAGCGCTTATCAACCAATGATAGTGGGAAAAACGTAACGATGAGTAAACACAGGAGTTTCCTGGATTGCGGATGTTCGCTTTTGTGATCTCACGCTGTGATAATCTGCACATACTGGAACGTTGTCGAGTGTGAAAACCACAGAAACAATTCTTCATAACCGAGGTGCGAACTAAGTGCCTCGGTTTTGGTCACAATTGTCGGTTTCAGCTTGTGTTTTTGGGCGTAAGCCGTCTGGCCTCCGCACTCCACGGTGGCAAATGCACAGCAGTCGTCATAACGATAAGAAGTTAGCAGGAGAGCACTATGTTTAAGTCTTTTTTCCCAAAGCCGGGGCCGTTCTTTATTTCGGCATTTATTTGGGCACTCGTCGCCGTTGTATTCTGGCAAGCAGGTGGAGGAGCCTGGGTTGCACATATTACCGGCGCGTCGGGAGACGTACCTATTAGCGCAGCGCGTTTCTGGTCGTTGGATTACCTGATTTTTTATGCGTACTACATTCTTTGTGTCGGGGTGTTTGCGCTGTTCTGGTTTCTCTACAGCCCACACCGCTGGCAGTACTGGTCTATTCTGGGCACATCGCTGATTATTTTTGTGACCTGGTTTCTGGTTGAAGTCGGCGTCGCCGTCAACGCCTGGTATGCGCCATTTTATGACCTGATTCAAACTGCGCTCAGCGCACCACACAAGGTGAAGATTGAGCAGTTCTATCATGAAGTGGGCATTTTTCTCGGTATTGCGCTGATAGCCGTAGTCATTGGCGTGATGAACAACTTCTTCGTCAGCCACTATGTGTTCCGCTGGCGTACCGCGATGAACGAACACTATATGGCGCACTGGCAGCATTTGCGTCACATCGAAGGTGCAGCACAGCGTGTACAGGAAGATACCATGCGTTTTGCTTCTACGCTGGAAGATATGGGCGTCAGCTTTATCAACGCGATTATGACGCTGATTGCCTTCCTGCCTGTACTGGTAACGCTCTCAGCCCATGTTCCTGACCTGCCGATTGTTGGACATGTGCCTTATGGCCTGGTGATTGCCGCGATTGTCTGGTCGCTGATGGGAACCGGTTTACTGGCCGTGGTCGGGATAAAGCTTCCCGGGCTGGAGTTTAAAAACCAGCGCGTGGAAGCGGCCTATCGTAAAGAATTGGTCTATGGCGAAGATGATGGCAACCGTGCGACGCCACCGACGGTGCGTGAACTGTTCCATGCGGTACGGCAAAACTACTTCCGTCTCTATTTTCACTATATGTACTTCAATATTGCCCGTATTCTTTACCTGCAGGTTGATAACGTTTTCGGCTTGTTCCTGCTGTTTCCGTCGATTGTTGCCGGTACGATTACGCTCGGCCTGATGACGCAAATCACTAACGTGTTTGGCCAGGTGCGCGGCTCGTTCCAGTATCTGATTAACTCCTGGACAACGTTAGTAGAACTGATGTCTATTTATAAGCGTCTGCGCAGCTTTGAACGAGAGCTTGATGGTCAGGATATTCAGGAAGTTACCCATACGCTGAGTTAATAATAAGGAGATGTTATGTCGACGGTTTCCCGTCTTTACCCCTTGTCTGGTCTGGCAGCACTGGTGCTGGTGGGATGTAGTAGCCAACCTGCGCAGCCGCTAAAAAAGGGGGAGAAAGCCGTCGATGTGGCGAGCGTGGTGCGCCAGAAAATGCCCGCCAGCGTGAAAGACCGGGACGCGTGGGCGCAGGATTTGGCAAAGACCTTTGAAAGCCAGAAGCTGGCACCGACGGTTGAAAACATCTGTTCGGTGCTGGCGGTAGCGCAGCAGGAGTCAAACTTCCAGGCCGATCCGGCTGTTCCTGGTTTAAGCAAAATCGCCTGGAAAGAGATTGACCGTCGCGCAGAACGCATGCATATCCCGCTGTTTGTCGTGCATACCGCGCTAAAGATTAACTCGCCAACGGGGAAAAGCTACAGCGAGCGTCTGGATACGGTGAAGACGGAAAAACAGCTTAGCGCCATCTTTGATGATTTCATCAACATGGTGCCGATGGGGCAGACATTGTTCGGATCGCTTAATCCGGTACATACCGGTGGTCCAATGCAGGTCAGTATCGCGTTTGCTGAGCAGCACACCAGCGGGTATCCGTGGAAAATGGCGGGGACGGTACGTCAGGAAGTGTTTAGCCGCCGTGGTGGGTTATGGTTCGGTACGTATCATCTGCTCAACTACCCGGCGAATTACAGTGCGCCAATCTTCCGCTTCGCCGATTTTAATGCCGGATGGTATGCGAGCCGCAATGCAGCTTTCCAGAATGCGGTCAGTAAAGCCAGTGGAGTGAAGCTGGCGATGGACGGGGATCTGATTCTCTATGGCAGCAGTGAGCCGGGCAAAACGGAGCTGGCGGTACGTAAACTGGCCGGGAAGCTAGGGATGAGCGAGAGTGAGATCCGCCGTCAACTGCAAAAAGGTGACAGCCTGGCCTTTGAAAAAACCGCATTGTACGAAAAGGTTTATAAGCTGGCGGAAGCGAAGACCGGGAAAACGTTACCCCGTGAAATGCTGCCGGGCATTCAACTGGAAAGCCCGAAGATCACGCGTAATCTGACTACTGCGTGGTTTGCTAAACGGGTGGACGATCGTCGGGCGAAGTGTATGAATCAGTCATCTTTATGATGACGGTGACGCCAGCGCATGACCGCCGCTATGACGCCAAGAATCAGGCTTCCGGCCAGGAAGGGGATCAGTCCAAAGAGGGTACCGACGCCTAAACCGATTTCAACCCGCGGGCGTCCTGTCTCCTGCATTTGCAGCTGCATCAGTTCTTCATAGATGCCGGGCGCGTGGGCCAACAGATTTAAAATCTGTGCACCCGCCCAGAAGCAAAACAGCACAAATACGGCATACGCAATGTTGCCGGGCAGGGAGGAGGGATCCCGATGCTTGCCCTTAAACAGGGATTTTGAGAGCGTAAAATCAGCCATAAAGACCTCCGGAAATAACCTGCTTTTTTTGACGTAATGCCTGGAGCTGAGAGTGAGTCTGACAGGTGATCGGCAATGTCAATATCAGAATGATGGTAATTTCAGGTAGAGATTATTCCTGGATTTCGGTTTTTTGTTGGCGGTCACAATTATGTAACCTTAAGTTAAACTGAGTTACATTTAAGAAATTCCGCACAGGCCACAGACGCCCTCGGGGAAATGTGCGAGGATGCCTTACTGTGTTGTATTTCCACCGGAGCTGTTATGAACCTGCCTGTAAAAATCCGCCGAGACTGGCACTACTATGCTTTCGCTATTGGGCTTATCTTTATTCTGAATGGCGTGGTGGGGTTATTAGGTTTTGAAGCGCAGGGATGGCAAACTTATGCGGTGGGGCTGGTGACCTGGGTGATTAGCTTTTGGCTGGCCGGATTAATCATCCGTCGCCGCGTTGAAGATGATGAAGCAAAGGATGCCCAATAGCTCTATCAGGCATCCTGACGGGTTTACATACTGGTTTTCAGCGCGCTATCCGCAGCATGGCGTTCCAGCGCCAGTTCGATCAGGCGAGTGATCAAATCGGTATAGCCTAAACCGCTCGCCTGCCACAGCTTCGGATACATACTGATGTTGGTAAAGCCAGGCAGCGTGTTGATCTCATTGATCACAACGTCGTTTTCAGCAGTTAAGAAGACGTCAACGCGCGCCATGCCGGCACAGCCCAGAGTCTGGTAGGCCTGAATGGCGATTTCGCGGATCTTATCGTTAATCTCTGGCGCAATTGCTGCCGGAACGACAACTTTGGCACCGTTATCGTCAATGTATTTAGTGTCGTAAGCGTAAAAATCGCTGTTCAGCACGATCTCACCACAGGTACTGGCCTGCGGATGATCGTTGCCCAGTACCGCACATTCGATCTCGCGGCCTTTGATCCCTTGCTCCACAACGACTTTATGATCGAATTCAAATGCCAGCGCGACGGCCTGATCGTATTGGACTTCGCTGGTTACTTTACTGACGCCAACGGACGATCCCTGGTTGGCCGGTTTTACAAACAGCGGCAGACCCAGGCGGGATTCCACTTCGGCAAAGCTGATGCTGTTGCGATTCGCGCGAGTGAGCGTAATAAATGGCGCGATGTTTAACCCGGCATCACGCAGCAGACGTTTGGTCACGTCTTTATCCATACAGGCAGCAGAACCCAGCACATCAGAACCGACAAACGGCAGGTTCGCCACGCGCAGCATGCCCTGCAGAGAGCCATCTTCACCCAAAGTACCGTGCACGATTGGGAAAATAACATCGACCGTCGGCAGCGGTTGACCGTTTTGTGCATCGATCAACTGGTGCTCTTGTTTACCCGGTACCTGCGCCAGGCTGGTCTCAGAAGGTCGCAACGCAATATGCGCCGGATCGTCTGAATTGAGCAGATAGTTACTGGCATCGCTGACGTGCCATTGCCCTTGTTTATCAATACCTAACAGCACAACGTCAAAGCGAGTCTTGTCGATGGCATCGACAATATTTTTTGCCGATTGCAATGACACTTCATGTTCCGCTGATTTACCACCAAATACGATTCCTACCCGCAACTTTGCCATCTTAAAAACCCATTCCATGAATGCAAAGCACATACATTACCACGACAAAACGCAGGTTTCCTCGGCTTCTGGCAGATTGTTTTGTCGAATGACAGGGGATTAGAAGGGGACATACACGCAGATCGCGCGGGAAGCACAATCCCCTGTTTATAACATGGGTTTGATGTGAGCTGTATCACAAATATGATGAGCGGGAAGATAAAATCCTAAACTGTGATTTATCGCACCTGTGGATCCTTATTCAGCTAAGTAATTTGTTAAGCTGCTCGCAGTTTTCAGCTACTTATCGTTATGAGTCCTTATGGAATCCTGGAGAGTTAACCTTATTTCCGTTTGGTTCGGGTGCTTTTTTACCGGACTGGCGATTAGCCAAATCTTGCCTTTTTTACCACTCTATATCTCCCAACTGGGCGTGACCTCGCATGAAGCGCTATCAATGTGGTCCGGATTAACGTTCAGCGTCACCTTCCTGATTTCAGCCATTGTTTCTCCGATGTGGGGCAGTCTGGCCGACCGCAAAGGACGCAAGCTGATGCTGCTGCGGGCCTCACTGGGGATGGCCATTGCGATTTTGCTACAGGCATTTGCCACTAACGTCTGGCAGCTTTTTCTGCTGCGCGGGGTGATGGGGTTAACCTCCGGCTATATTCCTAATGCGATGGCGCTGGTTGCGTCCCAGGTTCCACGCGAGCGCAGCGGCTGGGCGCTGAGTACGCTCTCTACGGCGCAAATTAGCGGCGTCATTGGCGGACCGCTGATGGGAGGCTTTATCGCCGATCATGTTGGCTTACGGGCGGTATTCTGTATTACCGCCGCCTTGCTGGTGGTGAGTTTTCTGGTCACACTGTTCTTGATCAAAGAGGGCGTTCGCCCGACGATTAAAAAAAGCGAACGTCTGAGTGGGAAGGCCGTGTTTGCCTCGCTTTCGCATCCGGCGTTGGTGATCAGCCTGTTTTTTACCACCATGGTGATTCAACTGTGTAACGGCTCAATTGGGCCTATTCTGGCGCTATTTATTAAATCAATGGTCCCGGACAGTTCGAATATTGCTTTTCTCAGTGGGCTGATTGCCTCAGTACCGGGCATTTCTGCTCTGATTTCCGCGCCTCGACTTGGTAAATTAGGCGACCGTATTGGTACTGAGCGGATTTTAATGGCGACGTTAATCTTCGCGGTGGTGCTGTTTTTCGCCATGTCGTGGGTCACCACGCCGTTGCAGTTGGGAATTTTACGTTTTCTGCTCGGCTTTGCTGATGGTGCGATGTTGCCGGCGGTGCAGACGCTGCTGGTGAAATACTCCAGCGACCAGATAACCGGACGCATCTTTGGCTATAACCAGTCATTTATGTACCTTGGCAACGTCGCCGGGCCATTGATGGGTGCAACGGTATCGGCTATGGCGGGATTTCGTTGGGTGTTCATTGCTACAGCAAGCATTGTGCTTATCAATATCTGGCAACTGGCTATCGCGTTGCGACGTCGGCGCGAGGTTCGTTGAGTTCCTGATTAACAACGCTGCCTGTCAGCGTTGTTAACTCATAAGTGTGTATTATATATTTGTGTGATTATTACTTTTCTTACCTTTTTATATTGAATCATTCTGCATCCAGACGCATTTACCCTTATTTTGTGTTGTGATTGTTTTCTCAAATCTTTTTATTCCTTATAAAAATACAACTTTCATCCTCTAGGCAGTCGTGAGCCTTAATGATAACGTGGCCCATATTTTGTTAAGGGAATAGGCAAATGAAAAACCTCGTCACTGAGTTGTTACTTAAGCTCGCGCAAAAAGAAGAAGAATCGCAAGATCTGGCGGCACAGGTCGAAACGTTAGAGCGGGTAATCATCGAAATGCTGCGCAATATGGCGTGGAACGATCGGCAAATATTTATTCGTCAAATTGAGGGGGCGCTGGCTGGCGGAAACCGCATGCCCGCGTTTCTGACGAACATACATAATGCTGGCGAGTGCGTACCAAAAGCGTTGTGATCCATCTGTGGTGGGGTAACCACAAATTATCATAAAAGTGTCACATCAAATACTTATAGTCGCTTTGTTTTAATTTTACCGTATTTATACATGGAGAATATAAAGTGAAACAAAGCGCTCTGGCTATTGCCCTGTTACCTTTGCTGTTTACCCCGGTTATTAATGCAGAAACATCTACTGTAGCGGTTATGGATAATCGTGCTGCTCAGGGAGATATCACCACGCCGGGTGGCGCTCGCCGATTGTCTGCCGATCAAACGGCAGCTCTGCGCGAATCCCTGAACGATAAACCGGCCAAAAATATAATTTTACTGATTGGCGATGGGATGGGCGACTCCGAAATAACGGCAGCGCGAAATTATGCTGAAGGCGCGGGCGGCTTTTTTAAAGGTATTGATGCTTTACCGTTGACCGGACAATACACACATTATGCGTTGGATAAGAAAACGGGCAAGCCCGATTATGTGACAGATTCAGCAGCATCTGCGACAGCATGGACAACCGGCGTGAAGACCTATAACGGGGCGCTGGGTGTGGATATTCATGAAAAAGATCACACCACGATTCTGGAAATGGCCAAAGCGGCAGGTCTGGCGACAGGCAACGTTTCCACGGCTGAATTGCAGGATGCCACGCCGGCCGCACTGGTTGCCCATGTCACTTCGCGTAAATGCTATGGTCCGAGCGTGACGGCTGAAAAATGCCCGACGAACGCGCTGGAAAAAGGCGGTAAAGGGTCAATTACCGAACAATTATTGAATGCTCGTGCGGATGTTACGTTAGGCGGCGGAGCAAAGACTTTTACTGAAACCGCTACGGCAGGTGAGTGGCAGGGTAAAACGCTGCGAGAACAAGCCCAGGCCCGTGGTTACCAGATGGTGAGTGATGCCGCGACGCTGGCGGCTGTTAGCGAAGCGAATCAGGATAAACCGCTGTTGGGTCTGTTCTCAGACGGTAATATGCCAGTGCGTTGGGAAGGGCCGAAAGCGTCTTATCACGGCAACCTGGATAAGCCGGTAGTGACCTGTACGCCAAATCCAAAACGTAACGACAGCGTGCCAACGCTGGCGCAGATGACGGATAAAGCGATTGAGCTGTTAAGCAAAAATGAGAAAGGTTTCTTCCTGCAAGTAGAAGGCGCGTCGATCGATAAACAAGATCACGCCGCTAACCCGTGTGGACAAATTGGTGAAACGGTCGATCTGGATGAAGCGGTGCAGCGTGCACTTGCCTTTGCGAAGAAAGATGGCAACACCCTGGTTGTGGTAACCGCTGACCACGCGCATGCCAGCCAGATTGTCGCACCGGATACTAAAGCACCCGGTTTAACGCAGGCGCTGAACACTAAAGATGGCGCGGTGATGGTCATTAGCTATGGCAACTCTGAAGAAGAGTCCCAGGAGCACACCGGCAGCCAACTGCGTATTGCAGCCTATGGCCCTCATGCGGCGAATGTGGTTGGCCTGACCGATCAAACCGATCTGTTTTACACCATGAAAGCGGCGTTAGGACTGAAATAAGCTGACACCCGACGGCAATACTTTTGCCGTCGGGTGGTTTTTTTATCGTTAGCAGCCAAACTTACCTGTGTGTCGTCGTTCAGAAAAGGATGGTGCTATGAAAATTACATTATTAATGACGTTACTTTTTGGTCTGATTTTTTTAACTACCGTCGGTGCTGCCGAGAAGACGTTAACCCCGCAACAACAGCGTATGACCACCTGCAATCAGCAGGCCACGGCGCAGACCTTAAAAGGGGATGCGCGTAAGACCTATATGAGTGATTGCCTGAAAAACAGTAAATCTGCACCTGAGGAAAAGAGCCTGACGCCGCAGCAACAGAAAATGCGTGAATGCAACGTCAAGGCAACGGAACAGTCTCTGAAAGGCGATGATCGTAATAAGTTTATGAGCGCTTGCCTGAAAAAATCTGCTTAGCACTTCCGGGTGAGCAGGTAAAATCGCTCACCCGAAATATCATACTTCCGCCACCAGACCCCTTCCTATAATTTGGGAAATTTGTTTCAGAATATTCCCAAATACGATGAATGATGAAAACTTTTATCAAAAGAAGGTCGTCCCGAATGAAGCATTTATATTGCTTCATCAAAATGACCACCAACGTTCCGGTCTGCGATTTGCCCGACGAATCAGGCTGCCGCGAGCGGTGGGACTGGGGGGAATGTTTTTCCCTATCGCGTCGGTATTAGTTTCTCAGCCAATAACCGGAGGCTGGTGGCTTTTGCTGGTGGGATGGGCGTTTGTCTGGCCGCATCTGGCATGGCAATTGGCCAGTAAAGCTATCGATCCACTGCATAGCGAATATACCAACTTAAAAGCCGATGCCATCCTCGCCGGGATATGGATGGGGATTATGGGGATAAACTTGCTGCCATCCACGGCGCTGTTGATGATTATCTGTATCAACCTGATGGGCGCAGGGGGTATGCGTGTCTTCATCGCAGGCGCCGTGTTGATGGTGGTTTCCTGCCTGGTGACGTTACAGTTAACGGATATTCCCGTGGCTTTTAGCAGTACGCAACTGAGTGTGCTGCTGTCGCTGCCGGTGTTAGTGGTTTATCCGTTGCTGTTTGCCTGGGTGAGTTACCAGACGCTCATCAGGCTGGCAGAACATAAACGTCGCTTACAGATTATGAGTACGCGAGATGGGATGACCGGGGTTTATAACCGACGTCATTGGGAACTGTTGCTGCGGAATGAATTTGATAATTGCCGCCGCCATCAGCGTGATGCCACGCTCCTTATCATCGATATCGACCATTTTAAGAGTATCAATGATACCTGGGGCCATGACGTCGGGGATCAGGCCATTGTTGCACTGACCCGCCAGTTACAGATGACCTTACGCGGTAGCGATGTGATTGGTCGCTTTGGCGGTGATGAGTTTGCGGTAATCATGTGTGGCACGTCAGCGAGCAGCGCGATTGCAGCGATGTCTCGTGTTCACGAACGGCTTACCCAACTGCGTTTATCCTGCGCGCCGCAGGTTGACCTGCGCATTAGCGTGGGCGTTGCGCCGCTGACGTCTGAAACTGAACACTATCGAGAATGGTTAAAATCAGCAGATATGGCTCTCTACAAAGCAAAGAATTCCGGACGTAACCGCACTGAAGCGGCGGCCTGACGTCCGGCGGTGTTAACTCAGGAGCGGCTGAGTTTTTCCGACTGCTCCATGCACTTAATCATCGCTTCAATCACCGATGAACGGAAACCGCGTTCTTCCAGGACGCGTACCGCCTCAATGGTGGTTCCACCTGGCGAGCACACCATATCCTTCAATTCGCCAGGATGTTTACCCGTTTCCAGAACCATTTTCGCCGAACCCATTACCGCTTGTGCTGCAAATTTATAAGCCTGCGCGCGGGGCATCCCCCCCTGAACGGCGGCATCAGCCATCGCTTCGATAAACATAAATACATAGGCCGGTGCTGAACCGCTGACGCCAACGACCGGATGAATCATTGCCTCCGCAATGACTTCTGCTTCACCAAAGCAGCGGAAGATATTCAGCACGTCGGCTGTTTCTTCTGGCGTGACTAAGGCGTTCGGCGTGACGGAGGTCATTCCGGCGTTCACCAGCGACGGCGTGTTTGGCATCGCGCGAATGATTTTACGGTCATGACCCAGCGCGCGGGCCAGCTGATCGAGAGTGACGCCTGCGGCAATCGAGACGACCAGGGAATCTTTGTTCAGGCTGGAGGTAATTTCACTCAGCACCTTAATCATGATGCCTGGTTTTACGGCCCCAAAAACAATATCAGCGATTTGCGCGACTTCTTGTGCAGACTGCGCCGCATTAATGCCGTACTGGTCGTGTAGCGCGGCGACCTTATCGGGGGAAGGGGTGTAGACCCAGATTTGTCCGGGGAGAACCTGGCCGCTGGCGATCATGCCGCCAAGAATGGCTTTGCCCATATTACCGCAGCCGATAAAACCAATTTTCTTGTCCATCTTGTCACTCCCTATGGATGATATTCATTGTTTTATACCCGTCATACTTCAAGTTGCATGTGCGTTGGCTGCGTTCGCTCACCCGAATCACTTACCAGAGTAAGCTCATCGGGACTCACTCTCTTGCCGCCTGCCTGCAACCCGAATTATTTAGGGTAAATCTGGGAAAGCTAAGCTTAGCGCGGAATGAATATGTTCAGAAGGAGAAACAGCACTTTGCCTGAAAGTAAAAGCACGCGACAATGTGCGACAGCACACCAGTGGGGAGAAGTTATGACAATATGGGTGGATGCCGATGCGTGTCCGAATGTGATTAAAGACATTTTGTACCGCGCCTCTGAGCGCATGCAAATGCCGCTTGTTTTGGTGGCCAACCAAAGCCTGCGCGTCCCGCCTTCGCGTTTCATCAGCACATTACGTGTGCCTGCGGGCTTTGACGTGGCTGATAACGAGATTGTGCGTCAGTGCAGCGCCGGTGATTTAGTGATAACGGCAGATATTCCGCTGGCGGCTGAAGTGATTGAAAAAGGTGCGGCGGCGCTTAACCCGCGCGGCGAACGCTATACCGAAGCCACGATCCGCGAGCGTCTGATGATGCGTGATTTTATGGATACACTGCGAGCCAGCGGTATCCAGACCGGGGGGCCGGACAGCCTTTCGCCCCGCGACAGACAGCATTTTGCGGCTGAACTGGATAAGTGGTGGCTGGAAGTTCAGCGTAGAAAATAGGGTGTGTAATTTATTATTTACACTTTATTCATTGTGAATTCTTGTTATAGTAGGGGTTAACTCATCTCGCCATTCTTTCTGTAATTTTTTCTTTACAGTTTTGGCGATGTACTAGTTTGATGATATGATTATATTTTTAACCGCATCAGATCCCGCTTGTTGGCGGCTCTCTGGGGAAATTCTGTGATGACGCAACCTCTTTTTCTTGTTGGCCCCCGGGGGTGTGGTAAGACGACAACCGGTATGGCGCTGGCAAAGGCTATTGATTTCCAGTTCGTTGATACCGATCGCTGGTTGCAATCGCACGTGCAAATGACCGTGGCGGAAATCGTCGAAAGAGAAGGATGGGAAGGGTTTCGTGCCCAGGAAACGACCGCTCTGCAGGCTGTCACCGCTCCTGCCACGGTTGTTGCGACCGGCGGCGGTATCATTCTTACCGAATTTAATCGTCATTACATGCGCAGCCACGGCGTGGTTATCTATCTAAGCGCACCGGTATCGGTACTGGTTGATCGTCTGGAGGCCACGCCTGAAGAAGGATTACGACCGACTCTAACCGGCAAACCGTTGACCGAAGAGGTTCAGGAAGTGCTCGCCCAGCGTGATGTTCTGTATCGTGAGGCTGCGCACTATATCGTTGATGCCACCAATCCGCCTTCGCAGGTAGTGGAAGACATTCTTGGGATACTGGCGCAGGCAGCGCCACGGTTGCAGGGCGGTGTCTATACTTAATGTTCATCCAGTGAAAAGGAAGAACTATGCCGACACAACCACCTTACCCACGTCAAGCGACCATTGTTACGGTTGAAAAAGGGACGCCAGGCCAGACGGTAACCTGGTATCAACTTCGTGCTGATCACCCTAAACCGAATTCGTTGATCAGTGAGCATCCTTCAGCTCAGGAAGCGATGGATGCTAAAAAACGCTACGAAGACCCCGATAAAACCTGATATGAAGACCGCTCTGGCACGAGTCTTAAAAGTGCCAGTCCGGGCGTGCATCACATTATTTTAAATTTCGCCGTATACAGTAAAAATTGAAAATTAAACAATAACAATCCAGTACTGGAATGATCTGGAATCTTTACACAATACACCGCCGATCTACTGCTACGCTTTTGAGCATTTGTAGCACAGGTCAGCGCCCGGCACTTATCCGGGATTTCACAGCAAAGTAAGAAGACGGTGGAGCAACAAATGAGTACGTCGTTGGCTATCCTCACGATTGGCGTTGTGCCGATGTGTGAGATGTTACCGCTCCTGACGGAATATATTGATGAACAGCACATTACTCACCACAGTCTGCTGGGGCAGATGCAGCGAGAAGATGTGATGGCTGAGTACGGAGCTTCACCCGGTGACGAGCTGTTATTAACGCTGCTTAGCGACCACCAACTTGCTCATGTCTCACGTCAAAAAGTGGAACGCTCGCTGCAAAGCATTGTGGAGGTTCTCGATAATCAGGGATTTGATGTGATCCTGCTGATGAGTACCGCCTCAATCACCCGTCTGACCGCCCGCAATAGTATCTTGTTGGAACCCATACGCATTATTCCCCCGTTAGTGGCTTCAATTGTCGAAGGGCATCAGGTTGGGGTCATTGTACCTGTTGCTGAATTGCTCAAAGCCCAGACACAAAAGTGGCAGGTGTTACAAACTCCGCCAGTGTACGCCGTGGCGAATCCAGTAGAAGGTTCTGAACAACAGCTGATTGATGCCGGGAAATATCTCCTTGAGCAGGGTGCTGATGTTCTTATGCTGGACTGCCTGGGGTTTCATCAACGTCATCGTGATTTACTGCAAAAGTCGCTGGATGTCCCGGTTCTGCTGTCCAATGTGTTGATTGCCCGACTGGCTTCGGAATTGCTGGCGTAATTTTGCGTGACAGGTGGAACGTCAGCCCCCTATATTGGTTCCTAACTTAATCACGAGATAGGGCCAGTTGTATGCTTCAAAGTAATGAATACTTTTCCGGCAAAGTAAAATCGATCGGTTTTACCAGCAGCAGTACTGGCCGCGCCAGTGTAGGCGTGATGGCTGAAGGTGAATATACCTTTGGTACTGCGGCGCCTGAAGAGATGACGGTAGTTAGTGGCGCACTGAACGTGCTGCTGCCAGGGGAAACCGAGTGGAAAGTGTATGCCGCAGGAGACGTGTTTAACGTACCGGGCAACAGCGAGTTTCATCTGCAGGTAGCAGAGCCAACATCCTATCTTTGCCGTTACCTGTAAGCGTAAAATGACGAATGGCGATATTGAGTCGCCATTCGCTAAACACGGCTTAACGTTGCGCTTCGCCGCCTAATCCTTCCACCAGACTTTTAATCAGCGCCGCCAGTTCACCTGTCATCAGGATGAAATCGGCATCAAAACGCTGAGCATAATCTTCGCGGTCGATATCTTCATTTTGATCGCGCAGCTCGTCGCTGAACTTCAGACGCTTAATGGAGCCGTCGTCACACATAACGAACTGAATGCGCTGCTGCCAGTCGAGGGCCAGCTTAGTGACCAGTTTGCCCGCTTCGATATGCACGGCGATTTCGTCGCAGACCAGATCCTGTTTTTTCGCGCGGATCACACCGCCGTCTTCAAGGATCGCTTTCAGTTCAGCTTCATCCAGCAGTTGGAAGCCCTGCGCCGTGGTGCCGGAGCGAACCCATTCAGTCAGCGTCAGCTCAATAGGGTTTTCCATCGTCAGCGGAACGACCGGCAGTGAACCGAGACTCTTACGCAGCAGCGCCAGCGTATCTTCGGCTTTTTTCGCGCTCGCACAATCAACCATGATCAGATCGTTGACGGTATCGATCCACATCATTGTCTGGCTGAAGCGGCTAAAGGCGCGCGGCAGCAATGAGTGCAGAACTTCATCTTTCAGCGAGTCTTTTTCGGTCTTCTTAAGTTTGCGACCTTGCTCAGCTTCCAGTTTGAATATTTTGGCTTCCAGCGCCTGTTTGATAACCGGCGACGGCAGAATTTTTTCTTCTTTGCGGGCGCAGATAATAATTTGGCCATTGGCGGTATGCGTTAATGCATCGCTGTGCGATCCCATCGGCGGAACCCAGCCCATTTTTGCCATATCCTGGCTACCGCAAGGGGTGAACGTCATTGATGCCAGCTGTTTTTCCATCTCTTCGGCTCGCAAAGAAACATCGCGGCTAAGACGGTAAACCATTAAATTTTTGAACCACAGCATGATAATTTCCACGGCCTTGTCGTTAAATCCAGCGGGCATGATAGCGAATTGTCGCTATGCTTGCATTGTTAATCGGGAAGAGGAGCAAACAGTGCGTATAGGTATCGATTTGGGCGGTACGAAAACGGAAGTTATTGCGCTTGGCGATGCGGGCGAGCAGCTTTTTCGCCATCGCCTGCCCACGCCGCGTGATGATTATCGGCAAACGATAGAAACCATCGCCACGCTGGTGGAGATGGCGGAAAACGCCACCGGGCAGACGGGAACCGTGGGAATGGGCATTCCAGGTTCAATCTCGCCCTACACCGGGGTGGTAAAGAATGCCAACTCGACCTGGCTTAACGGACAACCTTTTGACAAAGACCTGAGTTCGCGTCTGAATCGTGAAGTGCGGTTGGCAAATGATGCCAACTGTCTGGCGGTTTCAGAAGCGGTGGATGGTGCGGCGGCCGGGGCGCAAACCGTGTTTGCGGTGATTATCGGCACTGGATGTGGCGCAGGCGTGGCACTGAATGGTCGGGCGCACACGGGTGGCAACGGTACCGCGGGCGAGTGGGGGCATAATCCGCTGCCATGGATGGACGAAGATGAGCTGTGTTTCCGACAGGAAGTCCCCTGTTATTGCGGTAAACAAGGCTGCATTGAAACCTTCATTTCCGGGACCGGCTTTGCCACCGACTACCAGCGTCTGAGCGGTAAGCAGCTCAAAGGCAATGAAATTATCAGCCTTGTTACTGCGCAGGATGCTCCTGCGGAGCAGGCGTTGAGCCGCTATGAGCGTCGTCTGGCGAAATCATTGGCACATGTGGTGAATATTCTCGATCCGGACGTCATTGTGCTGGGGGGCGGAATGAGCAATGTCGACCGACTGTATCAAAACGTTCCGACGTTGATTAAGCAGTTTGTCTTTGGCGGCGAATGCGAAACGCCTCTACGCAAGGCGCTACACGGGGATTCCAGTGGCGTACGCGGTGCGGCCTGGCTGTGGCCGCAGGAGTAAGGTTCGCGTAGCCGGGTAGCGCAGATGCTATCCGGCAGCGTGTGTCATCTGGGGTACTGCGCGCTTCAGGCGACCGTACAGCAGCAGTGACGACATCGCAGAAAACGACAGCAGTGCCGCCGGCAGCGTCACGTAGTTGTAGGCAAAGCCCAGCATCAGCATCATGCCACCGCAGTAAGCGCCAATCGCGCTGCCGAGGTTAAAGGCAATTTGCCCGCCAGCCGCACCCAGCAGCTCCCCTCCTTTAGCATTTTGCAGCAATAAAATTTGCAGCGGTGCCGACAGGGCAAACAGGCCCGCGCAGCAAATAAAGGCGAAGGTCAGTGACGCGGCTTTGATCCCGCCAAAGGCAAAGAGTAACAGCAGAGCCAGCACAATCACGAAGTCGGTTATCACCGCAATGCGCAGCGGCGTATAGCGACCAGACAGCCGACCGCTCAGCAGATTTCCCAACACCATTCCTAATCCTACCAGCATCATGATGAAGGTCATCAGCGCTTCGGAAAAGCCGGAGATGAACATCATGTATGGTTTGACGTAGCTAAACCAGGCGAAAACCCCGGCGTTACCAAACATGGTGGCGGAGAAAATGAGCCACGGGGCGGGGCTTTTCAAAAAGTGAAATTGTTCGCGCAGGTTTCCTTTTGCTTCATCGCTGATGTTGGGCACCCAAAAAGCGACCGAGACCATCACGGCGATATTAAAGACGGCAATCAGCAGGAACGTATAGCGCCAGCTAAATTCCTGACTCAGCCAGGTGCCGACGGGAATGCCAACCAGATTGGCAACGGTCATACCCGAAATCATGCCCGCGACGGCGGCGGTGACTTTTCCCGGGCGGGCGAGCTTCGACAGGATAATTGCGCCAACGCCAAAAAAGGCGCCGTGCGGGAAGCCTGAAACTAGCCTGCCCACCGCCAGCATAAAATACGAGGAGGAGAGGGTGAAAATGGCGTTGCCAATCACACACAGCGTGACCAGAAACAGCAGAATATGCTTGAGCGAAAAGCGGCTGGAAAAGAGTGCAATAATGGGCGCGCCAAGCACCACGCCAAAGGCGTAAAACGAAATCATATGGCCAGCGGCAGGAATGGAGATTCCCACGTCCCGCGCCAATTCGGTGAGTACACCCATGATGCCAAACTCGGCCATGCCCAGCCCAAACGTCCCCAGGGCTAAAGAGAAAATGACTTTTTTCATACCACCTGTCATACACAGCAACAACAGCTAAGTAGGGCTAATGCTATCATATTTGTGAAGTCTGAACGAACGATTGCAATTATTCTTGAAAGCAATTATTTGCATGTTAGATGCCGATAACATACGGACTCGGAATTGTAGTCTTTTCAATATATAAAATACACTAAAATAATGTTTTATTGATGGGCGGTTTCTGGTTGGGAATGGGTTGTTGTATTCATAACGAATATGAATCGATAGTGATTTATTTTTTATATATAAAACGCATAGCTATAAATTATTTAAATATTGTTTTTCTTTGTGTGATTAATTTATTTTAACTTACTGTTTTATAATGGTATTGTTTTTTGTCTTTGTGCTATTGATGAAATAAAAATCATATTATATTATATATGCCGACCACAATATCCATTGGGTTAGAACGCATAAGATTCTATCTTTCGGACCTCTTCTGAGGACTGTTTGGGATTTTTATATGCAAAAGTCTTTGGCGGGAATTTCAGAGACAGCATTCGAAAGATAATAAAATATATTATAGGGAAATTTTACATGAAAAAGAAAGTACTCCTTTCTGCCTCTTTGTTGCTTGTTGCGGCTATCAATGTTGCGCATGCGGCAGACTTAACTGATGACCAGGGCACCGTCACTTTTACCGGTACTATTATTAACCCACCTTGCCAGGTTGATACAGACAGCGAAGATGTTCAGGTACCCTTTACCCCGCTGGGGACGAACGCCTTTGCTGGTATTGGCGAAGAAGCGTCTCAGGTTCAGCCATTTGCAATTAAATTGACTAAGTGCCCGGCAAATACTGTGGTAAACCTGACCTTTGCAGGTGATACCGCAACGGAAAATACGCAGCTGAAAGCGCTTACTGGCGGCGTTGATACCGGTGTTGGTATTGTGGTTTATGGCGCTGATGCCAGCAATGATAAAGTCGTTTTTAACGACGAAGCGAACTCTGCTTTTGCTCAAACGACCGGGGCAAGCGAAGAAAATGACCTGACGTTTAACTTCACATCAAAAGTTGTGGCAACCGTTGATCCGGCGAGTATCAAAGGCGGCGAGTTTGCCGCAACCACAACCTATACCATTTACTATCCATAAGGGACGTAGAGTGGGTGTGACGTAAGTTCAGACAGGATATGCCATAGGATAATCAGGGTATGTCCTGTAATTCTTTTCGAGATTTAGCCATAAGGGATGAATGATGAATCTCAACATTTCTGGTTTGCTGTTTTCAGCAATATTCATTCTTTTTCAAAACACTGCTTCGGCGGGGGTGCAAATTAGTAATACGCGTATTATTTATCCTGGAGATGTGGATGAAGTTCAGGCAACAGTAAAAAATACGGGTAATGGAAATCAGCTTGTTCAGGCATGGGTTGATAACTTCGATAAGAATGATAAAAGTAAGCCTCCTCTTATTATTACTCCTCCGTTATTTAAACTTATTGGCGGACAGACAAATATCCTGCATTTTATCTCAGTCGATAAAAATGGCATCCTGACAAAAGATCGTGAACAAATTTTTTGGGCTAATATCAAGTCTATCGAAGCGACGCCTAAAGTGTTAGTACAACAAAGTAAGCTACAATTGGCTACCCGCAGTCGTATTAAGCTGATATGGCGACCAAAGGGATTAAATAAAAGCGACGCGCAAGAAGCATACAAAAGCCTGATATTTTCGGTTTCAGGTAGACGTTTGGCTGTGGATAACCCGACGGCATACTATATTTCTTTGCATAATATGACCGTTGACGGCAAAGAGGTAAAGCCGCCGAAAGATACGCTTTCTGCTGTGTCTATGATGATTTCACCCTATTCAAAAATGATCTATTCCCTACCGGGTGGGAACGCTAAGTCTGTTCGGTGGAGCGCAATTGACGACTACGGTAATGCCACTTCCGAACAGGAAAAGTCACTTTAAATTCGGCGGATAAGGATATCCACAATATGCGGCCTATCAATAATTATCATGAAATTCTCTCATTGAAATTATCAGCTATTGCC
This sequence comes from Citrobacter sp. Cpo069, assembly GCF_030332785.1. NCBI lineage: Bacteria > Pseudomonadati > Pseudomonadota > Gammaproteobacteria > Enterobacterales > Enterobacteriaceae > Citrobacter > Citrobacter sp. Cpo069. The sequence continues at coordinate 107,816 of NZ_JAOWHD010000037.1, forward strand.
GCCGCATTGATGTTGTGTAGTCCGTTTTGTATCGCTGAATCACAAGTTGCTGATGATGAGTTTAATATTGATGCGCTACGTTTTGATTCCCCAATAGACAGCGCAGAGGCGATCCGTACTTTTTTAGACGATAATGCGCTTGCACCAGGCGTCTACCTCAGTTCTGTTTATTTTAATAATCATTTTGTTGAAAAAAAGAATGTGACGTATGTGCTTAATGAAGCCCATACCGCACTCATTCCCGTGTTAAAAAAATCAGAACTGGCCGCCTATGGCGTCAATGTCAGCAAAATGCCATTGATGAAAACGATGTCTGATGACGCCACGGTTGATGATATCGGACGTTACATTGAAGAGGCTTCCTGGACTTTCTCCACTCAGCAACAACGGCTGGATATTCGTGTTCCGCAAGTTGCTGTTAATCAGGAAGTGCAGGGGTATATCGACCCTGATAATTGGGATGATGGGATACCTGCTGCCCTGTTGGGTTATTACTATAGCGGCTCTAAAACACACTACAGCTCTCAGGGCTCGTCGACACAAAATTACCTGAGTTTAAACAGTGGACTGAATGTAGGGCCGTGGCGCATACGAAACAATGGAAATTACCAAAGCGGAGATGGTTGGGAAAACATTTCGACGTATATTCAGCGGGATATAAAGCGCCTGCGTAGCCAACTTACGCTCGGCGATAGCTCTACTGCGGGAGATATTTTTGACAGCCTTCCGATTCGTGGTATTCGTCTGCAAACAGATACCGCTATGCTGCCCTATAGCCAACAAGGGTTTGCGCCGGTGATCCGGGGAATTGCGAAAAGCGATGCTAAGGTGACCATTAAGCAAAATGGCTACACTCTCTATCAAACCTATGTCAGCGCAGGGGCGTTTGAAATTACGGATGTACCGCAGGTATCTTCCGGCAGTGATTTTGATATAACAATCACGGAGGCCGATGGGAGTGAGCGTAGCTTCGTTCAGACGTCGTCTTCTTTACCTATCATGCAGCGACAGGGGGCATTGCAATATAGCGTTGCCGCCGGGCATTACCAAAATAATGATACATCAGAGGATCCTAATCTGGTCGAAGCGCAACTTATCTATGGGTTGCCTTATGGTTTTACCGTGTATAGCGGCGTGTTGGGCAGTGATTTTTATCGTTCCGCGGCATTAGGTTTTGGTATTGATCTTCATGATTTTGGCGCGTTATCGTTTGATGCCACAACGGCCAGAAGCGAAGTGGCTGATAACGTCTGGCAGGGGATGTCTTATCGTGCCCAGTATGCGAAGAATATTGATACGACCAACACCAATCTTACGCTTGCGAGTTATCGATACTCTACCCGTAATTTTTATACGTTTACGGAAACGTTAAATAACCGAACTAACGATATTGATGACGACAGTTTTTATGCTTATCGCAATACCAATAACCGTCGTAGCCGCTTTCAGGTAAATATCAGCCAGAGCCTGAATGAGCTAGGTTCTTTCTATCTCTCCGGTTATCAGCAAGATTACTGGGGGCTGGCGGGTTATGAGCGCACGGTTTCTGTCGGTTATAACCAGAACTGGGAACGGATCCGATTTATGCTCAACTATTCGTTGACGCAAACGCCAACCTCACATCGTGATGAGCAGGTTTCATTTACTGTCAGTATTCCCTTAGATAAATGGTTACCCAGTGCCTGGGCGAATTATACTTATACAGATAACCGTCATCGTAGTCAGCAACATCTGATTGGGATCAGTGGTACTGCATTGCAGGATGATAACCTCAATTATAATCTCCAGCAGTCCTGGGGGAATAATGGAATGGGGGAGAATGGAAGTATGAATGCCACCTGGCAAGGCTCATTTGGCTCTGTTTCTGGTGGGTACAATTATGACAACAACAGCAGGCAAGTGAATTATAAGTTACAAGGTGGGATTATCGGCCATGCTGGCGGGTTTACTTTAGCACAGTCGCTACCTGAAACGGTGACCTTAGTGGATGCCGACGATGGGCCTGATATTAAAGTAGAAAACAGTACCGGCGTATATACTGATTCCTATGGCTACGCTGTTATTCCATATGCCTCACCCTATCGAACGAATAACATTATATTGAATACGGCAAGTAACCCGCAGGTTGATATTGAGGAGCCCGTCAAACAGGTGATTCCTTCGCGTGGTGCGGTCACACTGGCAACATTTTCTGCACGCACCGGTATACGTGTTTTGTTAACGCTACAACATAATGGAAATAACGTTCCTTTCGGCGCGCTTGCGGCATTGGCAGGGGAAAACGAAAAAAATTATGCCAGTATCGTGGGTGATAATGGACAGGTTTATTTAACCGGTGTATCGGCAGGCGATCGCGTTATGGTGAAGTGGGGTGAGAAAGCAACACAGCAGTGTACCGCGCAGATTGCTATTCCTGCCGATGAACTTACCAACAAAACCGTTGCTATATTAGCGGCAGAGTGTAAATAAAGGTGAAAGTGATAATGATATCCTTCATTAGGTATGTGATTGTATTTTTTGTACTAAACTGGTCAGTGGTAAGTTATGCTTCATGTTATTATAAAAATGATACGACAGCTGCAACCTATACGGTCACCGTTCCGACTATTAACGCTCAGCGCGATGTCCCTGCAGGAACTGTCCTATGGGATAGCGGTTATCTTAGTGCTCCAAATCAATCGGATATATTTTGTAATGGGGTGCACCCAATCTATCGTGGATATGATGACTCATCATTGACGCTGGTAAATGGTGTTGAAGAATATGTTTATCAGACGAATAACCCAGGCATTGGGATTAAAATTTGGTGGTTGTCTGTTGATAGTGGCAAAAGCTACTCACCAAGTGATGCCCGTATTTTTTATTCTCCGGCAAAGGCCGAGGGTAATAAAACATGTAAGGGGTGTGAATACACAAATGTATCGGCAATGTTTGAGGTGCGATTAATCTCAACCGGGCAACCTATTACAGATACTCCCTTGCAATTATCACGATTTAGTGCTTCCCGAATATATGAATCCGCCGCCCAACTTCATATTAACTTTACCGATGCAGATGTGGTAGTTAACAGTGCCAGTTGTGTACTTAATAGTAAGAATATTTCTGTTAATTTGGGGCGTTACTTTAAAACTGTCAGCCTGAATAACCCGGGTGATACTGGTGATGCGGTTGATTTTAAAATTGATTTGACGTGCGATCAGGATACCAATGTCAATGTATTATTTTCTGGTACAACGGCAGCAGGCGATAGCACTATTCTGACATTAAATGATCTTGATTCTCCGACGTCTGCGCAAGGTGTCGGTGTACAAATTTTATATAACGATCGGTTAGTGAATTTTGGCGAGCTCCTGTCCACGATAAAAAATGGTGCAGAAGGGAGCGTCGCTCTGCCGTTTAAAGCTCACGTCATACGTTTAAATGAGAACTTGCGGGCCGGCGAAATCAACGCCACGGCGACCTTTGATATGATTTACCGCTAGCGGTTATTTTTTAAGCGTAAGAATAATATGCAGGGAATGATATTGCCGATCTTGTCGGCAATATCAATACGTCGAAAAATCAGCGTCATTCCACTCTGAAAGTGTTGTCGAGTTTGCTGTAGCCCAGCCCGTTGATTTTTTTCACTTTGATTTGCACCGGAATGCGTTCTTTCATTGCTTCGACGTGGCTGATCACGCCAATGGTTTTACCGGTAGCGTTGAGTGCATCCAGTGCGTCCAGCGCGGTATCCAGCGTTTCGCTGTCCAGCGTGCCGAAGCCTTCGTCGAGGAACAGGGAGTCAATTCGTGTTTTGTGGCTGACCAGATCGGACAATGCCAGCGCCAGCGCCAGACTCACCAGGAAGCTCTCGCCGCCGGAGAGCGTACGCGTGTCACGCACCGCATCGGCTTGCCAGGTATCGACCACTTCCAGCTCCAGCGCTTCGCTGGCTTTGCGCTGCAACAAATAGCGACCGTGCAGACGGGTTAACTGGTTGTTGGCAAGCCAGACCAGGTTATCCAGCGTCAGCCCCTGGGCAAATTTGCGGAACTTATCTCCCTCTTTCGAGCCGATCAGCGCATTCAGATAGCCCCAGTCTTCGACCTGCTGCGCGACTTTTTCAATCTCCTGCATCAGCGCCTGCTGCTGCTGGCGGTTTTCAGTATCCTGCCTGAGCTGCTGGCGAATTTCTCCCTGACGAGTGGTGTTATCCCGCAGCAGTTGGGTGAGCTGCGCCAGCGTGTCGCGAAGATGTTGTGCCGTGAGCGTGAGATCCACCCCGGTTGGTTGCTGCTGTTGATGAGTCACCAGCGCCTGCTGGGCCTGATTAAGCAGCGTTTGTGCCTGTTGTTGCTGGTTTTCCAGCGATTGTTTCAACAGCTCAAGACGGTTGAAGGTCTCTTCATCCAGCAGGGCGGCAATAAAGGCGTCACGGTTGTCAAAGATGCTGGCCTGTAATGCGGCATCAAACTGCGCCTGAATGTCTGCAGCGCGCTGAACGTCCTGTGCTTCCTGCTGCTGCAAGGTTTGCCACTGTCCCTGTAAAGAGAGGCAATCGTCGTGCACCTGCCGCCAGTTTTCCAGCGACAGATCCTCAATGATTTCAGAAAGCGCCTCAGATTCAGGCAGCGTTTCCAGCAGCGGCGCAAGTTGGGCAATCCGGGCCTGTATCTCGGTCAGTTCATTCTGGCGCTGTTGCCACATTTGCGCTTCGTTCGCCCGTTCGCTTAACCATGAGGAGACTTCATCCTCGGGCGGAAGGGCCAGACCATGACGATCCAGCTCTGAGGTTAACGTCGCCTGGCGCTGGTCAATATGCTGTTGGAGTTGAGTAATCTGTTCGGTATGCGCGGCGATTTGCGCCTGCAGGGTATGACGCAAGCTTAACTGGTGAAGCTGTTGTTCGTACTCTTCCTGAGCGGTCAGCCACGGGGCAATGTCATCCTGTGGTTGTAACGATACGTTGAGACTGGCGGTGACGGTCAGCCACTCTTGAGTAAGTGCTTGCTCCTCCTGAGAAAGCCTCTGTGCTTCGTGTTCATCGCGCTGAAGTTGCTGCGTTATCGCCTCAAGCTGCCCGCGCAGGGTTGAGCCCTCATCGGCCAGCGTTTTGACCTCTTTTTCCAGCGCTTCACGTCGTGCCTGATTTACGCTCAGCTCAAGCGTCTGGTAACGCTCGATAGCCGGATGTGTAGTAGAGCCACAAAGCGGACAAGGTTTGCCGGATTCCAGTAATGCCCGATGGCTTTCCAGATCTTTGATGCGGGCTTCCTGTTCGCAAATGAGTCTCACATCGGTAAGCTGCTGGTTTTTATCTTTATAGCGCTGGCGTTTCTCGGCGAGTACCGCGTTGCGCTGGGTCAGCTCTTGCTGACGTTGTACAAGCGTAGTGCGTAACTGTGCCAGCTGCTTTTGCTTCGGGGCGATTTGCCCGAGCAGATTACTGAGCCGCTGGCGTAGCGGACGAAGCTGCACATGTTGCGCCAGCGCTTCTGTCACTTCCTGCGGCGAAAGGGTCAGCGCAGGAAGCGCCAGTGCATCGAGCTTACGTGTGTCATTCTCCCGCAGCTGCTGCCACTGGCGTAGCTGGGTGCTGGCGTCGGACTGTTGCGCCAGCAGCGCTTTCCAGCCAGCCAGTTCGCTACTCCATAAGCGGAAGCGGTCATGCTCGTTCAGCCAGTGGGTTAACGTCTGTTGTTCGGCCAGCATAGCGGCTGACTGCGTGTGCGCCTGCTGACGGATGCGCCCGCGCAGCGCTAAGCTGCTTTGTAAGCGAGTATTCACTTCCTGAATCTTCTGGCGCGTACGCTCGATAGTAGCCGTTTGTTCCTGGATTCGCTCCCAGTGAGGGCGCAATGCTCTGGCCGGCTGCGCCAGGCTCAGCGCTGCCAGCTGCGGCTGCGCGTCTTCTTGCGCCTGAAGTGCTGCCTGTAATGCCTGCTGGTGGCGGTTTATGTCCGTCTGAAGCTCATTTTGCCGAATAAGCCAGTTGAGGTGCTGTTGCTGGATTTGTTGGCTGGTAAGGTATTGTTTTTCTTCGTCAGTAAGTACCTGCAAACTTTCCGTCAGGGACTGCACCTGCTCTGGTGCTAACAGCGCCACGCCGCTGGCCTGGGCCTGCAGTTTTTCCAGCTCCGTACGCGCCGACTTGTGCTTTTCAAACACCATGGCGGAGATTTGGCCGTAGATCTCAGTACCAGTTAACTCTTCCAGAAGCTCGGCGCGCTCTTTCGGTTTGGCATTAAGAAAGGCGGCAAACTGGCCCTGAGACAGCAGCATCGAACGGGTAAAACGCCCGTAATCCAGCCCGGTAAGCTCGGCTGTCATCTCCAGCTTGTCTTTGACTTTATCGGCGAGGATTTTACCGTCAGCGCAGCGGGCTAGCTCTACGCGCGGGACCTGCAGGTTGCCCTCGGGCTGATTGCGCGCCCGGTTCTGGCTCCAGAATGCGCGGTAGGCTTCGCCGCGCACCTCAAACTCAACTTCGGCCAGACACTCCGCGGTATCGCGAGTCATCAGGTCGTTTTGCGACTGTGACACGGTATTCAGGCGCGGTGTTTCGTGGTACAGGGCGAGGCAAATCGCGTCCAGCAGGGTGGTTTTCCCCGCGCCCGTTGGCCCGGTAATGGCGAACAACCCGTTGCTGGCAAAAGGTTCTGCTGTGAAATCGACTTTCCATTCTCCCTTCAGGGAGTTGAGGTTCTTCAGGCGCAGGCTGAGAATTTTCATGCTTCACTCTCCCCGGCAAGCGTGTGTAAGGTTGCGCTAAACAGCTGATTCAACCGCTCACGCTGAGGCTCCTCGAGCTCTTCCAGCGCCAGGCGGCGGTCAAAAACTTCCGTTACGCTTAGCTCGCTTAACGTTTCGCGTCGTTCATTGGCCATAATACGTTCACGTTGTTCCCGACTGCGGCGCACCAATAACACCTCGACCGGTAAATCTTCGGTTAAGGCCTGGATCTTACGTTGCATGTCATGCAGATAGTCGTCGGTGGTGATTTCAATATCCAGCCATATCGGCGGCTCTTGTGGCACGTTACGCCACTGTTCAAGCTGGGCGGTAATGGCGGCTAAATCGCCTTTCAGTACCGCAAGCGGCTGGGTGACCGGTACGGTGAGATTTTCAACGGCGCTGAGTCTCCCCGCTTCGAAACTCACCAGATGTACACATTTGCTTTTGCCGCACTCGTCAAAACTGAGGGCAATCGGTGAACCGCAGTAGCGAATATGGTCCGTCCCGCCGATAACCTGCGCCCGGTGAATATGCCCCAGTGCGATGTAGTCCGCAGGTGGAAAGTTTTGCGCCGGGAAGGCGTCCAGCGTACCGATATAAATGTCACGTACGGCGTCACTTTTACTGGCGCCAACGGTGGTCAAATGCCCGGTCGCAATGATGGGCAGGTTTCGCTCGCCACGCAGCGTGCAGGCGTCCTGATACTGCTGCTGGTAATAGTCGGTGATTGCCCCCAGCAGATGCTGCTGTTTTTCTTGTCCGGTTAGCCCGGCCTGGCTGGTAATGATGTCACGTGGTCGTAAGAAAGGAACCGGACACAGGATCGCTCCCGGCGTGCCATCACGTTGCGGCAGCACCTGCGGCGCATGGCCGGCGCTGGCAACGACCGTGGTGTTGAGAAACGCCAGAATATCGCGGGATTCATTGAGCGTGGCGACGGAATCGTGGTTGCCTGCCAGCACGACCAGATGACAGCCAGTTTGCTGCAAATTGACGACAAAACGGTTATACAGCTCACGGGCGTAGCTTGGCGGTGAGCCGGTATCGAAAATATCGCCCGCCACAATAATGGCATCCACCTGCTGGGATTGTGCCGTTTCCAGCAGCCAGTCGAGAAAGGCCTGATGTTCAGCGGCGCGGCTCTTGCTGTAGAAATTTTGGCCCAGATGCCAGTCAGACGTGTGAAGGATGCGCATAAGAGTTCCATGACGATAAAACAGTGGCGGGGATTATAACCTTTCAAGGACGGTAATATCTTGTCTCCGGGCTGTCATAATTCGTCTGGCTGCGTTAAACCTGGACTATCTTTTCATAAATCTGTCATAAAACTGACGCATAATGGCACCGTATTGATGGCAAACGATTTAATTATAAACAGGGCAAATCATGGCGAGACGTATTCTGGTCGTAGAAGATGAAGCTCCAATTCGTGAAATGGTCTGCTTCGTGCTCGAGCAAAACGGTTTTCAACCCGTAGAAGCCGAAGACTATGACAGTGCTGTGAACCAACTCAATGAACCCTGGCCGGATCTCGTCCTGCTTGACTGGATGCTTCCCGGCGGCTCGGGTCTACAGTTTATTAAGCATCTCAAGCGCGAAGCCATGACGCGGGACATCCCCGTGATGATGCTGACGGCGAGGGGAGAAGAGGAAGATCGCGTCCGGGGTCTGGAAACCGGTGCGGATGACTATATTACCAAGCCGTTTTCTCCCAAGGAGCTGGTGGCGCGTATTAAAGCTGTGCTGCGTCGAATTTCCCCCATGGCGGTGGAAGAGGTTATTGAGATGCAGGGGCTGAGTCTTGATCCCACTTCGCATCGCGTGATGACCGGCGAAGAACCGCTGGATATGGGGCCGACCGAATTCAAACTGTTGCACTTCTTTATGACTCACCCCGAACGCGTATACAGTCGTGAACAACTCCTCAATCATGTCTGGGGAACCAATGTCTACGTAGAAGACCGGACAGTGGATGTGCATATCCGCCGCTTACGTAAAGCGCTGGAGCACAGCGGACACGATCGTATGGTGCAGACAGTTCGCGGGACGGGATATCGTTTTTCGACCCGCTTTTGACTGACAAGAATCAGGGCCTGATGGATTAGGCCGTTTATGGAGTAAGACGTTTGCTAGAACGATTGTCATGGAAAAGGTTGGTACTGGAGCTGATCCTGTGCTGCATACCGGCATTTATCCTTAGCGCTTTTTTCGGTTACCTGCCCTGGTTTTTACTGGCGTCGGTAACGGGCCTGCTTATCTGGCATTTCTGGAATTTATTACGTTTGTCCTGGTGGTTATGGGTAGACAGAAGTATGACGCCGCCGCCGGGGCGAGGCAGTTGGGAGCCGTTGTTATATGGGCTGCATCAAATGCAGCTTCGCAACAAAAAGCGCCGTCGAGAACTGGGTAACCTGATTAAACGTTTTCGCAGCGGGGCGGAATCCCTACCCGACGCGGTGGTGTTGACCACCGAAGAAGGCGGTATCTTCTGGTGTAACGGACTGGCTCAGCAGGTTCTGGGACTGCGCTGGCCGGACGATAGCGGGCAAAATATTCTTAACCTGCTGCGTTACCCGGAATTTACACAATATCTGAAAACGCGCGATTTTAGCCGGCCAATCAATCTGGTGCTCAATACCGGACGGCATCTGGAAATTCGCGTGATGCCCTATACCGATAAGCAATTGTTGATGGTGGCGCGCGACGTTACCCAGATGCACCAACTGGAAGGTTCACGGCGTAACTTTTTCGCCAACGCCAGCCATGAGCTGCGCACACCGCTGACGGTGCTGCAAGGTTACCTGGAAATGATGCAGGAGCATCCGCTGGAAGGGACAACGCGCGAAAAAGCGCTGCATACCATGCGCGAACAAACGTACCGTATGGAAGGCCTGGTGAAGCAGCTGCTGACGCTGTCAAAAATTGAAGCTGCGCCGACGTTGCAGCTGAATGAGAAAGTCGACGTGCCCATGATGCTGCGCGTGATCGAGCACGAAGCGCAAACCCTGAGCCAGCATAAACATACGTTTACCTTTGATGTCGATAACAGCCTGAACGTGCGAGGCAACGAGGAGCAGTTGCGTAGCGCTATCTCGAATCTCGTGTACAACGCGGTGAACCACACACCAGCGGGAACGCACATTACCGTACGCTGGCAGCATGTGGCGTCGGGGGCGGAGTTTTGCGTGGAAGACAACGGTCCGGGCATTGCCCCCGAGCATATACCACGTTTGACCGAGCGTTTTTATCGTGTGGATAAGGCGAGATCGCGACAAACGGGCGGTAGCGGGCTGGGTCTGGCTATTGTGAAACATGCGCTGCATCATCACGACAGCCGTTTGAACATCGAAAGCGAACCAGGCAAAGGGACGCGATTTAGTTTCATGATCCCGGAACGTTTCATTGCCAAAAGTAACGGCTAAGACGTATTCGTAAGATAATCTTTCCAAAAGCCAGCGCAAGCTGGTTTTTTTTATGTGGTCAATAGATGCCTCCTGAATTTCACGACGTTTGATTGTTTTTTGTTCGAACTATTACCCATACCTTTTTCCATGAAATGGTGTTTTGTGCTAACCCTATTTTTCATATCGCTATATTGTTCTGGTTTTTGGATCCCACCTTGCTTTAAAACGTTATAAGCGTTTAAATTGCGCTCCAGGTGCTGTCATACCGACTGCATTTACGCGGTAAATCGAAAAACTATTCTTCGCCGCGCCAGGTCGGGAGTGTTTCCCGCTGGAATTGAGCAAAAATGCCGCTGTATTGTCCCCCAGGGAAAGGCAAAAATTTACTATTTTCAACACCACATCCACAGGCAGTAAGACTTTATGACCCATCAGTTAAAATCGCGCGATATTATCGCTTTGGGATTTATGACATTTGCACTGTTCGTTGGTGCAGGTAACATCATCTTCCCCCCAATGGTTGGTTTGCAGGCAGGTGAACACGTCTGGACTGCGGCTTTTGGCTTTTTGATTACGGCCGTTGGCCTGCCGGTACTTACCGTTGTCGCGCTGGCGAAAGTCGGCGGTGGTGTGGACCGACTGAGCACGCCTATCGGTAAAGTTGCCGGTCTGCTGCTGGCGACCGTTTGCTATCTGGCCGTTGGGCCGTTATTTGCTACCCCGCGTACCGCGACGGTCTCTTTCGAAGTCGGGATTGCACCGCTGACTGGTGACTCTGCGCTGCCGCTGTTTATCTATAGCGTTATCTATTTCGCGATTGTCATTCTGGTTTCGCTTTATCCGGGCAAACTGCTGGATACGGTGGGCAATTTCCTGGCACCGCTGAAAATTCTGGCACTGGTGGTCCTGTCTGTCGCTGCAATCATCTGGCCAGCTGGCCCGATCAGTAATGCGATGGAAGCCTATCAAACTGCGGCGTTTTCTAATGGCTTCGTGAACGGGTATCTGACCATGGATACGCTGGGCGCGATGGTGTTTGGTATTGTTATCGTTAACGCCGCTCGCTCGCGTGGTGTTACTGAAGCGCGTCTGCTGACCCGTTACACCGTTTGGGCGGGTTTAATGGCGGGTGTGGGCTTAACGCTGCTGTATCTCGCGCTGTTCCGTCTGGGTTCAGATAGCGCGATTCTGGTCGATCAGTCTGCTAACGGCGCGGCGATTCTGCATGCGTATGTTCAGCACACCTTTGGCGGTGCAGGAAGCTTCCTGCTGGCGGCGCTGATTTTCATCGCCTGTCTGGTCACCGCGGTTGGCCTGACCTGTGCGTGCGCAGAGTTCTTTGCCCAGTACGTTCCACTGTCTTATCGTACGCTGGTATTTATCCTCGGCGGCTTCTCGATGGTGGTTTCCAACCTGGGTCTGAGCCATCTGATTCAGATCTCTATTCCGGTGCTGACGGCTATCTATCCGCCATGTATCGCACTGGTTGTATTAAGCTTTACCCGCTCATGGTGGCATAATTCTTCCCGCGTCATTGCACCTGCGATGTTTATCAGCCTGATTTTTGGTATCCTTGATGGCATTAAAGCTTCTGCAATTGGCGACGTGTTACCGGCCTGGACCCAGCGTTTACCGCTGGCGGAGCAGGGGCTGGCGTGGTTGATGCCAACAGTCGTGATGGTGGTCCTGGCAGTTATCTGGGATCGCGCCGCGGGTCGACAAGTGACCTCCAGCGCACACTAATATCACTGACAATAAGTTTTAACCACGGGGCTATTAACATGGCCCCGTGGTTTTTTTATTGTGTTAACAGGTTAGGAATCGATGGAAAGTAATAACAAGCTAAAGCGTGGGCTGAGCACCCGGCACATCCGCTTTATGGCATTAGGTTCAGCAATTGGTACCGGGCTGTTTTACGGCTCGGCCGACGCTATCAAAATGGCGGGGCCAAGCGTATTGCTGGCCTATATTATCGGCGGTGTCGCGGCGTACATTATTATGCGTGCGCTGGGCGAAATGTCTGTTCATAACCCGGCAGCCAGCTCCTTCTCGCGCTACGCGCAGGAAAACCTCGGACCGCTGGCAGGCTACATTACCGGCTGGACCTACTGTTTTGAAATCCTGATTGTCGCCATTGCCGACGTGACAGCCTTCGGCATATACATGGGCGTCTGGTTCCCGGCGGTACCGCACTGGATTTGGGTACTCAGCGTGGTGCTGATTATCTGCGCCATCAACCTGATGAGCGTGAAGGTGTTTGGTGAGCTGGAGTTCTGGTTCTCGTTCTTCAAAGTCGCCACCATTATCATCATGATTGTCGCCGGTTTCGGTATCATCATTTGGGGGATTGGCAACGGCGGGCAACCAACCGGTATCCATAACTTATGGAGCAACGGTGGCTTCTTCAGCAACGGCTGGCTCGGCATGGTGATGTCGCTGCAAATGGTGATGTTTGCCTATGGCGGGATTGAGATTATCGGGATTACCGCAGGCGAAGCCAAAGACCCGGAAAAATCTATTCCGCGCGCCATCAACTCCGTACCAATGCGTATCCTGGTATTTTATGTGGGGACGCTGTTCGTCATTATGTCTATCTACCCGTGGAACCAGGTGGGTACCGACGGTAGCCCGTTCGTTATGACGTTCCAGCATATGGGCATTACTTTTGCTGCCGGGATCCTCAACTTTGTGGTTCTGACTGCGTCGCTGTCGGCTATTAACTCTGACGTCTTCGGAGTGGGGCGTATGCTACACGGCATGGCGGAGCAGGGCAGTGCCCCGAAAATGTTCGCCAAGACGTCGCGTCGTGGCGTGCCGTGGGTAACGGTAATGGTGATGACTATCGCGCTGCTGTTTGCGGTGTATCTTAACTACATCATGCCGGAAAACGTCTTCCTGGTGATCGCCTCTTTGGCGACCTTCGCCACGGTATGGGTGTGGATTATGATCCTGTTGTCGCAGATTGCTTTCCGTCGTCGTCTGCCGCCGGATGAGGTCAAAGCGCTGAAATTTAAAGTTCCGGGTGGGGTAACGACGACCGTTGTTGGCCTGATTTTCCTGGTCTTTATCATCGCGCTCATCGGCTATCATCCGGATACCCGCATTTCGCTGTACGTCGGCTTTGCGTGGATTGTCCTGCTGCTGGTCGGATGGGGATTCAAGCGCCGTCGCGAGCGCCAACTGGCTGAAGCACAGTAATATTTTTGCCGGGTAGCTTTGCGTTACCCGGCAATTTTCTCCTCCCCCGAACTCCTCCCCCAATAAACGTTAAGATGATGAGTGATCCTGCACTTCGCTATGGCAAGGTGACGTCATTATCATCAAAGGGGATACGTGATGTTGAACGCCTGGCACCTTCCGGTTGCCCCATTTGTTAAGCAAAACAAAGATCAACTGACGATTACATTATGGTTGGCGGGGGAAAATCCACCCCTGCGGGTGACGCTACGCGCAGAAAACGATAACGAAGAGATTTCGCTGGCTATGCACAAGCAGCGCAGCCAGCCGCAGCCGGGTGTGACCGCGTGGCGAGCGGCGATCGATCTCTCCAGCGGGCAGCCTCGTCGACGCTATAGCTTTAAATTACTTTGGCTCGATCGTCAGCTGTGGTTCACCCCACAGGGATTCAGCCGTTTTCCGCCTGCGCGTCTGGAGCAGTTTGCGGTTGATGTGCCGGATAACGGTCCGCAGTGGGTTGCCGATCAGATTTTCTATCAAATTTTCCCGGACCGTTTTGCCCGCAGCCAGTCGCGTGAAGCGGGCCAGGATAACGTCTATTACCACCACGCCGCCGGACACGACATCGTGCGGCGCGAATGGGACGAACCGCTTACGGCTCAGGCCGGTGGCTCCACGTTTTATGGCGGCGATTTGGACGGCATCAGCGAAAAACTACCGTACCTGAAAACGTTAGGGGTCACGGCGCTGTACCTGAATCCTGTATTTACCGCCCCGAGCGTGCATAAATACGATACCGAAGATTACCGTCATGTTGATCCGCAATTTGGCGGCGACAGGGCGCTACTGCGTCTGCGGCACAACACCCAACGGCAGGGCATGCGTCTGATTCTCGACGGCGTCTTTAACCATAGCGGCGATTCGCACGCCTGGTTTGACCGACATAATCGGGGGACAGACGGGGCGTGCCATAATCCAGAATCCCCCTGGCGCGACTGGTATCATTTCTCAGCCGACGGCGTTGCGCTCGACTGGCTGGGATATTCCAGCTTACCTAAGCTGGACTTTTCCTCGGAAAGCCTGGTGAATGAAATTTATCGTGGTGAAGACAGTATCGTCCGCCACTGGCTGAAAGCGCCGTGGAGTATGGACGGCTGGCGTCTTGATGTGGTGCACATGCTGGGAGAGGCCGGAGGCGCACGTAACAACCTACAACATGTGGCCGGAATTACGCAGGCGGCCAAAGAAACCCAGCCAGAGGCGTATGTGGTGGGTGAGCATTTTGGCGATGCGCGCCAGTGGTTGCAGGCTGATGCAGAAGATGCCGCCATGAACTATCGCGGCTTTACTTTCCCCATCTGGGGATTCCTCGCCAATACCGATATCTCATACGATCCGCAATCCATTGATGCCCAGACCTGTATGGCGTGGATGGATAACTACCGCGCGGGGTTGTCGCATCAGCAACAGCTGCGGATGTTTAATCAGCTCGACAGCCACGATACCGCCCGCTTTAAATCTCTGCTCGGTAAAGACGTCGCACGGTTACCGCTAGCGGTGGTGTGGCTGTTTACCTGGCCTGGCGTGCCCTGTATTTACTACGGTGACGAAGTGGGGCTGGACGGGAACAACGATCCGTTTTGTCGCAAACCGTTCCCGTGGCAGCCTGAAAAACAGGACGCTACTCTGCTGGCGTTGTATCAGCGGCTGGCAAAACTACGCCACCAGAATCAGGCGCTGCGCCACGGTGGTTGCCAGGTGATTTACGCCGAGGATAACGTGGTGGTGTTTGTTCGCGTGCTAAACCGACAGCGCGTACTGGTGGCGATTAACCGTGGCCACGCTTGTGAAGTGGTCCTGCCAGCCTCGCCATTACTGAGCGTGAGTCAATGGCAGCACAAAGAGGGCAACGGCATGCTTGCCGACGATATCCTGACGTTGCCGGCGATTTCCGCCTCGGTATGGATAGGTCATTGATATAAGCGCGCAATCTCCGGGCTTGCCAGCAGCGTTTCCCGCCACCAGCGCTGTGCCAGCCCATCGCGGTTATTGCGCCATGCCATATATGCCACGTCTTTTTGGCGAAATGAGATAACCGTTTTTTCCACCAGCTCGCCCGTGGTAAGCCACGGGCTGGCAATATGGCGGGGGAGAAATCCGCAGCCCATACCGGCTCGTAGTAGCATCACCTTACTGTGGAAGTCATCGACGCGGATTTGCGCCTGTTCCTCCATCAGATTGGTTTGTAACGGATGGCAGAAGCGGGCGCTGTCGCTGATAACAATCGCCCGATGCAGGCATAACTGTTCGTTGGTCAGGCCGTCTGCTGCTGCGGCCAGCGGATGCTCAGGCGCAACGACAAACACATTGTCCAACGTGCCGAGCATTTTATAGGACCAGGCTGCAGACGTTGGCGGTTCATTAATTGCCCCCAGAATAATATCGGCTCCATTATGGGCAGCTCCTCCCAGGAGCCCGCCAGCGTATGGTGGGTAAAACTGAGGCGAGTTTGCTTATTCAGCGCATGAAATTCATCAATAATGGGCAACAGCGCGGAGAAAGGGAAGGAGTCGTCCAGCGCAATTGCCAGCTCTTTTTCCCAGCCTGAACTCAGCTGTACCGCCTGCTTTTCGAGATCTTTTGCCGCATTCAGCAGCAAACGCCCTTTTTCCAGCATCATCTGTCCGGTATCGGTAAATTTTGCCCGGTGCCCGGAACGGTCAAGCAGCTCGATATTCAAATCGCTTTCCAGCTTCTGAATCATATAGCTGAGTGCGGCAGGGGTTTTAAACAGCGACTCGGCTGCTGCGGCAAATGAACCCTGTTTGTCGAGAGCGTCGAGAATAAGCAAAACATCCAGATTAATGCGCATAAGCAGAAAATATCCTGAAAATTAAACCCTTCTGTTGTACCGAATGAAGAAAAACAATGCCAGTGAATAAATTAGATGAGTCATGCGCATTTTTTTGATGTTGTTTAGGATATATCGCAACACAAAATTAATAGTTTCACAGGATGGTAAGTTTTCTTTAATAACTCGTTAGAAATTTCCCGCTATACTCAACAAGCTTTCTGATTCAGGATCCTGCTGCTGACGGCAGATACAGACCGTTGCCTTTTAACTTATTGATTAAGAAGGTGTGCTATGTCTATTCGGGAACTGATTGACCCTCAAAATTCTACGCTTATTTTTATTGATCATCAGCCGCAAATGTCATTCGGTGTGGCAAATATTGATCGCCAGACTTTAAAAAATAATACCGTTGCATTAGCGAAAGCCGGGAAAATATTCAATGTTCCGGTGATTTATACTTCTGTAGAAACCAAAAGTTTTAGCGGATATATCTGGCCGGAATTGTTAGCGGTTCATCCTGATGTCAAACCCATTGAACGCACCTCAATGAACTCCTGGGAAGATGCGGCGTTTGTGAAAGCAGTGGAAGCGACCGGGCGTAAAAAACTGATTATCTCCGCGCTGTGGACCGAAGTATGCCTGACTTTTCCGGCGCTGATGGCACTGGAGGCAGGCTATGAAGTTTATGTGGTAACGGATACCTCCGGCGGCACGTCCGTAGATGCTCATGAGCGTTCTATCGACCGCATGGTACAGGCAGGTGCCGTACCCGTAACCTGGCAACAGGTTCTTCTCGAGTACCAGCGCGACTGGTCCCGCAAAGAAACCTACGACGCCGTAATGGATCTGGTACGCGAGCACAGCGGCGCCTACGGTATGGGCGTGGATTATGCCTATACCATGGTGCATGGCGCGCCGGAACGTAAAGCTTAAATACATGTCATCCTTCATGTTGCATCTTTGTTGGCTTCGCTTGCGTACCCCGGTCACTTACTTATGTAAGCTCCCGGGGATCCACAACCTTGCCGCCTCGATGCACCATGAATGATTTTGTGTATTGCTTTCCTGGCCTAAGCGGCCTGTTTCCTGTCAACAAGGAACCCTTCATGGCGCAGAACAAACATGTGACGTTGGTAATTACTCACACTCTGCTACCTGAGCAGGCGCAGCGGTATGAGCAGTGGCTGGGGAAAATCATGCCTGTAGCGGCTGAATTTCCCGGTCATCTCGGGGCGAACGTGATTCGCCCGGCAGATGGCAACAACCTGTGGAACATCATTATCCGCTTCGACACGCTTGATCATCTGTATAGCTGGACCCAGTCCGATACGCGCCGCGTGTTGGTCGAAGAGATTGCTCCACTGCTGGCTGAAGGTGACAAAACTGAAATTCGCACCGAAGCAGCATTCTGGTTTACGCCGCCCGCGCCCCATGTACGCCAGCCCAAACGCTGGAAACAGTTTCTGATAACCCTGCTGGTGATATTTCCCAGTACCAATCTGGTGCCGTGGTTGACCGGCATTGTGTTGCCTGCAATGAAGGGCTCGTTACTCCTGCATCTCATCAATGATGCCTTTGTGGTTGCGCTAGTGGTCTGGTTCTGGATGCCCATCGTAACCCGTCTGTTTGCCGGATGGCTGAAAAAAGCCTGACCGGTATCTCAGGAGATTGTTATGTCTCAAACTGCCACACTGATTCTGACTCACGGAAAAATTCATACTCTCGACAGGCAAAGTCCGCAGGTCGAGGCGGTGGCGATCGCCAACGGAAAGATCCTGGCGACCGGTAGCCACGAACGGGTAATGAGCTTTGCCGCCGAAGGGACGCAGGTTGTCGATCTGCAAGGATATACGGTGATCCCGGGCCTGAACGATTCGCACCTGCACCTTATTCGTGGTGGACTGAATTACAATCTGGAATTGCGTTGGGAAGGCGTGCCGTCACTGGCGGACGCGCTACGCATGCTCAAAGACCAGGCTGACAGAACGCCGTCGCCACAATGGGTACGCGTGGTGGGCGGCTGGAGTGAATTCCAGTTTGCCGAACGTCGCATGCCAACCCTCGAAGAACTGAATGAAGCCGCTCCGGATACTCCGGTTTTTGTTCTGCATCTCTACGACCGGGCTTTGCTCAACCGCGCCGCGCTGAAAGCGGTTGGCTATACCAAAGCGACGCCGGATCCGGCGGGCGGTGAGATTGTGCGTGATAGCAACGGCAACCCGACCGGAATGCTGATCGCTAAACCGAACGCCATGATCCTTTATTCGACGCTGGCAAAAGGACCAAAACTGCCGCTGGAAATGCAGGTTAACTCGACCCGTCAGTTTATGCGTGAACTGAACCGTCTGGGACTGACCAGCGCCATCGATGCGGGCGGCGGCTTCCAGAACTACCCGGAAGATTACGAGATCATTGAGCAGTTACACGCTAACAAACAGATGACGGTACGTATTGCCTACAATCTGTTTACCCAGCGTCCGAAGCAGGAACTGGAAGACTTTGAACGCTGGACCGATATGCTCAAGCCAGGGCAGGGAACCGACTTCTATCGTGCCAACGGGGCGGGGGAAATGCTGGTCTTTTCTGCAGCGGATTTTGAAGACTTCCTTCAGCCACGTCCGGATCTGCCGGAGGGGATGGAAGATGAGCTGGAGCGCGTGGTTCGTCACCTGGTGGAGCATCGCTGGCCGTTCCGCCTGCACGCCACCTACGATGAATCTATCAGCCGAATGTTGGACGTATTTGAGAAAGTTAATCGTGATATCCCGTTCAATGGCCTGCACTGGTTCTTCGATCACGCCGAAACAATTACTGAACGGAACATTGAGCGTGTAAAAGCACTGGGCGGCGGGATTGCGGTCCAGCACCGTATGGCGTTCCAGGGAGAGTATTTTGTCGATCGCTACGGCAAAGACGCGGTTAAACATACGCCGCCGGTGGCGAAAATGCTGGCGGCTGACGTTCCGGTCGGGCTGGGGACTGACGCCACCCGCGTGGCCAGCTACAACCCGTGGACCGCGCTCTACTGGCTGGTTTCGGGCCGTACCGTTGGCGGGATGGCAATGTACGATGATAACAACCGTCTGCCGCGTGATGTTGCCCTGGAACTGTGGACGGCCGGTAGCGCCTGGTTTTCCAGTGAGCAGGGTAAGAAAGGGCGCATCGAGAAAGATCAACTGGCCGACCTGGTGGTGCTGTCTAAAGATTACTTCAGCGTGCCGGAAGAAGAGATCAAAGGTATTGAGTCGGTGATGACCGTTGTTGATGGCAAAGTGGTTTACGCCGCCGGGCATTTCACCCCGCTGGCACCACCTGCTATTCCGATTGTGCCGGACTGGTCGCCAGTGGTGAAGGTGCCGGGGCACTATCGCTCAGCGCCACCTGCTGCGGCGAAAATTGGCGCAATGGTGCAGATGCACCAGTGCTGCGGTAGCTGCGGTGTACACGGTCACCAGCATGATATTGCGCGGAAATCGGGGATTCCGGTGTCAGATGACCGGGCTTTCTGGGGCGCGCTTGGCTGTTCCTGCTTCGCGTTTTAATCGCTTATCGGATCTGCTAACAATAAAAAAGGCCCGCATTTGCGGGCCTTTTGTTGATTCATGCCAATTACAGGCTGGAAACGTTCTCGGTCAGGTATTTTGCCACGCCGTCCGGAGACGCGTTCATACCTTCTTTACCTTTTTCCCACTGTGCCGGGCAAACGTCGCCGTGCTCTTCGTGGAACTGCAGCGCGTCAACCATGCGCAGCATTTCGTCGATGTTACGACCCAGCGGCAGATCGTTAACCACCTGGTGGCGAACAACGCCGTTAGCGTCGATCAGGAAAGAACCGCGCAGCGCAACGCCCGCTTCCGGGTGCTCGATGCCGTAGGCTTTCTGGATTTCGCGTTTGATGTCAGCAACCATTGCGTATTTCACTGCACCGATGCCGCCTTTGTCGACAGGGGTGTTACGCCATGCGTTGTGGACAAATTCAGAGTCGAAGGAAACGCCAACAACTTCAACGCCGCGCTTCTGGAATTCTTCGTAACGTTTGTCGAATGCGATCAGTTCAGACGGGCAAACGAAGGTGAAGTCCATCGGCCAGAAGAACAGAACGGTGGTTTTACCGTTGGTATGCTGTTTGAAGTTGAAGTTTTCAACGATCTCACCGCTACCCAGTACCGCAGCTGCTGTGAAATCCGGAGCCTGACGAGTTACCAGTACCATATAATTCTCCTGCAAAGTTAAGGGGTTTTTGGAACGCAACGCGGGCCAGTATAGAGAGTGTTCGGGAATAAGACAAAGAGGCGCTGGCAATCAATGAGACAGGTTTTGTCTATCAATCTTTTGCCGGACGGCGGCTACTGCTTATCCGGCGGGGAATGCGGGCTGCGATCAAAGGGTTTTACACCGCGCCTGTTCCATCATTTGCGGATAAAACTGCCAGAATCGTTCTTCTAACGCATCGTAATGCGTATCGAGGTCATACCATGAGTCGCGTAGGGCATCGAGCCGTGGACGGCGGCTGGCCATGCCGTTCAGGACGTTCTGGATAAAATCCATGTCCCGGTAGCGCTCAAGCCATTTCTCTGACCATATATAGTTGTTCAGATTGATAAAGCGCGGAGGCGATTCCGGCAAAATAGTGGTTACCTGGGTACGGGCATAGCGCACAAAGTCCGTCAGCGGGAAGTCAGGGGAGATTTCCGACCAATGGCGCGACAGAAAATGATCCCACATAACGTCCAGCGTAATCGGCGCGACGCGGCGCGTTTCGCTACGAAACCACTCTTTGGCTTCACGCACCTGCGGTAAGTTATCGGTCATCACGTCGATACGACGATGCATGAAGATGCCTGCTACCACATCAGGCGAGTAGTGTGTTTCCGGATTACCCCGGACAAAATCGGCCAGCAGATTGCCGGAAAGCGAGCTATCGGCAAGGTGAGCGAGATGCAAATGTGCAAGAAAATTCATAGTTAAACGTTTATCCAGAGGGGTAAAGGTTGCAGGGAGAACGCCCCGGCACTAGACTACCCGCCTCTTATTTTAGTCTGAGTCAGTGTCATGCGCGTTACCGATTTCACCTTTGAACTACCCGAATCCCTGATTGCCCACTATCCGCAAGCTGAGCGCAGTAGCTGCCGCTTGCTGTCTTTGGACGGGCCGACGGGCGCGCTGACGCACGGTACTTTCACCGATTTGCTCGACAAGCTCAACCCTGGAGACTTGCTGGTCTTTAACAACACCCGCGTCATTCCTGCGCGTCTGTTTGGTCGTAAAGCCAGCGGCGGCAAGATTGAAGTGCTGGTCGAGCGTATGCTGGATGACAAACGTATTCTGGCGCATATTCGTGCCTCGAAAGCGCCGAAACCGGGGGCCGAGCTGCTGCTGGGCGACGACGAAAGTATTAACGCGACGATGGTCGCCCGCCATGACGCGCTGTTTGAAGTTGAGTTTAACGACGAACGCAGCGTGCTGGATATCCTCAACGCCATCGGCCATATGCCGTTGCCGCCGTATATCGACCGTCCGGATGAAGACGCCGACCGCGAGCTGTACCAGACCGTGTACAGCGAAAAACCGGGTGCCGTCGCTGCGCCGACCGCGGGTCTGCATTTTGACGATCCGCTGCTGGCTAAACTGCGCGATAAAGGCATTGAAATGGCGTTCGTCACCCTGCACGTTGGCGCGGGTACTTTCCAGCCGGTACGCGTAGACACCATCGAAGACCACATTATGCATTCCGAATATGCGGAAGTGCCGCAGGATGTAGTGGACGCGGTGCTGGCAGCGAAAGCGCGCGGTAATCGCGTGATTGCGGTAGGTACCACCTCCGTGCGTTCGCTGGAAAGTGCGGCGCAGGCGGCCAAAAACGATCTCATCGAGCCGTTCTTCGGCGATACACAAATCTTTATTTATCCAGGCTATAAATATCAGGTTATTGATGCTCTGGTCACCAACTTTCACCTGCCGGAATCGACGCTGATTATGCTGGTTTCCGCATTTGCTGGTTATAAAAACACCATGCACGCCTATCATGAAGCGGTAAAAGCGGAATATCGCTTTTTTAGTTACGGGGATGCCATGTTTATCACGTACAATCCGCAGGCTATTTCTGAGCGACCGTGAGAAGGCTATCTCACTTGCCATTTTGATGTCGGGCAGTGCTCGCCATCCTCACGTACTGCGTGTACGCTCCGGTGGCTGTGCGCTGGTCGCCCCCAAACTGGCTGCGCCGATTGCGCCTTCGCCAGTGGGTTAATATATTTTTACTCCGTGGAGTGATTCCGTGGGGAAAGTTTAATCATCAGACTGTCTCTCTGATGCAGGAGAAAAAATGAAATTTGAACTGGATACCACAGACGGTCGCGCTCGCCGTGGCCGCCTGGTTTTTGATCGTGGCGTAGTAGAAACGCCTGCTTTTATGCCGGTCGGTACTTACGGCACAGTAAAAGGCATGACGCCGGAAGAAGTTGAAGCGACCGGCGCACAGATTATCCTCGGCAACACTTTCCACCTGTGGCTGCGCCCGGGTCAAGAAATCATGAAACTGCACGGCGATCTGCACGATTTCATGCAGTGGAAAGGGCCGATCCTCACCGACTCCGGCGGCTTCCAGGTGTTCAGCCTGGGCGATATCCGTAAGATAACCGAGCAGGGCGTGCATTTCCGTAACCCGATCAACGGCGATCCGATTTTCCTCGATCCCGAGAAGTCGATGGAGATTCAATACGATCTCGGTTCCGATATCGTGATGATCTTCGATGAATGTACACCGTATCCGGCCGACTGGGACTATGCTAAACGCTCAATGGAGATGTCTTTGCGTTGGGCGAAGCGCAGCCGTGACCGTTTTGATAGCCTCGGCAACAAAAATGCGCTTTTTGGCATCATTCAGGGCAGTGTTTACGAAGATTTACGTGATATCTCCGTCAAAGGTCTGGTAGATATCGGCTTTGATGGCTACGCTGTCGGCGGTTTGGCTGTCGGTGAGCCGAAGGAAGATATGCACCGCATTCTGGAACATGTTTGCCCGCAGATTCCGGCAGATAAACCGCGTTACCTGATGGGCGTCGGCAAACCAGAAGATCTGGTTGAAGGCGTGCGTCGCGGTATCGATATGTTTGACTGCGTGATGCCAACGCGAAATGCCCGTAATGGTCATTTGTTTGTGACTGACGGCGTGGTAAAAATTCGTAACGCGAAACATAAAAGCGACACCAGTCCGCTCGATGCTGAGTGTGATTGTTACACCTGTCGCAATTATTCGCGCGCTTACTTGCATCATCTCGACCGTTGCAACGAAATATTGGGCGCGCGACTCAACACGATTCATAACCTTCGCTACTACCAACGTTTGATGGCGGGTTTACGCAAGGCTATTGAAGAGGGTAAATTAGAGAGCTTCGTGACCGATTTTTACCAACGTCAGGGTAGACCAGTTCCACCTGTGAACGTTGATTAATTTTAATAATGAGGGAATTTGAATGAGCTTTTTTATTTCTGATGCGGTAGCGGCAACAGGTGCTCCGGCCCAGGGCAGCCCGATGTCTCTGATTCTAATGCTGGTGGTGTTTGGTCTGATTTTCTATTTCATGATCCTGCGCCCACAGCAAAAGCGTACCAAAGAACACAAGAACCTGATGAACTCCATTGCGAAAGGCGATGAAGTACTGACTAACGGTGGTCTGGTGGGTCGCGTGACTAAAGTAGCAGAATCTGGCTACATCGCTATCGCGCTGAACGACACCACTGAAGTGGTTATCAAACGTGATTTCGTAGCTGCCGTTCTGCCGAAAGGCACCATGAAGGCGCTGTAATTTATTGTTTTCCCAAAGGGAACTGCCGTGTTAAACCGTTATCCTTTGTGGAAGTATGTCATGCTGATCGTCGTTATTGTCGTCGGTCTGCTCTATGCGCTTCCCAACCTGTATGGTGAGGATCCGGCTGTTCAAATCACTGGCGTGCGCGGTGCCGCCGCCAGTGAGCAAACGCTGATCCAGGTCCAGAAAACGTTACAAGAAGATAAAATCACACCTAAGTCTGTGGCTCTGGAAGAGGGTGCTATTCTCGCGCGCTTCGACTCCACTGATACCCAACTGCGCGCACGTGAAGTATTAATGGGCGTACTGGGCGATCAGTACGTCGTGGCGCTTAACCTTGCTCCGGCAACCCCGCGCTGGCTGGCTGCCATTCACGCAGAACCGATGAAACTCGGTCTTGACCTGCGTGGCGGCGTTCACTTCCTGATGGAAGTGGATATGGACACCGCGCTGAGTAAGTTGCAGGAACAAAATATCGATAGCCTGCGCAGCGATCTGCGTGAAAAAGGCATTCCTTATACTACCGTTCGCAAAGAAGATAACTACGGTCTGAGCATCACTTTCCGTGATAGCAGCGCCCGTGATGAAGCTATCTCTTACCTGAGCAAACGTCACCAGGATCTGGTTATTTCCAGCCAGGGCAGCAATGCTCTGCGTGCGGTAATGACCGATGCGCGCCTGAGCGAAGCCCGTGAATACGCGGTACAGCAGAACATCAACATTCTGCGTAATCGTGTTAACCAACTGGGTGTTGCTGAGCCGGTGGTACAACGTCAGGGTGCTGACCGCATTGTGGTCGAACTGCCGGGTATTCAGGATACCGCGCGTGCGAAAGAAATTCTGGGCGCAACCGCGACGCTGGAATTCCGTCTGGTAAATACCAACGTTGACCAGTCTGCTGCGGCATCCGGGCGTGTACCGGGTGACTCGGAAGTGAAACAATCTCGTGAAGGTCAGCCGGTTGTGCTGTACAAGCGCGTGATCCTGACCGGTGACCATATCACCGACTCCACTTCCAGCCAGGACGAATACAATCAGCCGCAGGTTAACATCTCGCTGGATAGCGCAGGTGGTAACATCATGTCCAACTTCACCAAGGACAACATCGGTAAGCCGATGGCGACCCTGTTCGTGGAGTACAAAGACAGCGGTAAGAAAGATGCCAACGGTCGTGCAGTACTGGTGAAGCAGGAAGAGGTGATTAATATCGCCAATATCCAGTCTCGACTGGGTAACAGCTTCCGTATCACCGGTATCAACAACCCGAACGAAGCACGCCAGCTTTCCCTGCTGTTACGTGCCGGTGCGTTGATTGCGCCGATTCAGATTGTTGAAGAACGTACCATCGGCCCAACCCTGGGTATGCAGAACATTAAACAGGGTCTGGAAGCATGTCTGGCCGGTCTGGTGGTGTCTATCCTGTTCATGATCTTCTTCTATAAGAAGTTCGGTCTGATTGCGACCAGTGCGCTGATTGCTAACCTGGTGCTGATTGTCGGTATTATGTCGTTGCTGCCGGGTGCTACGCTGAGTATGCCGGGGATTGCGGGGATCGTCTTAACCCTTGCCGTCGCGGTCGATGCGAACGTACTGATCAACGAACGTATCAAAGAAGAGTTGAGTAACGGGCGTTCGGTGCAGCAGGCCATCAATGAAGGTTATGCGGGCGCATTTAGCTCCATCTTTGATGCGAACATTACGACGCTGATCAAGGTCATCATCCTGTACGCAGTTGGCACCGGGGCAATTAAAGGGTTCGCGATTACTACCGGTATTGGTGTGGCGACGTCGATGTTTACCGCGATTGTCGGTACACGTGCCATCGTAAACCTGTTGTATGGCGGCAAGCGCGTCAAAAAGCTGTCAATCTGAGGAGTGCGAAGTGGCACAGGAATATACTGTTGAACAATTGAACCACGGCCGTAAAGTCTGGGACTTTATGCGCTGGGACTACTGGGCTTTCGGCATTTCAGGTTTCCTGCTGATTGCGGCCATCGTGGTGATGGGCGTACGCGGGTTTAACTGGGGTCTCGATTTCACCGGTGGTACGGTTATTGAAATCACGCTGGAAAAACCGGCCGATATGGACGTGATGCGCGATGCGCTGGAGAAAGCGGGCTTCGTTGATCCGCTTCTGCAGAACTTCGGCAGCAGCCACGACATTATGGTACGTATGCCGCCAACTGAAGGTGCAGACGGCGGTCAGGTGCTGGGTAGCAAAGTGTTGAGTGTGATTAACGAATCCACCAACCAAAACGCCGCGGTGAAGCGAATTGAATTCGTGGGTCCGAGCGTGGGTGCAGACCTGGCGCAAACCGGTGCGATGGCGCTGATGGCGGCGTTGATCTCCATCCTGGTGTACGTTGGTTTCCGCTTTGAGTGGCGACTGGCGGCAGGGGTAGTTATCGCGCTGGCGCACGACGTTATTATCACACTTGGGATCCTGTCGTTGTTCCATATCGAGATTGACCTGACTATCGTCGCATCACTGATGTCGGTAATCGGTTACTCGCTGAACGACAGTATCGTTGTATCTGACCGTATTCGTGAAAACTTCCGCAAAATTCGTCGCGGTACGCCTTACGAAATCTTTAACGTGTCACTGACTCAAACGCTGCACCGTACGTTGATTACGTCCGGTACAACGTTGATGGTTATTCTGATGCTGTTCCTGTTCGGTGGTCCGGTACTGGAAGGCTTCTCGCTGACCATGCTTATCGGTGTTTCCATCGGTACTGCGTCTTCTATCTACGTGGCATCGGCGCTGGCGCTGAAGCTGGGTATGAAGCGTGAGCACATGCTGCAGCAGAAGGTCGAGAAAGAAGGGGCGGATCAACCGTCGATTCTGCCTTAACCCATCCAGGAGTGAAGATACTGGAATCCCGATCGCAAGGTCGGGATTTTTTTTGCCTGTGAATTAGCGACAGGTAATTATCTTTTCCTGTCGCCACACTACTGACAGTATGCTGTCAGTAGCCCTGTCATATAGTCCTCCTGAGATTACCCACACAGGCAGGAGGAAGTATGAGCAATGTAATTAATTGGTTTGAAATCCCCGTGGCACAAATGGACCGCGCCATCGCTTTTTATGAGCCAGTAATGCAGGTTTCTTTGCGCCGGGAGAACATGGACTGCGCTGAGCTCGCCGTATTTCCGCATCAGGATCCCGCTCCCGGCGGGGCGCTGGCTAAATTTGACGGTATTACGCCTTCAACGCAGGGCGCTATTATTTATCTGCATACGGACGATTTGGCTGCAACGCTTGAACGCGTCGCCACTGCTGGCGGTCAGTGTGTGTTTGGCCCACTCGAACTGGGGCAGGACATTGGTACGATTGCGCTATTTACTGACAGCGAAGGCAATCGTGTTGGTTTACATCAACCCGCGTAATATTTTCAGCACTGAGGATTAAAATGAGCAGACGCGCCGACCGCTTGTTTCAGATTGTGCAAATCCTGCGTGGCAGGCGAGTGACAACGGCGGCGCTGCTGGCAGAGCGTCTTGAGGTTTCTGAACGGACGATTTATCGCGATATCCGCGATCTCTCTTTATCCGGTGTGCCTATTGAAGGCGAAGTGGGCAGCGGATACCGCTTAATGGCCGGGTTTGATCTACCGCCGTTGATGTTAACGCATCACGAATCAGAAGCATTGATGGTAGCGATTCGATTGCTGAAAACATGGGGTGGGGATTCACTCTCACAGGCGTTGGAATCCGCGCAGGAAAAAGTGTTGGCGATATTGCCGCCAGAGAGTCGGCGCAGAGCCGAGCAAACGCGGATTTTCGCGCCAGATTTTGGTAATCAGCCGCATTCACGTAGTGCCTTCGATCTCATACATCGCGCGGTTTCAGCCCAGCAGGTGCTGGCGCTGCATTATCGCGATGAGTCCGGGAACCTCTCCTGGCGCGACGTTCAGCCGCTGGGATTATTTTTCTGGGGCGAGCACTGGCTGCTGGTTGGCTGGTGCGAGAAGCGTGACGATTATCGTTGCTTTCGCGTTGATCGATGTCTGAAGATTACGCCACTCGAAAGGCATTTTCGCGAATCGGCAGATCGCTCGCTAAGTGACTTTTTGCGTAAAGTACGCTGTGAAGACCAGCCATAAAAAAGCCAGCGGTTAAGCTGGCTTATCTGCGAGACATTGTCTGGATTAGAAGTTGTAACCTACGACCAGGTAACCACCCCAACCGGTAGATTTCGCGCTGAAGTCGCCTTCGCCCCAGTTCAGGGTATCTCCACCTTTCCACTGACCGCCGTTATGGAAGTAACGCGCTACGACGGAGTAGTGCCAGTGATCGTAGTTCAGCGCCAGGACGTGGCTGGACGCGATAGAGTTGCTGGTGCGGTTCGGATCATCACCCAAATCTGAGCCCCAGTCGAAGTTGGTGAAGCCGATGTAGGTCAACTGGCCGCCCCAAACCTGGGTGATCGGCACAAAGTATTTCACTTTGAAACGGTAGCCATCCCACTCGTTTTCGTTGGATGCGCCATAGTTCTGCCACTGGTATTTAGCATACACGTTCAGGGACAGACCCATCGGCAGACCGGTATCGATATCGGTACCCAGACCCATATACCAGGTGCTCTGGCGGCTGGCTTTGTTATCACCCATATCGTAGATGTAGTTGTTGGCGAAATACCATTCTTTGAACGGACCAAAGCTCAGGTCAGCACCGGTCAGTTTGTCGATGGAGAAACGCGGTTCGATTTCCATAAACAGCGGGGAACCGTCAGACCAAATACCTTTATCGTTGCCGTTACCCCAGTCGAAGGTTTTCGGAATATCGATGTAGCCATAGAAGTCAAACCAGTCTTTTTTGGCAAACGCTTCGTATTCCAGATACACGTCGTTGTTCAGTTTCGGGGAGAAACGGGTGTGATAGCTACCCACCACGTTGACACTCTGGTGCCACCAGTCGGACAGATATTGCGGTTTGTCATTTTCTGCTGCGTTGGCAGTAAAAGACGAGGAGAGCGCCAGCACTGCACCGGCTGCAAGTAATGTTTTTTTCATATGTATGCCACTGTTTGAAATCCCTTTCGGGAGTGAAAAATGCGCAATTTGCGTTTCTAAATATTTCGTAATTCTTCGGAGCCTATTATAAAAATCATTGTTCACAAAAATATGTCTTGTTTCACAGTTCTATCATTTACGTAATCGATTGCGTTCACGTTTGCGTACTTTAGGCGGCGAATTGTACTGGCTCCCATGAATGTTGCCAAGTTTTACCAGAAATATCGGTTATGTCAGGGGAGTAACAAAAAGAAGCAGAGTGATGTTGCGGAACGCACAAAACGTTCCGCAAAAAAGTTTATTGGCTAACAGGCTGGACGTCGTGGATGCGCACAAATCCTAACTGATCTGGAGTGAGGCCATTTATCTGTAACGGAATGTCTACGTCGCTGGGAGCAAGAATACTCGCCGGAGCGTTGACCAATTGGTTATGAACGTTCACTTCCTGATAGTTGTCCGTGGTGCCCTGAATTTGCCCGTATTCGACGGTGGCGCTAAAGGCGGGTAAAGGCGTGTTGGATTCACCCTGAATTCGTAGCGTCAGGCGCGTACCATCGGCGTTCGGCGCAATGTTCACCAGCGACATGCGTAAGGTGCCAATCTGGCTGTCCAGTCGTGCCGGGGTTTTGGAGCCCGGCAGCAGATAGGCGCCGCTGGTTGATTTTGCATTCAACATATTTTGTTGCGTAATTTTTACCGTTTCCTGATTAAGCTGCGTCATCTCTTTATTCAACGTGCTAACGCTTTGATGCATCTGGCGTACTTCGCTTTGCTGTGCGCAGGCACTAAGACTAAAGAGACTTCCCACTAGGAGAATTCTTAGGTAACGTCTTGTCATTGTGATTACTTCCTTCATTGTCGCGATAGCATAATGGTAGTGTGCACTGAGCACGAAGGCATCGATCCTTTGTCTCAAAAGCGCAGCGCCTTTGTTGTCACGGCAGTTCAGGGTAAAATAGATTCTGTTAACCACTGAGGTACAGGACGCCGTATGCATTGCCCATTCTGTTTCGCCGTAGACACTAAGGTAATTGACTCTCGTCTTGTAGGCGAGGGCTCCTCGGTACGCCGCCGTCGGCAGTGTCTGGTCTGTAACGAACGTTTCACCACTTTTGAAGTGGCTGAACTTGTTATGCCGCGCGTTGTGAAAAGCAACGATGTGCGTGAACCCTTTAATGAAGAAAAGCTGCGCAGCGGCATGCTCAGAGCGCTTGAGAAACGGCCTGTCAGCGCAGATGACGTCGAAATGGCGTTAAACCATATCAAATCACAGCTGCGTGCGACGGGCGAGCGTGAGGTGCCGAGCAAGATGATTGGCAACCTGGTGATGGAGCAGTTGAAAAAGCTCGATAAAGTCGCTTACATCCGCTTTGCCTCTGTCTACCGGAGTTTCGAAGATATCAAAGAATTTGGCGAAGAGATTGCTCGCCTACAGGACTAAGCCATGCAGGATGAATTGTACATGGCGCGCGCGCTAAAGCTTGCTGCGCGCGGACGTTTTACCACTCACCCCAACCCCAACGTGGGCTGCGTGATTGTGAAAGATGGGGAGATCGTCGGTGAGGGATATCATCACCGCGCGGGCGAACCGCATGCCGAAGTTCATGCTCTGCGGATGGCTGGAGAAAAAGCGCAGGGGGCAACTGCCTACGTGACGCTTGAACCCTGTAGTCATCATGGTCGTACGCCGCCGTGTTGCGATGCGCTGATTGCGGCGGGGGTGTCGCGTGTGGTTGCGGCGATGCAGGATCCCAATCCGCAGGTCGCAGGACGTGGGCTCTACCGTTTGCAGCAGGCGGGTATCGACGTCAGCCACGGGCTGATGATGAGCGAAGTTGAGCAACTGAATAAAGGTTTCCTCAAGCGCATGCGTACGGGATTCCCGTATCTTCAGCTTAAGCTTGGCGCGTCGCTTGATGGCCGTACTGCGATGGCCAGCGGTGAAAGCCAGTGGATCACCTCGCCACAGGCGCGCCGCGATGTGCAACGCTTGCGCGCGCAAAGCCATGCCATTTTAACCAGCAGTGCTACGGTGCTGGCAGACGACCCTCAGCTTACCGTGCGTTGGTCGGAGCTTGGGGAGTCAACTCAGGCGAGTTACCCGCAGGAAGAGCTGCGTCAGCCAATCCGCATTGTTCTTGATAGCCAGAATCAGGTCACACCGGCGCACCGAATTGTGCAACAGCCTGGAGAAACCTGGATTGTCCGGACTGAAGACGACCCTCGTAGCTGGCCGGAGACGGTGCGCAGCCTGAAGGTGCCGGAACATAACGGGCATCTGGATCTGGTGGTGCTAATGATGCAACTGGGCAAACAGCAAATTAACAGCATTTGGGTTGAAGCAGGCCCAACGCTCGCCGGGGCATTATTACAGGCCGGTTTGGTCGATGAGCTAATCGTGTATGTTGCGCCTAAACTGTTAGGCAGCGATGCGAGAGGATTATGTGTGCTTCCAGGCCTTGAGAAACTGGCTGACGCACCCCATTTCAAATTCAATGAGATACGCCAAGTGGGCCCGGACGTTTGCCTGCATTTAACGACTGCGTGAGGCTTTCTGATTTAGAGGAAGCAGCGCACAGAATATTATGATAAAATCCGCCCCCCTTACGGGGCCATAAATCGAACCCGAAGGAAGAATATGAACATTATTGAAGCTAACGTTGCTACCCCGGACGCTCGCGTCGCCATCACCATTGCGCGTTTCAACAACTTTATCAATGACAGCCTGCTGGAAGGTGCTATCGACGCCCTGAAACGTATTGGCCAGGTTAAAGATGAAAACATTACCGTTGTTTGGGTTCCTGGTGCATATGAGCTGCCACTGGCGGCTGACGCACTGGCAAAAACCGGTAAATACGACGCGGTGATTGCGCTCGGTACGGTGATCCGTGGCGGTACCGCGCACTTCGAATATGTGGCTGGCGGTGCAAGCAATGGCCTGGCGCATGTCGCTCAGGACAGTGGCATTCCGGTAGCCTTCGGTGTTCTGACCACCGAAAGTATTGAACAAGCCATCGAACGTGCTGGCACTAAAGCCGGTAACAAAGGCGCAGAAGCTGCACTGACTGCGCTTGAAATGATTAATGTATTGAAAGCCATCAAGGCCTGATTTTTGTAAGGGGAAATCCGTGAAACCTGCTGCTCGTCGCCGCGCCCGTGAGTGTGCCGTCCAGGCGCTCTACTCCTGGCAGTTGTCCCAGAACGACATCGCTGATGTTGAATACCAGTTCCTGGCGGAACAGGACGTTAAAGATGTCGACGTTCTGTATTTCCGTGAACTGCTGTCCGGGGTGGCGACTAACAGCGCGTACCTGGATGGATTAATGAAGCCTTACCTGTCTCGTCTGTTGGAAGAGCTGGGTCAGGTAGAAAAAGCCGTACTGCGTATTGCGCTGTTTGAATTGTCTAAACGTAGTGATGTGCCGTACAAAGTGGCCATCAACGAAGCGATTGAACTGGCAAAAACCTTCGGCGCTGAAGATAGCCACAAATTCGTGAACGGCGTACTGGATAAAGCAGCACCTGTGATTCGCCCCAACAAAAAGTAATCCCGAGGCCGGCTGGATGGTGGAACCTGTTTCCGCTGTCCCCGGCTTTTTCTTTTTTTTCTGCTGAGGCATAACGTATGGCATGTGGCGAGTTTTCCCTGATTGCCCGTTATTTTGACCGCGTAAGAACTTCTCGTCTTGATGTCGAAACCGGTATTGGTGACGACTGCGCACTTCTGAACATCCCTGAAAAACAAACGCTGGCGATCAGTACCGATACGCTGGTGGCAGGCAACCACTTTCTCCCCGACATTGATCCGACCGATCTCGCCTGGAAAGCACTGGCGGTGAATTTGAGCGATCTGGCGGCGATGGGGGCGGATCCTGCGTGGCTGACGCTGGCGCTCACGTTACCTGACGTCGATGAAGCCTGGCTGGAAGCCTTCAGCGATGGCCTGTTTGAACTCCTCAATTACTATGATATGCAGCTGATTGGCGGTGACACCACGCGTGGGCCGCTGTCGATGACGCTGGGTATTCATGGCTACGTCCCCGTTGGGCGGGCCTTAAAACGCTCTGGCGCGAAACCGGGTGACTGGATTTATGTTACCGGCACGCCGGGCGACAGTGCGGCCGGGCTGGCGATTTTGCAGAACCGATTGCAGGTTGCAGATGAAACAGACGCGGACTATCTTCTGCAACGCCATCTGCGTCCCACGCCGCGTATTTTGCAGGGACAAGCCCTGCGCGATCTGGCCAGTGCGGCTATCGATCTCTCCGATGGCCTGATTTCCGATTTGGGACACATCGTTAATGCCAGCGGCTGTGGCGCGCGGGTTAATGTTGAGGCGCTGCCATACTCCACGGCATTGTCACAGCACGTTGAGCCGGAACAGGCCCTGCGCTGGGCGCTCGCGGGTGGCGAAGATTATGAGTTATGCTTTACCGTACCGGAAATTAATCGTGGTGCGCTGGACGTGGCGCTAGGAAATCTCGGCGCAGCGTTTACCTGCATTGGGCAGATGAGCGCCGATGTGGAAGGCATTCACTTCACGCGCGATGGAAAACCCGTCACGTTTGACTGGAAAGGATATGACCATTTTGCCGCGCCTTAAAAAAGATGTCGCCAAAAGCCGTTTGAACATGCGCAATCCGTGGCACCTGTTAGCCACCGGCTTTGGCAGTGGGCTAAGCCCAATTGTTCCTGGCACGATGGGATCGCTGGCGGCGATCCCTTTTTGGTATTTAATGACCTTTCTGCCGTGGCAGCTGTATTCGCTGGTGGTGATGTTATCTATCTGTATCGGCGTTTATCTGTGCCATCAAACGGCGAAAGATATGGGCGTGCACGATCACGGTAGCATTGTCTGGGACGAGTTTGTCGGGATGTGGATTACCCTGATGGCGCTGCCGACCAACGACTGGCAGTGGGTTGCCGCCGGATTTGTGATTTTCCGTATTCTGGATATGTGGAAGCCGTGGCCGATTCGTTGGTTCGATCGCAACGTGCATGGCGGGACGGGGATCATGATCGACGATATTGTGGCCGGGATACTCTCTGCCGGAATTTTGTATTTTATCGGTCATCACTGGCCGGTAGGTATCATTTAACCCTTTTCAGCGGCTATTGTAGGCCCGATAAGCGCCGCGACATCGGGCGATCAGTGCCGGATGCGCTATGCTTATCCGGCCTACAATCTACAACCTCGCTTATTTAAATCCCACCACCGGATGCTGTTTGTACGGCGTTTCCAGCTCGGCAATCTGCTCCGGCTTCAACGTTAAATCTACCGCGTTGAGCAACTCATCCAGCTGTTCCTCACGTGAAGAACCAATAATTGGCGCTGCCACGCCGGGTTTGCTCAGCAGCCAGGCCAGCGCAACCTGTGCCCGCGTTACACCCAACTCCTCACTGACACCGGTCAGTCGTGCGGCGATTTGCGCGTCGTTTTCATCGCTCTCGTTGTACAAATTTTTACCGACTTCATCGGAAACCAGACGTGCGGTCGTTTCTCCCCAGGGACGCGTCAGGCGACCGCGCGCCAGCGGGCTCCATGGGATAACGGCCACGCCTTCCTGATAGCAAAGCGGCAGCATTTCGCGTTCTTCTTCGCGGTAGATTAGGTTGTAGTGATCCTGCATGCTGACGAACTGCGCCCAGCCGTGTTGCTTCTGTAAGGCCAGAGCCTGGGCAAACTGCGAAGCGTGCATGGATGAGGCGCCAATATAGCGAGCTTTACCGGCTTTCACGATGTCGTTTAGAGCCTCCAGCGTTTCTTCGATTGGCGTGTTGTAATCCCAGCGGTGAATTTGCAGGATGTCCACATAGTCCATACCCAGGCGTCTGAGGCTATCGTCGATTGAGCGCAGAATTTGTGCGCGGGATAATCCTTCCGCTAAATCATCAACCTGGTGAAAAACCTTGGTAGCGACCACGACATCTTCGCGGCGGGCGAAATCACGCAGCGCGCGGCCGACAATCTCTTCGCTGCTGCCAGCGGAGTAGCTGTTGGCGGTATCGAAAAAGTTAATGCCACCCTCAAGGGCGTGTTTGATTATCGGGCGGCTGCTTTCTTCAGGTAGCGTCCAGGCGTGATTGCCGCGATTGGGTTCGCCAAATGTCATGCAACCCAGGCAAAGGCGGGAGACCCGTAGGTCGGTTTTTCCTAAGATGTTGTATTTCATCAATCCACTCCTGCTTAGCTCGTGATGAATTAAGCATAGCAGGAGCGGGGAGGGGATTATGCCAGCCAGGCCTTGATTTTGGTCTCAATTCCGGCGGCATTCAAACCCAGATCGGCACGGGCTTCATCCTGAGTTCCCTGCGGGATGAAGAAGTCTGGTAGGCCAATGTTCAGCACCGGGACGGGCTTACGATGGGCCATCAGCACTTCGTTTACGCCGCTGCCAGCACCACCCATAATGGCGTTCTCTTCAATGGTAACCAGCACCTCGTGTTGGGCAGCCATTTCAAGGATCAACGTTTCATCCAGTGGTTTTACAAAGCGCATATCGACCAGCGTGGCGTTCAGCGACTCTGCGACCTGAGCGGCTTCCGGCATCAGGGTGCCGAAGTTGAGAATCGCCACTTTTTCCCCGTGACGTTTCACGATGCCTTTACCAATTGGCAGTTGTTCCAGCGGGGTCAGCTCAACGCCTACCGCGTTACCGCGTGGGTAGCGCACGACCGTTGGACCATCGTTGTAGTGATAGCCGGTGAACAGCATCTGGCGGCATTCGTTTTCATCACTCGGGGTCATGATGACCATTTCCGGGATGCAGCGCAGGAAGGAGAGATCGAACGCCCCCTGGTGGGTTTGTCCATCTGCGCCAACAATCCCTGCCCGGTCAACGGCAAACAGGACCGGCAGTTTCTGGATGGCTACATCGTGCAGCACCTGATCGTAGGCGCGTTGCAGGAAGGTCGAGTAAATGGCTACCACCGGCTTGTAGCCGCCAATCGCCAGACCGGCAGCAAACGTCACTGCGTGCTGCTCGGCAATCGCCACATCGAAATAGCGATCCGGGAACTTACGTGAAAACTCCACCATTCCGGAACCTTCGCGCATCGCCGGGGTGATTGCCATCAGCTTATTGTCTTTCGCTGCGGTCTCGCACAGCCAGTCACCGAAAATTTTTGAATAGCTCGGCAGACCGCCGCTGCTTTTCGGCAGGCATCCGCTGGACGGATCGAATTTGGGTACCGCGTGGAACGTAATCGGATCTTTTTCCGCAGGCTCATAGCCACGACCCTTTTTGGTCATGATGTGCAGGAACTGCGGGCCTTTCAGATCGCGCATGTTTTTGAGCGTAGTAATAAGCCCCAGCACGTCGTGACCGTCCACCGGACCGATATAGTTAAAGCCCAGTTCTTCAAACAGAGTCCCCGGCACAACCATACCTTTAATGTGTTCTTCGGTACGTTTGAGCAGTTCTTTAATCGGCGGCACGCCGGAGAAGACTTTCTTCCCGCCTTCGCGCAGCGAGGAGTAGAGTTTGCCAGAGAGCAGCTGTGCCAGATGATTGTTCAGCGCGCCAACGTTCTCTGAAATCGACATTTCGTTGTCGTTGAGGATAACCAGCATGTCGGGCCTAATATCGCCCGCGTGGTTCATCGCTTCAAACGCCATCCCTGCGGTGATGGCACCATCACCAATCACACACACGGTACGGCGCTCTTTACCTTCTTTCTCGGCGGCAACGGCAATACCGATACCTGCGCTGATGGAGGTAGAAGAGTGCCCAACGCTCAGTACGTCATACTCGCTTTCACCGCGCCATGGGAACGGATGCAGGCCGCCTTTCTGACGAATGGTGCCGATTTTATCGCGGCGACCGGTCAGAATTTTGTGCGGATAAGCCTGATGTCCCACATCCCAGATTAACTGGTCAAACGGGGTGTTGTAGACATAGTGCAGCGCGACGGTGAGTTCCACCGTGCCCAGACCAGAGGCGAAGTGCCCGCTGGAACGGCTTACGCTGTCGAGCAAATAGCGGCGCAGTTCGTCGCAAAGCTTTGGCAGGCTCTCTTTTGGCAGCAGACGTAACTCCTGGGTGGAGTCGACCAGCGCCAGGGTCGGGTATTTGGCTATATCAAAACTCATCGCAAGCTCATGGGATATGTTGGTTTATTTATCACGCTGGATTATGTAGTCCGCTAGCGCTTCCAGTGCCGAGGTATCGAGTGACTGTGCGGCCAGCAGACTTAGTGACTGGCGGGCATCCTCGATTAAATCCCGGGCTTTATTCTGGGCTTGCTCAAGACCCAGAAGTGCAGGATAGGTACTTTTGCCAAGCTGCTGGTCAGCACCCTGACGTTTACCCAATGTTGCAGTATCGCCTACCACATCCAGGATGTCATCCTGAACCTGGAAAGCCAGACCGATGCTTTCTGCGTATTTGTCGAGTATTGGCAGGCATTCTCGCCCTTTATCGCCAGCACTTAACGCCCCCAAACGCACGGCGGCGCGAATCAATGCTCCGGTTTTATGGCGGTGAATCCGCTCTAGTGCATCCAGCTCAACCTGATGACCTTCAGCTTCCAGATCCAGTGCCTGGCCGCCGCACATACCGGCGATGCCGCTGGCCTGAGCCAGTTCAGAGATCATCGCGATGCGGTCACGGTCAGTGACTTCCGGCATTGGGGCGTCGCTGATAATGGAGAATGCCAGCGTTTGTAGCGCATCTCCGGCCAGGATCGCATTTGCCTCGCCAAATTTTACGTGGCAAGTCGGCAGACCGCGTCGCAGGTCATCGTCATCCATCGCGGGCAAATCATCGTGCATCAGCGAATAGGCATGAATGCATTCGACGGCGGCAGCGGGAGCATCAAGCGTACTCAGGCTGACACCAAACATCTGACCAGTCGCATACACCAGGAACGGGCGCAGACGTTTACCGCCTAATAATGCGCCATATTGCATGGTTTCGACCACGGGAGTGTTCTGAAAGGGCAGTGGCGCGATAAAACGGCTCAGTGCCTGGTTTGCCTGCTCAACGCAAGCCTGTAGCTGCTGCGTAAAATCCATTTACTCATTATCCGGTGTAAAAGGCGTAAGGGCGGCGTCTTCAGTATCTGACAGCAGGATTTGTACGCGCTGTTCAGCCTGTTGCAATTTGACCTGTCCCTGACGCGCTAACTGTACGCCACGTTCGAATTCGTTCAACGCTTCTTCTAACGGCAGGTCGCCGCCTTCCAGACGGGTAACAATTTGTTCCAGCTCGCTCAGCGCGGTTTCAAAACTGGCGGGCGCTTCATTTTTCTTCGGCATAATGAATGTCTGACTCTCTGTATTGGCAGCACAAGACTATGGTAACGGACTCGCACTGATAAGCAAATAACGCGCAATGTGCACAGTAGCCGCGTGATGGTGATATACTTGCGCGCCTGGATGCAGTCGCGGGTATGGGCTGCTGTATTTTTTTCCATTACAAGTCATTCAGACTTGCCTAAGAACCATTGCCGCCATGAAGTTTATCATTAAATTGTTCCCAGAAATCACCATCAAAAGCCAATCTGTGCGTTTGCGCTTTATAAAAATTCTGACAGGGAACATTCGTAACGTTTTAAAGCACTATGATGAAGACCTTGCCGTTGTTCGTCACTGGGATCACGTTGAGGTTCGCGCTAAAGATGAAAGCCAGCGCCTGGATATTCGCGACGCGCTGACCCGTATTCCGGGTATCCACCACATTCTCGAAGTAGAAGACGTGCCGTTTACCGATATGCACGATATTTTCGAGAAAGCACTGGTTCAGTATCGCGATCAACTGGAAGGTAAAACCTTCTGTGTTCGCGTGAAGCGTCGTGGGAAGCATGAGTTTAGCTCCATTGAGGTGGAACGTTATGTTGGCGGTGGACTGAACCAACATATTGAATCTGCACGCGTGAAGCTGACGAAGCCGGATGTGACCGTTAATCTTGAAATCGAAAACGACCGTCTGCTGCTGGTTAAAGGCCGCTATGAAGGTATTGGTGGTTTCCCGATTGGGACGCAGGAAGACGTACTGTCGCTGATTTCCGGCGGTTTCGACTCTGGTGTATCCAGCTACATGCTGATGCGTCGCGGCTGCCGTGTACACTATTGCTTCTTTAACCTTGGCGGCGCAGCGCATGAAATCGGCGTTCGCCAGGTGGCGCATTACCTGTGGAATCGCTTCGGTAGTTCGCATCGCGTGCGTTTTGTTGCTATCAACTTTGAACCGGTGGTCGGTGAGATCCTGGAGAAAGTTGATGACGGCCAGATGGGCGTGGTTCTCAAACGTATGATGGTTCGCGCGGCGTCGAAAGTCGCTGAGCGCTACGGCGTACAGGCGCTGGTAACCGGTGAAGCACTGGGCCAGGTGTCCAGCCAGACGCTGACCAACCTGCGTCTGATCGATAACGTTTCTGACACCCTGATCCTGCGCCCGCTTATCTCCCATGATAAAGAGCACATCATCAATCTGGCGCGTGAAATTGGCACCGAAGACTTTGCCCGTACCATGCCGGAATACTGCGGTGTAATTTCAAAAAGCCCGACGGTGAAAGCGATCAAAGCGAAGATTGAGGCCGAAGAAGAAAACTTCGATTTCTCTATCCTCGATAAAGTGGTTGAAGAAGCGAACAATATCGATATTCGCGATATCGCCCAGCAGACGCAGCAGACCGTGGTAGAAGTGGAAACCGTGAGCGGTTTCGGCCCGAATGACGTAATCCTTGATATCCGTTCTGTGGATGAACAGGATGATAAACCGCTGAAGGTTGAAGGTGTGGACGTCGTTTCTCTGCCATTCTACAAGCTGAGCACTAAATTCGGCGATCTGGACCAGAGTAAAACCTGGCTGCTGTGGTGTGAACGCGGGGTGATGAGCCGTCTGCAGGCGCTTTATCTGCGCGAGCAGGGCTTTGAGAACGTGAAGGTGTATCGCCCGTAATTGAGTAAACATCGTGTTGTAGGCCGGATAAGGCGGTTACGCCGCCATCCGGCAATATAACGATATTATTCAAAACGAACGGGAAGCGTCTTCCCGTTCGACTCCCAGACCCCCTGATAGACACCGTCTTTTAACTCCAGCGTTATCTTCTCTTGCGATTGTTCAGCCGCAGATGTCTTCAGTTCATAATGTTGATTGTCGTCTGTGTCGCATTTGCCGGTCAATTCAATCGGTGCGCCAAATTTTTGGTAAAAGTAAGCCCCTTCAAAAAAATCACCGTATTTGCAGTCCACCTTCAATACAATACGCATGCTTTTTCCCAGCGTGCCGTACATGACTTTGCCGTCAATGCCGGGCGCTGGCGAAACTGGTGTTGTACTCTTTGCGGTAGTCAGATATTGGCCGTACGGTGTGAGTCGATTTTGCAGTTCCGTGGTTGGGATTTTCGTTGTGAAATCACCCAACTCGTCGAGCGCACGGCTGGCGTGGTTGCTACAGCGTCCGTTCAGGAAAGCCAGATGGTCTTTTTGCAGGGAGAATTTGTCGATGTAGTACAAACCGTCGGTGTAGGTTGCGCACGATGCGTAGAATTCGGCATAGTTAAAATCTTCACCTTTCTCTTCTTTTATTTGTTCTGGTGTTTGCGAATTATGCGCCGTAACAAAGGTATCGATTTGGCCGCGGATATCTTTTCTGGTGCGGGTGTTTAATTCGGCGATTGTAGCCCGGGAAAAGAGATCGTTAAGGGTAATTGCCGCACCGCTGGCTAAATCGAAGCTGATCGGCACATTGTACGACTCGCAATACGCCCCGCAACCTTCGATAAACATATTCATGGTCAGGATTTTTGCGTCGCGATACTCAACCGTGTAGTCAAGGTTTGCGGTGGGATTCATGGCTGATTTCGCAAACTGATTTACTGTGGCCTGTGGAGTATTGCCCGGTAGCTGATTGATAAAGCTTGCGAAAATATAATCGTTAATGCGTTTTGCAACTTTGGGGTTAT
This sequence comes from Citrobacter sp. Cpo069, assembly GCF_030332785.1. NCBI lineage: Bacteria > Pseudomonadati > Pseudomonadota > Gammaproteobacteria > Enterobacterales > Enterobacteriaceae > Citrobacter > Citrobacter sp. Cpo069. The sequence goes on from NZ_JAOWHD010000037.1 coordinate 148,701, forward strand.
CCGTCGAGGAAAACCATGGCAAGCGATACTGCATTTCAGTGCTTCCGGGATAGCGATATTCAATACTCTTTATTTCGAGTTGCGTCGCTGTGGCATAACCGGAAAGGAGCAGTAAAGCCACTCCACTCAGATATCCTTTCATTATGATTCCTTATAAGGGAGTGGCTCGAAGATTTACTCGTAGTAGTTATAGATTCCCGCGGCCATCACCAGTTGTGACGCCACCTCGTGAGCTTTTTCGCGACTCACCAGAAGATCAATGATTTTCAAACCGAAATCAATGGAAGTCCCCGGTCCCTGGCTGGTTAACAGGTTGACGCGAGGATCCCATACGACGCGCTTGTCCTGCCACTGGTCAGCGGGAATTTGGTCTTTCAGCGCCGGAAAACCGGTCATGTTACCGATGGGGAAAATATCGTGTGGGACGAGTACGGTGGCGGCCGCGGCGCAAATTGCCGCGACAATGCGCCCGGAACGATGAAACTGTTTCACGGTTTCGATAAGCAGCGGGCTGTCGCGAAAACACTCGGCGCCTTTAATACCGCCCGGCAGCACGATAATGTCGAAATCGCCGTCAGCAACTTCGACTAATGGCGCATCCGCTAGCAGCTTCACTCCGCGTGAGCACACGATCGCCAGGTCGCCATCGCTGGCGACGCTGGCGGTCGTGACCTTAATTCCGCCGCGCACCAGCAGATCGATAGTGGTGACCGCTTCGGTCTCTTCACTACCAGGGGCGAGACATACCAGTGCTTGAGCGCTCATACTCACTTTCCTTTCTCTTTACCATTTCAAACAGTTGGGCGTTTTCCGGGACGGCGATGCCGTGCGCGCGGGCGCGTTTTAACAAATATCCGGTAATGTAGTCGATCTCTGTATGACGCAGGGCACGAATGTCTTGCAGCATTGATGAGATATTTTCCGCCGTACTGTCAATCACTTGCTCGACATAATAGCGTAAATCATCCACAGATGTGTGGTGGCCTTCGCGTTCAATGACCGCGGCCACTTCCTCGCAGATGAGTGCTATTTTTTCAGGATGATGGCGTAACTCGCCGTTTGGGCAATCCCATAATGCGGTCAGCGGGTTAATGACGCAGTTGACGGCCAGCTTTCGCCACAGCTCGGCGCGAATAGTGTCGTGCCAGGCGACGTCCGGTAGCACCTCTTGCAGGACTTCAGCCAGATAACTGAAATCACCGTCTTGTTCACGCGCAGGACCAATGCGCGTTGTTCCCTGAGCGACATGAATGATGACGTTGCCGTCACGGCGTGCCGCGTGGGTGGTGGTGCCTATCAGCAGAGGTTGCTTAATGTTATGCAGCTCTTCAATTGTCCCCATGCCGTTGTGAATCAGCAGAATGGGAGTAGTTTCAGGCAGAATTGCGGCCAGGCCTTTTACCGCATCAGAAACCTGCCAGGCTTTCAGGGTGACCAGTAGCAGGTCGCTTTTTGCCAAAAAGTCGGGGTCGTTTGCCGTCAGGGATTCATTAAAAACTGACCCATCCGTGTCGATCAGGTTTACGCTGCAATAGGGTTGCGGTACGCGTAGCCACCCTTGCACCTCATGTCCATGTTTGCATAGCGCGGTAAGCCAAAGCTGTCCTAGCGCTCCACATCCCAGTACGGTAATTTTCATTCTTCCTCCTCACCTGCAACAGCACCAGGTGTTAATCCATATCGGCCGTACCCCATTATTGTTCGCAGGTATCAGTACCACGTACAATTAAAGGATACAGCCTAGTATAGCGCTGTCTGTTGGGTAACTTTGCAGGTATTATGCTTCGCATCAAAAATGAAGGGAGAGGAAAAGATGCCATCTTTCGATATTGTCTCTGAAGTTGATCTTCAGGAAGCCCGTAACGCGGTAGATAACGCCAGCCGCGAAGTGGAGTCACGCTTTGATTTTCGTGGCGTTGAAGCGACTTTTGAGCTGAATGAGTCAAATAAGACGATTAAGGTGCTGAGCGAGTCTGATTTCCAGGTCAATCAGTTGCTGGATATTCTGCGTGCCAAGCTGCTCAAACGCGGTATTGAAGGCACGTCGCTGGACGTACCAGAAACCTTCGTGCACAGCGGTAAAACCTGGTTTGTTGAAGCTAAGCTGAAACAAGGCATTGAAAGCGCAGTGCAAAAGAAAATCGTTAAGCTGATCAAAGACAGCAAACTGAAGGTGCAGGCGCAGATTCAGGGCGAAGAAATCCGTGTAACCGGCAAGGCGCGTGACGACCTGCAATCCGTCATGGCACTGGTTCGCGGCGGCGACCTCGGTCAACCGTTCCAGTTCAAGAACTTCCGCGATTAAGTCGTTATGTCAGATGGCGTAAGCCGCCATCTGACAAATCTCATCTTCACGCCTGGCTGATGGCCTGCTCAACCTCAAATCGATTGGTGACTTTGCTGTCGATTTTCACGTAGGCCGAATGTTCTTTCGCGACAATTAACACTTCGCTTATCCCTTCTTTAGCCAGCAGACGCTGCTTCAGGGTGTCATCCGCAGCAATTTCAGGTGGGATTTCCACCCGCAGGCTGCTGACATACGGCGGCTCTTTCATTGTACTCGCCACCAATAACCACACTGCCGCCAGAAGCGCACCGGCCAGGAATACGGCCTGACCATCAAACATTTCAACCACCCAACCGCCGAGCGAACCGCCAATCGCCACGCCAAGAAACTGGCTGGTGGAGTAAACGCCCATTGCCGTGCCTTTATAGCCAGCCGGAGACTCTTTACTGATAAGCGAGGGGAGGAGGGCTTCCATCAGGTTGAAGGCGAGGAAGAATATCTGCACGCCCGCAATCAACCCCCAGAAACGCACGTTAGCGCTCCACAATACAATCTCTGCAATAAGTATCAGTAACACGCAGGCGAGGAACACGCGTTTCATGCGGCGCTTCACTTCGGCGTAAATGATGAACGGCACTACGGAAACAAAGGACAGCAGCATCGTCACCAGATAAATTTTCCAGTGCTCTGCGGCGGGGAAGCCTGCTTTCGCCAGTTGACCTGGTAAGGCGACGAAGGTGGACATCAGCAATATGTGCAGACACATGATGCCAAAGTTGAGCTTCAGCAGTTTGGGCTCTGCCAGCACTTTGCTGAAGCTGCCTTTTACCATGCCCGACTCGCGGTTCAGCACGTGGGTAGTGCTATTGGGAACGACCCAAATGGTCAGCACGATACCCGTGGTAGCAAGGGCTGCAATCATCCAGAACAACGCGTGTAGCCCCAGCGCATGGGTAACGATTGGTCCCAGCACCATCGCAATGGCGAAGGTGATACCAAAGCTGACGCCGATAAACGCCATTGCTTTGGTACGGTTTTGCTCACGGGTTAAGTCGGAAAGTAGCGCCATTACGGCAGCAGCAATCGCGCCAGAGCCTTGTAAAGCCCGACCAAGAATAATGCCCCAGATTGAATCGGAGAGAGCAGCAATTATGCTGCCGAGAACGAATACCGCCAGCCCGCCGACGATAAGTGGCTTACGACCAATGCGGTCAGAGAGCAGGCCAAAGGGGATCTGGAAGACGGCTTGAGCCAGACCATATATGCCGATGGCAAGGCCTATCAGCGCTTCGCTGGCACCCTGTAGCGCCATACCGTAAGTGGTCAGAACCGGCAGGACCATAAACATGCCAAGCATGCGCAACGAGAATACGGTCCCTAAACCCCAGGTGGCGCGCAACTCACCGGGCGTCATTTTGTAATCGTTCATTCCCACCTCTGTATTAATTTCGCGCCTAGTGTAAAGCGCTAAGCAGGCTGGGTAAATATGCGCTTTATTAACAAATGTTGGGGTTGTGAGGGGCGTCGGCTGGAGACGAAAATGCCGGATAGCGATCTGAACGTAACTTATCCGGCCTACAAGCTATGTGCTTTTTTGTAGGCCGGATAAGGCGTCAGCCGCCATCCGGCATAGAAGGTATGACGATTAACTTACCAGACGTAAGTCAGCAGGTTCTGCGAGTTTGGCACCATAAAGTCGACGGACATCATTACGCTGAGCGCGGTAATGGCAATGATGGAGAAACCGAACAGCTTGCGCGCCCAGACTCTGTCATCTTCCACTTTATAACCACGCAGCGCCATGCCCAACCACCAGACGCTCACCGCCGCTGCAACAATCAGGTATTTATAACCTGCATAGCCGCCCAGGGTTAGCATCAGCGTGGCGATAGCAAACGCCACGATGTACAGCGTGATATGGTTCTTCGCGACCGAAATACCTTTCACCACCGGCAGTACCGGGATGTTGGCAGCCTGATAATCCTTGAAGCGGAAAATCGCAATCGCGTAAGAGTGCGGCATCTGCCACAGGCTGAAAATAGCCAGCAGAATCAGCGCACCGCTATCGAACTCACCGGTTACGGCACAGTAGCCAATCACCGGCGGCGCAGCGCCGGAGAGTGAGCCAATCAGCGTGCCATAAACGGAATGGCGCTTCATGTACAGGCTATAAACGCCCACATAGACCACGAAGCCCATTACCCCCAGCCAGCAGGCCAGAGGGTTCGCGCCAAACCACAGCAGCATAAAGCCAGCAATACCCAGCAGGGTGGCGTATACCAGCGAGACCGCAGGGGAAATCAGACCTTTAACCAGCACGCGGTTTTTGGTCCTCTCCATCTTCCTGTCGATATCCCTGTCGATGTAGTTGTTAAATACACAACCCGACGCCACAACCAGTGACACCCCAACCAGCGTGTAGATAAACAGGGGATAATCAATGCTGCCTTTCGAGGCCAGCAGGAATCCCCCAATCACCGAGATCAGGTTGCCAAAGATGATGCCTGGTTTCGTTACTTGCAGGTATTGCTTAAACATCATAATCGCCGCTCTTAGTGCATCATCATGTTGTAGTTAAGGTTCCACATAATCCAGATGGAGCCCACAACCAGGATGGCGATGATTAGCACAGTAAAGACAAAGGCCGTCATGTTCCAACCTTCATCAGATTTGCTATTCATGTGCAGGAAGCACACCAGGTGCACCAGAATCTGTACCACTGCCATTGCCAGAATAGTTCCCAGAATGACGGCCGGTGAGGCAGAACCTGTCATCACCATCCAAAACGGAATGACCGTCAGGATGATCGACAGGATAAAACCTGTCATGTAGGTTTTTACGCTGCCATGGGATGCGCCGCCGCTCTCGTTAGAATGACTCATTACATCGCCCCCATCAGATAAACAACAGTGAACACACAGATCCACACCACATCCAGGAAGTGCCAGAACAGGCTCAGGCACATGATGCGGGTACGGTTAGTACTGGTCAGACCGCGACGAGCAACTTGCACCATCAGCACCGCCATCCAGATAAGACCGGAGGTGACGTGCAGACCGTGCGTACCGACCAGCGCGAAGAACGCAGACAGGAAGCCGCTGCGATCCGGGCCCATACCGTTAACAATCAGGTGATGGAATTCATAGAGTTCCATCCCGATGAATCCGGCACCGAACAAGAAGGTCAACGCCAGCCAGGAGATAACCTGGCTCTTGTTGTTCTTGTACATGGCAATCGCTGCCATGCCGTAAGTAATGGAGCTGAATAACAGCAGGAATGTTTCAACCAGAACGAACGGCAGTTCAAAAATGTCCTTACCTGTCGGGCCACCTGCGGTGCCGTTCACCAGAACGGCATAGGTTGCAAACAGAATAGAGAACAGAATGCAGTCGCTCATCAGGTAGACCCAGAATCCGAAGATCTTGGTCTGGCCTGCATCGTGGTGCCCGTGTTCGTGCGCGTGGGCAGTCGCGTGCGTTAAAGTATCAGTTGCCATTTTTCAGCCCTGCCTTAGTAATCTCATCGAAATGCTGGTTTTCCAGTTTTTCGACTTCCGGGACCGGCACGTAGTAATCCACGTCTTCATCAAAGCTTTTCACAATCCAGCTGATGATCATGCCTGCGAAGCTTGCAATCGCCAGCCACCAGATATGCCAGATCATGGCGAAACCAAACAGTGTTGCGAAGGCGGTAATGACGATACCGGCACCGCTGTTCTTCGGCATATGAATTTCTTCATAGTGCGCAGGCTGCTTGTACGCTTCACCTTTTTCTTTCATTTCCCAGAAGGCATCACGCTCGTGAACGTGCGGCACAACGGCAAAGTTATAGAACGGAGGCGGGGAAGAGGTTGCCCACTCCAGCGTACGACCACCCCATGGGTCACCGGTCAGGTCACGGTTCTGCTCGCGGTCGCGAATAGAAACGAAGATCTGAATCAGCTGGCACAGGATACCCAGTGCAATCAGCGCGGCGCCGCAGGCGGCAACGACCAGCATCGGATGGAACTGTGGATCAATCTGCTGGCTGAGGCGACGGGTCATACCCATGAAGCCCAGCACGTACAGTGGCATAAATGCTACGAAGAAGCCGATGATCCAGAACCAGAATGCGCGTTTACCCCAGGTTTCGTTCAGCGTGAAGCCAAACGCTTTTGGCCACCAGTAGGTCATACCAGCGAAGCATCCAAATACGACGCCGCCGATGATAACGTTATGGAAGTGCGCAATCAGGAACAGACTGTTGTGCAGAACGAAGTCCGCACCCGGCACCGCCAGCAGTACACCGGTCATGCCGCCGACTGAGAAGGTGACGATAAAGCCAATCGTCCACAGCATTGCTGAGTGGAATACGATACGGCCCTGATACATGGTGAACAGCCAGTTGAAGATCTTCACCCCGGTCGGGATGGCGATAATCATGGTGGTGATACCGAAGAAGGCGTTTACGTTAGCGCCTGCACCCATGGTGAAGAAGTGGTGCAGCCAAACAACGAACGACAGAACGGTGATACACACGGTTGCCCACACCAGCGAGGTGTAACCAAACAGACGTTTACGTGAGAAGGTTGCCGCGATTTCGGAGAACACACCGAAGACTGGCAGAACCAGAATGTACACTTCCGGATGGCCCCAGGCCCAAATCAGGTTGATGTACATCATCATGTTGCCGCCCATATCGTTGGTAAAGAAATGGGTGCCCAGATAGCGATCCAGGGTCAGCAACGCGACGGTAACCGTCAGGATTGGGAAAGAAGCGATAATCAGGATGTTTGCACACAGAGATGCCCAGCTAAACACTGGCATCTTGAACATGGTCATTCCTGGTGCACGCATCTTAATGATGGTCACAAAGAAGTTGATACCGGTCAGAGTTGTACCAATACCGGACAACTGGACTGCCCATATCCAATAGTCGACCCCGACGCTTGGACTGTACTCTATTCCCGAAAGTGGCGGATACGCCAGCCAACCGGTCTGCGCGAATTCACCCACGCCCAGAGAAAGGTTAACCAGGATTACGCCGACAACGGTGAACCAGAAGCTCAGGTTGTTCAGGAACGGGAATGCAACGTCACGTGCGCCGATCTGCAGCGGAACCACCAGGTTCATCAGACCGATAACAAATGGCATTGCCACGAAGAAGATCATAATCACGCCGTGAGCCGTGAAGATCTGGTCGTAGTGGTGAGGTGGCAGGAAGCCCGCTTCACCTGCAGAAGCCAGCGCTTGCTGACTACGCATCATGATGGCGTCGGCAAAGCCACGAATCAACATGACGATTGCGACGATGACATACATGATGCCAAGGCGTTTGTGGTCAACAGAAGTCAGCCACTCTTTCCACAGGTAGGTCCACTTACCGAAGTAAGTGATAAGGCCCAGTAAGGCCGCACCACCGATGATAATGGCAGCAATCGTAACCATGACAATAGGTTCATGGAACGGAACTGCATCCAGCGTCAATTTTCCGAACATCGTATTCTTCCTCGGCCCCTTAGTGAGCGGATTCCGCGTGGCTCATGTCCATGCCTTCCATTCCTTCGTGTGCGCTGTGCTCACCTTCGGGTTGGGTCATGTCCATGCTCTTACCGTGAGCCATAAATTTGTTAATAACGTCTTTAAACAAATCCGGTTTCACGTTGGAGAAGTATTCCACCTGGTTGTATTCGCTTGGCGCAGCCACTTTCTCGAACGCTGCCATGTCGCTCATGGTGTTCGTGGACTGTTTAGCTTTAGCAACCCATTGGTCGAATTCGGCGCGGTCCTTTGTTGCGATAGCCTTGAACTTCATACCGGAGAAGCCTGGTCCGCTATAACTTGCGGAGATACCATCATAAGTACCGACTTCGTTGGCGATCAGATGCAGTCGAGTCTGCATACCTGCCATGGCATAAATCTGGCTACCCAGACGCGGGATAAAGAAGGAGTTCATCACGGAGTTGGAAGTCACTTTGAATTCAACCGGAGTATTCGCCGGGAAGGCGATTTCATTCACGGTAGCGATACCCTGTTCCGGATAGATGAAGAACCATTTCCAGTCCATGGAAACCACTTCGATGGTAATGGGCTTCTCGTCATGCGCCAGCGGTTTGCTTGGCTCAAGAGCGTGAGTGGTTTTCCAGGTCAGAACGGCAAGGAAAATGATGATTAAGATCGGCACCGTCCAGACCACAGCTTCCACTTTATTGGAGTGTGACCAGTTCGGGCTGTACTTCGCATCTTTATTGCTTGCACGATACTTCCAGGCAAAACCAACAGCCATCAAGATGGCGGGAATAACGACAATCAACATCAGGCCAAATGCCGTCAGTATCAATGACCGTTGTTCCAGTCCAATCTGTCCTTTAGGGTCAAGCAGCGCAGAATTACAGCCACTGAGTAATGCAGTGCCTGCAATTAATGACAACCATCCCAAACTTTTATTGTATTTCCTGAGTCTCATTTAACGACCTCAATTCCACGGGACCGGGTGGCGTTTAAAGTGTGAGGGCATTTTACGGGAAGGTTACATTACTGTAAACATCTCTAGATCTGTGTTACTGGGTTCTGCCGTGCATGTCACATATGTTGCAATATATGTCGCTTTGGCTTTAAGAACCTGTTGCAACATCACGTTATAACGAAAGCGGGCAGGTGGGGGGCGTACTGAGGGCAATTGGTATAACCAATACGAAAATAAAACAATTGCTTAACAATTGATTATCAATAAACGGACAATTGAGGAACAAAAAATAAATCTTTCGTGGCTGAATCGAGTAAGGAAAATAGTATATATAAAAGGCGTCAATAATTTCCAAATTCTTTGGCGCACAAAATAACAAATATTATTTTTAGCAGTTGTTGCTTATTTCGCCGTTATAATTACGCAGGGTGATTACAACGACCAAATATGCTCGTCATACTTCAAGCTACGGGTGTGTTGGCTTTCCTCGCTCACCCCAGTCACTTACTTATGTAAGCTCCTGGGGATTTGCTGCGTCGCCGCGTGATTCGGCCTCTCGGCCTCTCCCCTACGGGGCCAGCGCAAGCGCTGTTCAAAACGCTCACGCCTTTTGTCCCGTAACTCGAATTATTTAGAGCATAAATATGCAACATCATGCCAGACGGGTTTTGCGCAATGCCAGATAATCAAGCAATCCACCAAAAACGACCCCGCAGACCGCGACCACCACTGAGACTTCAAGCAGTTCCGGCAGGAAGGAGAAGTTGGTGTAATCCAGCGCGTTCATGGTTAACAGCAGCAGCCAAACCAGCAGCAGGCAGCAGCCCGCAACTAGCGTCATTAATGCCAGACTGTATGCTCCACGAAATTCCGTGCGCGGAATGAAGCTTTCATTTTGCCAGCTATGTTCCAGGGTCTGGCGACATACCAGCAGCAGTATCAGACCGGGGATCGCGGCAAACACGGAGAACAGATAAAACGTCGGCCAGCCGTGTGCTTCGACAAACCAACCCGCTACCGGGCCAACGTAAACGCGACCAACGGCTGAAAGCGCGGAGAGCAGGGCGAACTGGGTCGCTGAGAAGGACTTATTGCACAGCGTCATTAATAAAGCGACAAATGCCGCCGTGCCCATTCCGCCGCACAGGTTTTCAAAGAAGACGGCCGCCGCCATGCTGAACATGTGTTTGTCAGTGATGGACAGTAGCCAGTAGCCCGCATTCGACGCCCCTTGCAGGATGCCGAAAATAAGCAATGCGCGGAACAGAGAAAGGCGCTGCATCAGGATCCCACCGTACAGCGCGCCAACAATGGTGGCCAGTAGCCCCAGTGTCTTATTCACCACGCCAACTTCACCCGCATCAAACCCAACGCCGCGGATTAAAAAGGTGGTGGTCAGGCTCATGGCGAAAGCATCCCCGAGCTTATACAGCACAATAAGCAGCAGAATCAGCCATGCGTTGTTACGACCAAAGAAGTCTCGCAGCGGAGCCGCAACCGCCTGTTCCAGCGTTTTAGGCACTGGAATGGTGTCAGTCGGTTCAGGTGCTAACAGGGTGGCGATGATACAGGGAATCAACAGCGCAGCCATCAGCCAGTACATCCCTTGCCAGCCCAGCCAGCGATCGGCCATCCACAAGGCCAATCCGCCTGAAACCAGCATCCCTAGTCGATAGCCCAGCACGCTGATAGCTGCGCCGGTGCCGCGGTCTTCTGCGGGCAATACGTCGGTTTTCCAGGCATCAAAGACGATATCCTGCGATGCCGAGCAAAAAGCGATCACTACTGCGAGTGCGGCCATCCAGCGTAACTGTGTGCCAGGCTCCAGAAAGCCCATCGCGGCGATAGAAATTAACAACAGCACCTGGGTCGCCAGCAGCCAGCCGCGACGTCGACCTAAAAACGGTGGCGTGTAACGGTCCATCAACGGGGACCAGAGAAATTTAAATACGTAGGCCTGACCGACCAGGGAAAAGAAACCGATGGTTTTAAGATCGATATTCTCGACTGTCATCCACGCCTGAAGCGTACCGGAGGTGAGTGCGAGCGGTAAACCGGAGGCGAACCCCAGAATGAGCAGGATAGCTGAACGTGGTTGCTGAAAAATACGTAAGTATTGACTGGACATGGGCTTCTATAGGCCCGACGAGCGCCGGGCCATATGGGCAGAAATTAACGAGCGTTCTGCTTGATGAAATCGTGAACGCTGGTGTCCTGAGACATATCAGCGATGGTGTCGGTCAGTACGCTGTTAACGGCGTTAGCAATATTTTTGTTAGAGGCCTGCAGGGCACCTTCAACAGAATAGCTTGCGCGGTAGTTTTTGGTCATCTTGTTGCCGTTGGCGGCGGTCGCGATGATGGCGATGTCTGCTTTGGTTGCGATGTTATAGCGCACGCTACCCTGAGACACGTCAGCATACAGCTGGTTAACAATGATTTGCAGGTTGACTGCACCGTTTGGTCCAATCATATAACCACGTGCGGTCATCTGTTTTTCCAGCACTTCTTGTAGCAGGAAACGCAGATCGCGGGACGCGGTCAGGGTTACCAGCTGGTTGTCACGGGTGACTTTTGCCAGCGCTTGATCCTGGCGCTGGTCGGCACCGTTGATGCTAACGGTCACACCCATCAGGCTCGGATCCTGCTGCGGCAGGGTAATTTTCGGGGAGACTTCAATAGTAGTCGGCGGCGTTGCGCATCCAGCTAACATAAACAGTGCGACAAACGGGACGAGGATTTTTTTAAACATGCCAGGGCTCTCAGCGAATCTAAATTGTATGGTTAGAGAAAATTCCCGCCATCATAACATCGCCAACGATGAGGGGAAGTGGGTAACGCATGTAAATTCATTGTGTTGTCCGTTTTATGACTTTGTGGAGACTATAAACGGACTTTTTGCAATAAATTGGAGTGAGGAATCAGTGAACTTCATCCGTTTGAATGAGAAAATCAGACAAGCGCTAATTTTTTGTTGCTAAGGTGTAATGAAAACGGTAAAAGCGGCTAGTATTTAAAGGGATGGGTGACATCTCAGCGTTGTCGGAGGAAAAATTTCATGATGATTCGTGAGCAAATAGAAGAAAAATTAAGGGCAGCGTTCGAACCCGTGTTCCTCGAAGTTGTGGATGAAAGCTATCGTCACAATGTCCCGGCTGGTTCTGAAAGCCACTTTAAGGTTGTACTGGTTAGCGATCGCTTTACAGGTGAACGTTTTCTTAATCGTCATCGGATGATTTACAGCACGTTAACGGCGGAGCTTTCCACAACCGTTCATGCGCTTGCCCTGCATACCTACACTATTAAGGAGTGGGAAGCGTTGCAGGATACGATTTTTGCATCGCCTCCGTGTCGTGGGGCGGGAAGCATCGCGTAAAAACGGATTTGCAACAACCGACGCTTTTCCAGTATGTTGCTACAGATTATGTGAAAACGGCCTGCGGGCCGTTTTGTTTTGTCTGAATTCTGGGGCAGTCGTACAGTATTCAGACAAAAATTAGCCGGGAATTGTGAAAAAAGCCGCAGCAACGCGCGATAACCGTTCTCGACTCATAAAAGTGATGCCGCTATAATGCGCGTCTTATTTTTCGGAATGTCTTCGGGATGATTCTGACGACAGGGAATGTGATTGCTTATGAGAACATCCCAGTTCCGCGAAGCCAACAACCTGTGCTTGCGGAGAAGAGTTGACCGAGCACTGTGATTTTTTGAGGTAACAAGATGCAAGTTTCAGTTGAAACCACTCAAGGCCTTGGCCGCCGTGTAACGATTACTATCGCTGCTGACAGCATCGAGACCGCTGTGAAAAGCGAGCTGGTCAACGTAGCGAAGAAAGTGCGTATTGACGGTTTCCGCAAAGGAAAAGTACCGATGAATGTTGTTGCTCAGCGTTATGGCGCGTCTGTTCGCCAGGACGTTCTGGGTGACCTGATGAGCCGCAACTTCGTTGACGCGATCATCAAAGAAAAAATCAATCCGGCTGGCGCACCGAACTACGTTCCGGGCGAATACAAACTGGGTGAAGATTTTACTTACGCGGTAGAGTTTGAAGTTTACCCGGAAGTTGAGCTGACTGGCCTGGAAGCAATCGAAGTTGAAAAACCGGTTGTTGAAGTTACCGACGCTGACGTTGACGTAATGCTGGACACCCTGCGCAAGCAGCAGGCTACCTGGAAAGACAAAGACGGCGCTGCTGATGCAGAAGACCGTGTAACCATCGACTTCACCGGTTCTGTAGACGGCGAAGAATTCGAAGGCGGCAAAGCGTCTGACTTCGTGCTGGCTATGGGCCAGGGTCGTATGATCCCGGGCTTTGAAGAAGGCGTTAAAGGCCACAAAGCTGGCGAAGAGTTCACTATCGACGTGACCTTCCCGGAAGAGTACCACGCTGAAAACCTGAAAGGTAAAGCTGCGAAGTTCGTTATCAACCTGAAGAAAGTTGAAGAACGCGAACTGCCAGAACTGACTGAAGAATTCATCAAACGTTTCGGCGTTGAAGATGGTTCCGTAGCAGGTCTGCGCGCTGAAGTCCGTAAAAACATGGAACGCGAGCTGAAAGGCGCTGTGCGTAACCGCGTTAAGTCTCAGGCGATCGAAGGTCTGGTAAAAGCTAACGACATCGACGTTCCGGCTGCTCTGATCGACAGCGAAATCGACGTTCTGCGTCGTCAGGCTGCACAGCGTTTCGGCGGCAACGAGAAACAAGCTCTGGAACTGCCGCGTGAACTGTTCGAAGAACAGGCTAAGCGTCGCGTAGTTGTTGGTCTGCTGCTGGGCGAAGTGATTCGTACCAACGAACTGAAAGCTGACGAAGATCGCGTTAAAGGCCTGATCGAAGAGATGGCTTCTGCTTACGAAGATCCGAAAGAAGTTGTTGAGTTCTACAGCAAAAACAAAGAGCTGATGGACAACATGCGTAACGTCGCTCTGGAAGAGCAGGCTGTTGAAGCCGTTCTGGCGAAAGCGAAAGTGACTGAAAAAGCCACTTCCTTCAACGAACTGATGAACCAGCAGGCGTAATTCGTCGCTTTTTTAGCTCGAATTTCGTACGCAAGCCCGTCACCTTTTGGTGGCGGGTTTTTTTTTGTCACGCATTTTGCATGGGAAGAGTGCGAAAACAGCGTTTCAGTGTTAGCGTTACAACAAAAGATTGTTATGCTTGAATTATGGCGATGTCGTACCCATTACTGAGGGACTAGCTGATAATCCGTCCATAAGGTTACAATCAGCACAGCAGGTTTTTTCAAATTTTATCCAGGAGACGGAAATGTCATACAGCGGCGAACGAGATAACTTTGCACCCCATATGGCGCTGGTGCCGATGGTCATTGAACAGACCTCACGTGGTGAGCGCTCTTTTGATATCTATTCTCGTCTACTTAAGGAACGCGTCATTTTTCTGACCGGCCAGGTCGAAGACCATATGGCTAACCTGATCGTGGCGCAGATGCTGTTCCTGGAAGCAGAAAACCCAGAAAAAGATATCTACCTGTACATCAACTCCCCTGGTGGAGTGATCACTGCCGGGATGTCTATCTATGACACCATGCAGTTTATTAAGCCGGACGTCAGCACCATTTGTATGGGCCAGGCGGCCTCAATGGGTGCGTTCCTGCTGACCGCCGGGGCGAAAGGCAAACGTTTTTGCCTGCCTAACTCTCGCGTCATGATCCACCAGCCTCTGGGCGGTTACCAGGGCCAGGCAACGGATATTGAAATTCATGCCCGTGAAATCCTGAAGGTAAAAGGGCGCATGAACGAACTTATGGCGCATCATACGGGTCAATCTCTTGAGCAGATTGAACGTGATACCGAGCGCGATCGCTTCCTCTCCGCTTCTGAAGCGGTAGAGTACGGTCTGGTCGACTCGATTTTGACCCATCGTAATTAATGCCCAGTGCGCAGGTGTGCCGCTATAATTACCTGGAGCGGCACAACGCTGACTAGCGTCTTGCGCCTGAGAATGGCATTTGCGTCGTCGTGTGCGGCACAAAGAACAAAGAAGAGGTTTTGACCCATGACAGATAAACGCAAAGATGGCTCGGGCAAATTGTTGTACTGCTCTTTTTGCGGCAAAAGCCAGCATGAAGTGCGTAAGCTGATTGCCGGTCCATCCGTGTATATCTGCGACGAATGTGTTGATTTATGCAACGACATCATTCGCGAAGAGATTAAGGAAGTAGCACCGCACCGTGAACGCAGTGCGCTGCCGACGCCACATGAAATTCGCAACCACCTGGACGATTACGTTATCGGTCAGGAGCAGGCGAAGAAAGTGCTGGCGGTCGCGGTATACAACCATTACAAACGTCTGCGCAATGGCGACACCAGCAATGGCGTCGAGTTGGGCAAAAGTAACATCCTGCTGATTGGCCCGACGGGTTCCGGTAAAACGCTGCTGGCTGAAACGCTGGCGCGCCTGCTGGACGTTCCGTTCACCATGGCTGATGCCACCACGCTGACCGAAGCCGGTTATGTGGGTGAAGATGTTGAAAATATTATTCAGAAGCTGTTGCAGAAGTGCGATTACGACGTGCAGAAAGCACAGCGTGGGATCGTCTATATCGATGAAATCGACAAGATTTCTCGTAAGTCTGATAACCCATCTATTACCCGTGACGTTTCCGGCGAAGGCGTACAGCAGGCGCTGTTGAAACTGATCGAAGGGACGGTTGCTGCCGTTCCGCCACAGGGTGGTCGTAAACATCCTCAGCAGGAATTCCTGCAGGTTGATACCTCCAAGATCCTGTTTATCTGCGGTGGTGCATTTGCCGGTCTGGATAAAGTCATTGCTAACCGTGTTGAAACCGGCTCCGGCATTGGTTTTGGCGCAACGGTAAAAGCACAGTCTGATAAAGCCAGCGAAGGTGAACTGCTGTCGCAGGTTGAACCGGAAGATCTGATCAAATTTGGTCTGATCCCTGAGTTCATCGGTCGTCTGCCGGTTGTGGCAACGCTGAGCGAGCTGAGCGAAGAAGCGTTGATCCAGATCCTCAAAGAGCCGAAAAATGCCCTGACCAAGCAGTACCAGGCGCTGTTCAATCTTGAAGGTGTCGATCTGGAATTCCGTGAGGAAGCGCTGGATGCGATCGCTAAGAAAGCGATGGCGCGTAAAACCGGTGCTCGTGGTCTGCGTTCTATCGTCGAAGCCGCGCTGCTCGACACCATGTACGATCTGCCTTCTATGGAAGACGTCGAAAAAGTGGTGATCGATGAGTCGGTGATTGGCGGTCAGAGCAAGCCATTGCTGATTTACGGTAAGCCGGAAGCGCAGCAGGCATCTGGCGAATAATTCATCAATTCATACAGACATTTAATTAAAAAGGGGGGATTTTATCTCCCCTTTTATTTTTCCGTAAACATGGCGTTGAATGTGTGGGAAACATCCCCATATACTGACATACATGTTAAAGGTGGTGTGAAGCACAGTCGTACCACCTGATTACCTGGCGGAAACTAAACTAAGAGAGAGCTCTATGAATCCTGAGCGTTCTGAACGCATTGAAATCCCCGTATTGCCGTTGCGCGATGTGGTGGTTTATCCGCACATGGTCATACCCTTATTTGTAGGGCGGGAAAAATCTATCCGTTGTCTGGAAGCGGCTATGGACCATGATAAAAAAATCATGCTGGTCGCACAGAAAGAAGCGTCAACGGATGAGCCGGGTGTAAACGATCTTTTCACCGTCGGGACCGTGGCCTCTATTTTGCAGATGCTGAAACTGCCTGACGGCACCGTAAAAGTGCTGGTCGAGGGGTTACAGCGTGCGCGTATTTCTGCGCTGTCTGACAACGGCGAGCATTTCTCTGCGAAAGCAGAGTACCTTGACTCGCCTGCTATTGATGAGCGCGAACAGGAAGTGCTGGTGCGTACCGCTATCAGCCAGTTCGAAGGCTATATCAAGCTGAACAAGAAAATCCCACCAGAAGTGCTGACGTCGCTGAACAGCATTGACGATCCTGCACGTCTGGCGGATACCATCGCTGCACACATGCCGCTGAAGCTAGCTGACAAGCAGTCCGTGCTGGAGATGTCCGACGTTAACGAACGTCTGGAATATCTGATGGCGATGATGGAATCTGAAATCGATCTGCTGCAGGTTGAGAAACGCATTCGCAACCGTGTGAAAAAGCAGATGGAAAAATCTCAGCGTGAGTACTATCTGAACGAGCAGATGAAAGCTATTCAGAAAGAACTCGGTGAGATGGACGATGCACCGGACGAAAACGAAGCGTTGAAGCGTAAAATCGACGCGGCGAAAATGCCGAAAGAGGCAAAAGAGAAAGCGGAAGCAGAACTGCAGAAGCTGAAAATGATGTCTCCTATGTCGGCGGAAGCGACCGTGGTGCGTGGCTACATCGACTGGATGGTACAGGTGCCGTGGAATGCGCGTAGCAAGGTCAAAAAAGACCTACGTCAGGCGCAGGAAATCCTCGATACCGACCATTATGGTCTGGAGCGCGTCAAAGATCGTATCCTTGAGTACCTCGCGGTTCAAAGCCGTGTAAATAAAATCAAGGGGCCGATCCTGTGTCTGGTTGGACCGCCGGGGGTAGGTAAAACCTCTCTGGGGCAGTCCATCGCGAAGGCAACTGGGCGTAAATACATCCGTATGGCGCTGGGCGGCGTGCGTGATGAAGCCGAAATTCGTGGTCACCGCCGGACCTATATCGGTTCTATGCCGGGTAAACTGATCCAGAAAATGGCCAAAGTGGGCGTTAAAAACCCGCTGTTCCTGCTTGATGAGATCGACAAAATGTCTTCCGACATGCGTGGCGATCCGGCTTCCGCACTGCTTGAAGTGCTGGATCCAGAGCAGAACGTGGCGTTCAGCGATCACTACCTGGAAGTGGACTACGATCTCAGCGACGTGATGTTTGTTGCGACCTCTAACTCCATGAATATTCCAGCACCGTTGCTGGATCGTATGGAAGTGATCCGTCTGTCCGGTTATACCGAAGACGAAAAGCTGAACATTGCCAAACGTCACCTGTTGCCGAAACAGATTGAGCGTAATGCGCTGAAAAAAGGTGAGCTGACGGTCGACGATAGCGCCATTGTGGGCATTATTCGTTACTACACCCGTGAAGCAGGCGTGCGTAGTCTGGAACGTGAAATCTCTAAACTGTGCCGTAAAGCGGTGAAACAGCTGCTGCTGGATAAATCGCTGAAACATATTGAGATCAATGGCGACAACCTGCACGACTATCTGGGTGTACAGCGCTTTGACTATGGCCGCGCGGACAACGAAAACCGCGTTGGTCAGGTGACGGGTCTGGCGTGGACGGAAGTGGGCGGCGATCTGCTGACTATAGAAACCGCCTGCGTACCGGGTAAAGGTAAGTTGACCTACACCGGTTCTCTGGGTGAAGTCATGCAGGAGTCGATTCAGGCTGCGCTGACCGTGGTGCGTGCGCGTGCGGAAAAACTGGGTATTAACCCGGACTTTTACGAAAAACGCGACATCCACGTTCACGTACCTGAAGGAGCTACGCCGAAAGACGGTCCAAGTGCGGGTATTGCTATGTGTACAGCGCTGGTTTCTTGTCTTACCGGTAACCCAGTTCGCGCCGACGTGGCGATGACGGGTGAGATCACCCTGCGTGGTCAGGTTCTGCCTATCGGTGGTTTGAAAGAAAAACTGCTGGCGGCACACCGTGGCGGCATTAAGACGGTCTTAATTCCCGATGAGAACAAACGTGACCTGGAAGAGATTCCGGACAACGTAATTGCCGATCTTAATATTCACCCGGTGAAACGTATTGAGGAAGTTCTGACTCTTGCGTTGCAAAATGAACCCTCTGGAATGCAGGTTGTGACGGCAAAATAGTGACCTCGCGCAAAGAGCATTAATAAAAACAGGGCTGGCAGGCCATTTCGGGCTTGCCAGCCTTTTTTTGTATAGCTAATTTAGATAACGGATTAGGCTTGCCATCATTAACGGGTGTTGTAAGGGCATGGCAGGCCTGATATAACTGCTGCGCGGTCGCACTTTGAAGGATTCAGGTGCGATATAAATTATAAAGAGGAAGAGAAGAGTGAATAAATCTCAACTGATCGACAAAATTGCTGCAGGGGCTGATATCTCTAAAGCTGCGGCTGGACGTGCGTTAGATGCAATTATTGCTTCTGTTACCGAATCTCTGAAAGAAGGTGATGACGTAGCGCTGGTAGGTTTTGGTACTTTTGCCGTTAAAGAGCGTGCTGCCCGTACTGGTCGCAACCCGCAAACAGGTAAAGAGATCACCATCGCCGCGGCTAAAGTACCGGGCTTCCGTGCAGGTAAAGCACTGAAAGACGCGGTAAACTAAGTGATTTCCCCTTTGGGGATGTGACGAAGTACAAGGGCGCATCGACTGATGTGCCTTTTTTATTTGTAATTCCGGTACTTTCTACGCGTTGTGGGCTGACAATTGCCCCTGTTTCTTGTCACAATAGACCTTTGTGCGCAGCGTTCAGGAAACGCTATGCTGCGTGAAGCATATATACTCAAAATCCTTGTTGCCGTTGTTGTCATCAACGCGGGGGCAGCAGAGAGGATAACGCGTATAGTCATCTACAGCGGAGTGTGGTTACACCATGATGGACAGCTTACGCACGGCTGCTAACAGTCTCGTGCTCAAGATTATTTTCGGTATCATTATCGTGTCGTTCATTTTGACCGGCGTGAGTGGTTACCTGATTGGCGGGGGCAATAACTTCGCCGCCAAAGTGAATGGCCAGGAGATCAGCCGCGGGCAGTTCGAGAATGCGTTCAACAGTGAACGTAACCGCATGCAGCAACAGCTGGGCGATCAATACTCCGAGCTGGCCGCGAACGAAGGTTATATGAAAACGCTGCGTCAGCAGGTGCTGAATCGTCTTGTTGACGAAGCGCTGCTGGATCAGTATTCCCGCGAGCTTAAGCTCAACATCAGCGACGATCAGGTTAAACAGGCCATTTTCGCCACGCCTGCGTTCCAGGTGGACGGCAAGTTTGATAACAACCGCTACAACGCGATTGTCAATCAAATGGGAATGACTGCAGACCAGTACGCTCAGGCATTACGTAATCAGCTTACGACACAGCAGCTGATTAACGGTGTTGCCGGTACGGACTTCATGTTGAAAGGCGAAACGGACGAACTGGCGGCGCTGGTCGCACAGCAGCGTATCGTGCGCGAGGCGACGATTGACGTTAACGCACTGGCCGCGAAGCAGTCTGTTACCGAGCAGGAAGTTGCCAGCTACTACGAGCAGAATAAAAACAACTTTATGACGCCGGAACAGTTCCGCGTGAGCTACATCAAGCTGGACGCTGCTGCAATGCAGGAGACGGCCAGCGATGCTGATATTCAGTCTTACTATGACCAGCATCAGGATCAGTTCACTCAGCCGCAGCGTAACCGCTACAGCATCATTCAGACCAAAACGGAAGATGAAGCCAAAGCGGTACTGGACGAGCTGAACAAAGGCGGTGATTTTGCTGCGCTGGCGAAAGAAAAATCTGCCGATATCATCTCTGCCCGTAAAGGCGGCGATATGGGATGGCTGGAAGATTCCACCACCCCGGATGAGCTGAAAAATGCTGGTCTGAAAGAAAAAGGCCAACTGTCTGGCGTAATTAAGTCTTCCGTTGGTTTCCTCGTTGCGCGTCTTGACGACGTACAGCCTGCGCAAGTTAAACCGCTGAGCGAAGCCCGTGACGAGATTGCGGCAAAAGTGAAGCAGGAAAAAGCGCTGGATGCGTACTATGCGCTGCAGCAGAAAGTCAGCGACGCGGCCAGCAATGATAACGAATCTCTGGCGGGTGCAGAGCAGGCTGCGGGTATGAAAGCGGTTGAAACGGGCTGGTTTAGCCGTGACAGCCTGCCGGAAGAACTGAATTTCAAACCAGTCGCTGACATCATTTTCAATGGTGGTCTGGTTGGTGAGAACGGTACGCCTGGCAGTAACTCCGATATCATCACCGTGGACGGCGATCGTGCGTTCGTGCTGCGTATTGCAGAGCACAAAGCTGAAGCTGTGAAGCCACTGGCTGAAGTGAAAGAGCAGGTAACTGCGCTCGTTAAGCACAATAAAGCAGAGCAGCAGGCGAAGCTTGATGCCGATAAACTGCTGGCGGATCTGAAAGCCGGTAAAGGTGATGAAGCGATGAAAGCGGCGGGTCTGAGCTTTGGCGAGGCGAAAACGCTGAGCCGTACGGGTCAGGATCCGCTGAGCCAGGCTGCCTTTGGTCTGAGCCTGCCGGCGAAAGACAAACCGAGCTACGGCGTCGCGAACGACATGCAGGGTAACGTTGTTCTGTTGGCGTTGGACGAGGTGAAAGCCGGTTCTATGCCTGAAGCGCAGAAGAAAGCGATGGTTCAGGGGATCACTCAGAACAACGCGCAGATTGTCTTCGAAGCGCTGATGAGCAACCTGCGTAAAGCCGCAAAAATTAAAATCGGTGATGCGCTGGAACAGCAGCAATAACCGAGGCAGTTCGCAAAAAATTGCAAAAAGTTGTATCTACCAAAGGCCGCTTTCGCGGCCTTTTCCATTTCTGATATTTGCCGTTTGTCTGCCGTTCTGCACCTCGCTATCGTGATTCCACTGTTAACAAACAAGGAGAAAACAGTATGAAACATGGAATCAAAGCTCTGCTTATCACTCTTTCATTGACCTGCGCTGGTATGGCCCAAACCGCATTGGCGGCTGAGCCTGTCGCCAAAAGCCAGGCGACTCAAACCAAAGCGGAAAACTCAGGGGCGGCACACAGCAAAGCCACACTGCCCGCTAAAGCAAGCGACGATGAAGGCACCAGGGTAAGCATCAACAGCGCTTCTGCTGAGGATTTAGCGCGAGTCATGAATGGCGTGGGTCTAAAGAAAGCGCAGGCGATTGTGAGCTATCGTGAGGAGTACGGGCCGTTTAAAACGGTGGACGATTTAAAACAGGTGCCGGGCATGGGTAGTTCGCTGGTTGAGCGTAATCTGGCAGTTTTAACACTTTAATAACTTGCAGAGCGCTGAAAGTTTGCCAGACTGTAGAGGTCATACCAGTTATGACCTCTTTACCCTAAAGTCTGTTCCTATAAAAACAACGTAAGGCTCCTGCGCTATGCAAACACAAATCAAAGTTCGTGGTTTTCATCTTGATGTCTATCAGCACGTTAACAATGCCCGCTATCTGGAGTTTCTGGAAGAGGCCCGCTGGGATGGTCTGGAAAACAGCGACAGCTTTCAGTGGATGACCGCACACAACATCGCTTTTGTGGTCGTGAATATTAATATCAACTATCGCCGTCCTGCGGTGCTGAGCGACCTGCTGACTATCACCAGTCAGGTTCAACAGTTAAATGGCAAAAGTGGTGTGTTAAATCAGACCATTACCCTGGAGCCGGAAGGGCAGGTGGTGGCTGATGCGCTGATTACGTTCGTCTGCATTGATTTGAAGACGCAAAAAGCGCTGCCGCTGGAAGGGGAGTTGCGCGAAAAACTGGAGCAGATGGTGCAGTAGTGGCTGCGACTGCCGGAAGGCGATGCTCAAGCGTCTTATCCGGCCTACAAGAGTTGCTGCAACTGCATGTAGGCCGGATACGCAAAGCGCCATCCGGCAATACAATCACTTTAACCCGGTTTTCTGTTTCATTGCCGCCATCACTGCAGGTTTATCCGCCAGATAATGGTTCAGGCCGTTGGCCCGCAGATTACACGCCGCACAGTGACCGCAACCGTCACCTTTGATGCCGTTATAGCAGGTCAGCGTTTCTTCGCGTACCAGGTCCAGCTTGCCCCAGTAATCGGCCAGTGCCCAGGTTTCGGCTTTATCGATCCACATCAGTGGGGTTTCAAAGCGAATATCTTTCGCCATCCCCAGGCTTACAGCATGGTTCAGGGCTTTAACGAACTCATCGCGACAGTCCGGATAGCCGGAGAAATCGGTCTCACAAACGCCGGTAATGACCGCCTCTGCCTGCACCTGGTACGCGTAAATTGCTGCCAGCGTTAAGAACAGAATATTGCGTCCTGGCACAAAGGTATTGGGAATGCCGTTCGCATCCGGTTCGTAATCGGGTACCGGAATGTTATCGCGGGTCAGGCTGCTGACAGCCAGTTCACTGAGCAATGTGACATCAAGTACTTTGTGCGCGCGCGCGCCAAGTTTTAAGGCCAGGTCACGTGCGACATCAATCTCAGCGCGATGGCGCTGACCATAATCAAAGGTCACGCAGTGCACTTCATCATACTGATGCAGCGCTTGCGCCAGACAAGTCGTGGAGTCCTGACCTCCACTGAATACAACAACGGCACGTTTCATGGCTTTTCCTGACAAAATAACGAAGCCCTTATGGTAGCGCCTGGGCGTGCCGTCGACCAGCTTCTTCACGCTGAAGGAGGTGGCAGCCAGGCTTCGGTAAACTCGAACCAGCCACGAGGATTCAGGCGTACGCCGTTCACGCCCGGTGGCGCGCTGATGCGATAGTGATAATTGAACAGTGGCGTCAGGGTAGCGTCATGCATTAGCGTGGCGAAAACTTGCTGTAAAGCCGCGTGGCGATCGTCCTCATCGGCCTGGATTTGAAGGGCATCCAGGGTCGTTTGCAAATGTGTGTATGCTGGCGCATTCAATACATGTGACCAGAGCTGATCGCAGCGCAACCACTGTTCGAGAGTATATTCAGGTGCCTCACCAATCAGCCTGTCGCCCATCATCAGGTCGGCCTGGGCTAAGGGATGATCGCCATCCCAGTTTTTAGCATTATGAAAAATAAGCGTTAATTCACAGCCGAGCAGCGCCAACGCCTGGCGAAGCTGTTCAGCCATAGCGTGAAGTTCTACCGGCAGATGATAAGCCAGCGTCAGCTTTTCCGGCAGCGCTACCTCGTCGAGTTCATCCCATTGCGGGATAGTCCATCCTGGGAGCAGTGCATTGCTTGGCGTGATCAGATTTTCATCCACTTCAAGCGTTTGTAGCAGGGAAGAACGGTGGATGATATTGATCAGTCTACGGGCTTGCTGCGTATTCAGGCGCGCGCTTTTTCTGAGCGTGAGATAGCAAAAACCAAGACTGATCCCGCTGCTTACCTGGCTTAGCATAGGCAACTCTTCGGGTTTACCAATCGCAATTTGCACCGGATGGCGACAGCTGGTGCCCAAATCCTGGGAGAAGAGCTGCGGGGTTATCCAGTATTCAATGGCTTTTAGCAGCGGATGACTCAGATGGTAGTGATCGTGACTCTCGATACGCACCAGCTCAGGAGTAAACAGCGTCAACCGGAACGGGCCGGTACCCACAAACGGGTGCTCAGGATGCGCCAGGTGACTGCTGTAGCTTGCCAGACGGTGCGCCAGCCAGAAGTCGGGACGATGCAGAATAAAGGTCAGACACTGGGGATGCGTCACCTCAATGCGCTTTACGCTGATAAACAGCTTATTCAGCGCGGGGAGTTCTAACAGCTTCAGCAACTGCTGATGTAGCTGTGTGCTGCTGACCGCATCGCCGTTATGCCAGTACAGGGTGGAACGAATATAGAAATCCCAGCGCAGGCCGTCAGCGGAGATATTCCAGTGGTGGGCTAAGTCTCCACAGGGACGTTGCGTAGTGCTGTCAAACCGGGTCAGGCCAGAGAAAACTTGTCCAGCGAGGTGTTGCTCCGCGCGACCGGGGAGAAAACCGGGGTGCAAGGGGTCGAGCGGGCGGTAATAGGGTATACGCAGGGTTGGCGTGTCGTTTTGCCACTGACCGCCCATAAACGGTTGTAGCAGTGTTCTCAATTCGCCCGGCGCCAACTGAGCCAGTTCCAGTACGCTAAGCTGCTCTCCCTTTTGCAGGGCCTGTTCCATCATGGTGTTGCGCAGTGAATCTGGCGTCACTAAAAACCGCAGCTGCCCGCGTTTCCCGCGCCCCGACTGGGCATGCCACTCCAGCCAGCCTGCATCCTGCGCTTGCTTTAGCAGGGTACGCACATGGCGTTCGCTACAAAAACAGCGTTCGGCCAGTTCCCCGACGGTCACCGACTGCGGTTCGCCGTTCGAGGGCAGCCACAGGCGTTGGTACTGGTTCAGGCGATTAAGCAGACGCATTGATACTTTTTCCTTCAGGATGTTCGTTAACGGTTTATGCGTAGAGAAACCCGGAACAATTCATTTTATCTATTCACTATTACTTCCGTATATCTCAGGTGATACTGGATCACAAGTTAACCGCGTCACAGTGTGGAGAAAGAAATGGCTCGTCTGGCTGCATTTGATATGGATGGCACCCTTTTGATGCCGAATCACCATTTAGGTGACGAAACGCTTTCAACGCTGTCGCGCCTGCGTGAACGCGATATTACTCTGACATTTGCCACCGGTCGCCATGTGCTTGAGATGCGCCATATTTTAGGCTCGATCTCGCTGGACGCCTTTTTGATCACGGGTAATGGCACGCGCATTCACTCACTTGAGGGCGATGTGTTACACCGTCAGGATCTGGATCCGAATGTTGCGGATATTGTGTTGCATCAGAAGTGGGACACTACCGCAAGCATGCATGTCTTTAATGACAATGGCTGGTTCACCGGACAAGAGATCCCCTCACTGCTGCAGGCTCATGTGTATAGCGGATTTCGCTACCAGATCGTCGATGTGAAACGTATTCCGGCGCATCAGGTCACCAAAGTCTGTTTCTGCGGCGATCATGACTCTCTGATCCAATTGCGCATTCAACTGAATGAAGCGCTGGGTGAACAGGCGAATCTCTGTTTTTCCGCGTTTGATTGCCTTGAGGTGCTGCCGCTGGGCTGTAATAAAGGATCGGCATTGGCGGTGTTGAGCGACTATTTAGGTTATTCAATGGCCGAGTGTATGGCGTTTGGCGATGCCATGAACGATCGCGAAATGTTAGGCAGCGTTGGGCGCGGCCTGATTATGGGTAACGCGATGCCGCAACTGATTGCTGAACTGCCTCATTTATCGGTGATTGGACATTGCCGTAATCAGGCAGTGTCACACTTTTTGACGCATTGGCTGGACAATCCACATCTACCTTATTCCCCCGAATGAGAGATCCCTTCCAGCAAGCCAGACTTCGCGTCTGGCTTTTTTTTATCCCATTAATGGGTGTTCAGTAGTCGGGCGAGCTCCGCTTTCCACGGCGTTAAATCACCGATGTGTGCATCGACCCACTGTGGGTTGTAGTAGGTTTCCAGATAGCGTTCGCCGCTGTCACACAACAGCGTCACCAGTGAGCCGCTTTCTCCGGCATCGCGCATACGGGCGGCAAGTTGCAGCGTTCCCCACATATTGGTGCCAGTTGAAGCGCCGACTTTGCGGCCCAACTGCGTTTCCAGCCAGTGTGCGGTGGCCACGCTTGCGGCATCCGGCACGCGCAGCATTTCATCGACCACGTCAGGAATGAAAGAGGGTTCTACGCGCGGACGCCCGATACCTTCAATTTTACTTCCTACCGGGCTGCGTAACGTGGCATCGCGATCCTGCCAGAAGGGCAGAAAGACCGAGTTTTCCGGGTCTACCACCATCAGTTGAGTGTCGTAGCCCTGACAGCGGATATAGCGGCCAATGGTTGCTGAGGTGCCACCGGTTCCGGCGCTCATCACAATATGGCGGGGAACGGGGTTGGGCTCGCACTGCATCTGACGAAAGATGCTGTCGGCGATATTATTATTGCCGCGCCAGTCGGTGGCGCGCTCAGCGTAAGTGAACTGGTCCATGTAATGACCGTTCAGCTCACGCGCCAGTTGCTCAGAGGCCGCATAGATTTCGCAGGCGCTTTCCACGAAATGACAGCGACCGCCGTAAAATTCAATCTGTTCAACTTTACGTTTTGCCGTACAGGAAGGCATGACGGCAATAAATGGCAACCCTAACAGTCGAGCGAAATAAGCCTCAGAGACCGCCGTTGAACCGGACGATGATTCAATGATGGTGGTGCCTTCTTTGATCCAGCCATTGCACAATCCGTACAGAAACAGTGAGCGCGCCAGACGATGCTTCAGACTCCCGGTCGGATGCGTGCTCTCATCTTTTAAATAGAGCTGAATGCCCGGGAGCGCCGGTAGCGACAGGCGAATGAGATGCGTATCCGCAGAACGCTGATAATCCGCGTTGATTTCATTGATGGCGTTTTTAACCCAGGAGCTATTCATCATTAATAGATATCCATTTGTCATTTTGTGCCCAGAATAGCGAAAAGCACGGAAAAAATTGTTGCCATTTAGCCTTTAAAATAGAATGTAAGGAGAAAATTCTTCTCTGTGGAGTGGATATGTTAGACAAAATTGACCGCAAGCTACTCGGCTTACTGCAACAGGACTGCACCCTTTCTTTGCAGGCATTAGCAGATGCCGTTAATCTGACTACCACCCCCTGCTGGAAACGTCTCAAACGACTTGAGGATGACGGTATCCTGCTGGGCAGAGTCGCCCTGTTGGATCCAGAAAAACTGGGGCTGGGACTCACCGCGTTTGTGCTGATCAAAACTCAGCATCACAGCAGCGAATGGTATTGCCGCTTTGTCACTGAAGTGACCGGAATGCCCGAGGTTCTGGGGTTCTGGCGTATGGCAGGGGAGTATGACTACCTGATGCGAGTGCAGGTTGCTGATATGAAAAGCTATGATGAATTCTATAAGCGCCTGGTGAACAGCGTACCGGGCCTGTCTGACGTCACCTCCAGCTTTGCCATGGAACAGATTAAATACACAACTGCTCTACCTATTGAATAATTCTCCCGGCGCTTATTGCCGGAAATCTTGTCAGGACATAACGCGTGCGATTATTTGCTCAATTAAGCTGGTACTTCCGCCGGGAGTGGCGTCGCTACCTCGGGGCAGTGGCCCTGCTTATCATCATCGCTATCCTTCAGCTTATTCCGCCGAAAGTGGTCGGGATCATTGTGGATGGCGTGACGACTCAACGCTTCACCACCGAGCGGCTGCTGATGTGGGTGGGGACAATTGCCCTGATTGCCGTGGTGGTTTATTTGCTGCGTTATGTCTGGCGCGTGCTGCTGTTTGGCGCATCCTACCAACTGGCGGTTGAGCTGCGGGAAGATTATTACCGTCAGTTGAGTCGCCAGCATCCAGAATTTTATCTGCGGCACCGTACGGGCGATCTGATGGCGCGGGCAACCAACGATGTCGATCGCGTCGTATTTGCCGCCGGAGAAGGGGTGCTGACGCTGGTAGATTCGCTGGTTATGGGGTGTGCGGTGCTGATCGTGATGTCAACGCAGATAAGTTGGCAACTGACGCTCATTGCGCTGCTGCCGATGCCGGTGATGGCGTTGATGATCAAACGTTACGGCGATCGACTCCATCACCGTTTTAAGCTGGCGCAGGCGGCGTTTTCCAGTCTCAACGATCGTACTCAGGAAAGCCTGACCAGTATTCGTATGATCAAGGCCTTTGGGCTGGAGGATCGGCAGTCGGCATTATTTGCCGCTGATGCTGAAGATACCGGTAAGAAAAACCTGCGTGTGGCGCGCATTGACGCCCGCTTTGATCCTACGATTTATATCGCCATTGGTATGGCTAACCTGCTGGCGATTGCCGGGGGAAGCTGGATGGTGGTTCACGGCTCGCTGACGCTCGGGCAGCTCACCAGCTTTATGATGTATCTCGGTCTGATGATTTGGCCGATGCTGGCGCTGGCCTGGATGTTTAACATCGTCGAACGCGGCAGCGCCGCGTATAGCCGAATTCGCGCCATGCTGGCAGAAGCGCCGGTAGTGGATGACGGTACTGAACCGGTGCCGGAAGGACGCGGCGAGCTGGCGGTGGTGATTCGCGAATTTTGTTACCCGCAAACCACCCACCCGGCGCTGGAAAATGTGAATTTCCAGCTCAAACCTGGACAGATGCTGGGCATCTGTGGTCCGACCGGTGCGGGAAAAAGTACGGTACTGTCGCTGATCCAGCGTCATTTTGATATCACCCAGGGCGATGTGCGCTTTCATGATATCCCATTAACGCGCTTACAGCTGGATAGCTGGCGCAGCCGACTGGCGGTTGTCAGCCAGACACCATTCCTGTTTTCCGATACCGTCGGTAATAACATCGCCTTAGGACGCCCGCAGGCCACGCAGGAAGAGATCGAGCATGTGGCGCGCCTTGCCAGCGTTCATGAGGATATTTTACGTCTTCCTCAGGGCTACGACACCGAAGTGGGCGAACGCGGGGTGATGCTGTCTGGCGGGCAAAAACAGCGTATTTCTATCGCTCGAGCGTTACTGCTGAACGCTGAAATTTTGATTCTGGATGATGCGCTGTCGGCGGTGGATGGTCGTACCGAACATCAGATCCTACATAACCTGCGCCAGTGGGGCGAAGGCAGAACCGTGATTATCAGCGCACACCGTTTATCGGCTTTGACGGAAGCCAGCGAGATTATCGTGATGCAGCATGGGCATATTGCTCAGCGCGGTGAGCATGAATCTTTAGTGCAACAGCCCGGTTGGTATCGCGACATGTACCGCTATCAGCAACTTGAAGCGGCGCTGTCTGATGCACCAGAGATAAACGAGGAGGCGGCTAATGCGTAGTTTCGGGCAATTATGGCCAACTCTGAAAAGACTGCTGGCGTATGGTTCCCCATGGCGAAAACAGCTGGCGATTGCGGTAGTCATGCTATGGGTGGCTGCGGCGGCGGAAGTCAGCGGTCCGCTGCTGATTAGCTATTTTATCGATAACATGGTGGCGAAGAACAATCTGCCATTGGCGATGGTTGCCGGGCTGGTTGCGGCCTATGTCGGTCTGCAACTGCTGGCGGCAGGTCTGCATTACGCGCAGTCATTGCTGTTTAACCAGGCGGCGGTTGGCGTAGTACAACAGTTACGCACCGACGTAATGGACGCTGCGCTGCGCCAGCCGCTCAGCGCTTTTGATACTCAGCCCGTCGGGCAGCTTATCTCACGTGTGACCAATGATACTGAAGTTATTCGCGACCTGTACGTGACGGTGGTCGCAACGGTCCTGCGCAGTGCGGCCTTAATCGGCGCGATGCTGGTGGCAATGTTCAGCCTGGAATGGCGCATGGCGCTGGTGGCAATGGCCATTTTTCCGGCCGTGCTGGTGGTGATGGTTATTTACCAACGCTACAGCACCCCGATTGTGCGTCGGGTGCGCGCTTATTTGGCGGATATTAACGATGGCTTTAACGAAGTCATAAACGGCATGAGCGTTATCCAGCAGTTCCGCCAGCAGGCAAGGTTTGGCGAGAGAATGGGCGAGGCCAGCCGCTCGCACTATATGGCGCGTATGCAAACCCTGCGACTGGATGGTTTTTTGCTGCGTCCGCTGCTGAGCCTGTTCTCGGCGCTGATCCTCTGCGGTTTGCTGATGCTGTTCAGTTTTACCTCTGGCACCTCCATCGAGGTTGGCGTGCTGTACGCGTTCATCAGCTACCTCGGCCGTTTGAACGAACCGCTGATCGAGTTGACCACCCAGCAATCAATGCTGCAGCAGGCGGTTGTCGCTGGTGAGCGAGTATTTGAACTGATGGACGGGCCTCGTCAGCGCTATGGTGAAGACGATCGCCCGCTCAAAAGCGGAGACATTGAGGTGGATAACGTTTCATTTGCCTATCGCGACGACAACCTGGTGCTGCAAAACATCAGTCTGTCCGTGCCTTCGCGCAGCTTTGTGGCTTTGGTCGGACACACAGGCAGCGGCAAAAGCACGCTGGCCAGCCTGCTGATGGGATATTACCCGCTGACGCAGGGGGAAATCCGCCTTGACGGACGTCCGTTGTCTTCTCTGAGCCACGGTGCGTTACGTCAGGGCATCGCGATGGTGCAGCAGGATCCGGTGGTGATGGCGGATACCTTCCTGGCAAACGTCACGCTGGGTCGCGATATCTCAGAAGAGCGGGTCTGGCAGGCGCTGGAGACTGTGCAACTGGCAGAACTGGCTCGGGGCTTGAGCGAGGGGATTCATACCCGGCTGGGCGAGCAGGGCAATAATCTCTCCGTTGGGCAGAAACAGCTGCTGGCGCTGGCGCGGGTATTGGTTGAAACGCCGCAGGTGCTGATCCTCGATGAAGCCACGGCCAGTATTGATTCCGGTACTGAACAGGCCATTCAGCACGCGCTGGCGGCGGTCCGTGAACACACTACGCTGGTGGTGATTGCGCATCGGTTATCGACGATTGTCGATGCGGATACCATTCTGGTGCTGCATCGCGGTCAGGCGGTTGAGCGTGGTACGCACCAGCAATTACTGGCGGCGCAAGGCCGTTACTGGCAGATGTATCAGCTGCAACTGGCGGGCGAAGAGTTAGCCGCCAGCACACAAGAGGATTCTGTTATCGCCTGACGGCGCAGTGCTTATCCGGCCACGCGGTATCGTAGGCTGGGTAAGGCGTTTACGCCGCCATCCGACAATCAACAATCTGGTGCAAAAATGTAACGCACTATGCACCGTTATAGTGCGTTTTTTCTTTTTCTCTCCCGGCAGTACCCGGCGAACCTGAATCATTCCGCGTTTTTCATTCCTGGCACACCCCTTGCAATATTCCTCTCGTGTATCTGCAGCCACTACTGAATTCTGACTGGAGGGGATCTATGAAGCTGGTTACCGTGGTAATCAAACCGTTCAAACTGGAAGACGTCCGTGAAGCACTGTCGTCTATTGGTATTCAGGGGCTGACCGTCACCGAAGTGAAGGGGTTTGGCCGACAGAAAGGTCATGCTGAGCTGTACCGTGGGGCTGAATATAGCGTCAATTTTCTGCCAAAGGTGAAGATTGATGTGGCGATTGCCGACGACCAACTGGATGGCGTGATTGATGTCATCAGTAAGGCGGCATACACCGGAAAAATTGGCGACGGCAAAATCTTCGTCGCCGAGCTGCAACGTGTGATTCGTATTCGTACCGGCGAAGCCGACGAAGCCGCACTGTAACTTCTGGCACACAGTGATAGGAAACCAAAAAATGAAGATAGCAACGATGAAAACGGGTATTGCTTCACTGGCGCTACTGCCGGGACTGGCAATGGCGGCACCGGCGGTTGCGGATAAAGCAGATAACGCTTTTATGATGATCTGTACCGCGCTGGTGCTGTTTATGACTATCCCTGGCATTGCGTTGTTCTACGGCGGTTTGATTCGCGGTAAGAACGTGCTGTCGATGCTGACTCAGGTGACGGTGACATTCGCTCTGGTTTGTATTCTATGGGTGGTTTATGGCTACTCACTGGCCTTTGGCGAAGGGAATAATTTCTTCGGCAACTTCAATTGGGTATTGCTGAAGAACATCGCGCTGACGGCGGTCACGGGGAGCTTCTACCAGTACATTCACGTTGCTTTTCAGGGATCTTTTGCCTGCATCACCGTTGGGCTGATTGTCGGGGCGTTGGCTGAGCGTATTCGTTTCTCTGCGGTGCTGATTTTTGTGGTGGTGTGGTTAACGCTGTCGTACATCCCCATTGCACATATGGTTTGGGGCGGCGGATTGCTGGCTTCTCACGGCGCACTGGATTTTGCGGGCGGGACGGTCGTGCACATCAACGCAGCGATTGCCGGTCTGGTTGGCGCGTATCTGATTGGCAAACGCGTCGGTTTTGGCAAAGAAGCCTTTAAACCGCATAACCTGCCGATGGTCTTCACCGGTACCGCTATTCTCTACATTGGTTGGTTTGGCTTTAACGCCGGTTCAGCGGGAACGGCGAATGAAATTGCCGCACTGGCCTTCGTCAATACCGTGGTCGCCACCGCCGCCGCCATCCTCGGATGGATCTTCGGTGAATGGGCGCTGCGTGGCAAACCGTCTCTGCTGGGCGCCTGTTCTGGTGCTATTGCGGGTCTGGTGGGCGTAACACCTGCATGTGGCTACATCGGTGTCGGCGGGGCGCTGATTATCGGTGTCGTTGCGGGGCTGGCTGGCCTGTGGGGTGTGACTATGCTGAAGCGTTTTCTGCGCGTGGACGATCCGTGTGACGTGTTTGGCGTACACGGCGTGTGCGGTATTGTTGGCTGCATCCTGACCGGGGTTTTCGCTGCCAGCTCTCTGGGCGGCGTGGGATTTGCTGAGGGCGTTACTATGGGGCATCAGCTGCTGGTGCAACTGGAAAGCGTGGCGATAACCATTGTCTGGTCCGGCGTGGTGGCCTTCATTGGCTATAAGCTGGCGGATATGACGGTGGGTCTGCGCGTACCGGAAGAGCAGGAACGCGAAGGTCTGGATGTGAACAGTCACGGCGAGAACGCTTACAACGCTTGATGTTTCAATCTGCCGGATGGCAACGCTTTTGCGCCACCATCCGGTAATTCTTAATTGCGATTACGCATTACCCCTTCCTGCACGGTAGAGGCTACCAGCACGCCGTCCTGTGTATAAAACTCCCCGCGTACAAAACCTCTGGCACCGGAGGCAGAAGTACTCTCGACGTTATACAACAGCCACTCATTAATATTGAACGGACGGTGGAACCACATTGAATGGTCAATGGTGGCGATCTGAATCCCTTTTTCCAGAAAACCAATCCCGTACGGCTGCAGCGCTACAGGCAGGAAGTTCAGGTCTGAGGCATAACCCAGCAGATATTGATGGACGCGCAGATCGTCCTGCAGCTCGCCGTTTGCACGGATCCATACCTGGCGCGCCGGAGGTGCGACGTGACCTTTTAAGGGGTTATGAAATTCAACCGGGCGCACTTCCAACGGACGATCGTTGATAAATTTTTCTTTCAACAGCGGCGGCAGTAAATGCGCCACTGAGCGGGCAATTTCTGTTTCTGATTTCAGCTCATCGGGACCCGGCGCATCCGGCATGGTTTTCTGATGTTCAAATCCGTCTTCCGGTGCCTGGAAAGAGGCGGTCATGTAAAAAATGGGTTTACCATTCTGAATTGCGGCAACGCGGCGCGCGCTGAAGCTGTTACCATCACGCAAGACTTCAACATCATAGATGATGGGCTTTTGGCTATCGCCGGGGCGTAAAAAGTAGCTGTGGAAGGAGTGCACCAGACGCTCTTCCGGTACGGTTTCTTTGGCGGCATACAGCGCCTGACCGACAACCTGTCCCCCAAAAACCTGACGTAACCCTAAGTCTTCACTTTGGCCCCGAAAGAGTCCTTCTTCAATTTTTTCCAGATTTAACAATGTCAGCAAATTTTTCAGCGCCAGACTCATACGTGCTCTCCAGGTTATATCGATCTCGCAGCGAGGTAGGCAGAGTATAACGCAATTTTGAAAGTGGTCCGATGGGTGCAATTGTCTGAATTAAAGGCCTATTACAGGCAAACACAGCTGTCTTGTGCCACACTTAGTCACGTTATGTTTTTGTTAACCACTCTTCTGGCGAGGAAAGTTCTCGCTGGTGCATAGATGATAAGGAGAATTTAATGAAACTCGTGCACATGGTAAGTGGTTTAGCGGTTGCGGTCGCTCTGGCGGCCTGTGCTGATAAAAGTGCAGATATTCAGACACCTGCGCCAAGCCCTAATACGTCAATTGCTGACACACAGTCTAAAATTCAACAGCCAAATGTTTCTGGTACGGTATGGATCCGCCAGAAAGTGGCCTTGCCACCCGATGCGGTGCTGACCGTCACGCTGTCAGATGCGTCGCTGGCCGATGCACCGTCAAAAGTGCTGTCGCAAAAAGCGGTCCGTACTGAAGGTAAGCAGGCGCCATTCAGCTTTGTATTACCATTTAACCCGGCAGATATTCAGCCTAACGCCCGTATTCTGCTGAGTGCGGCAATTACGGTTAATGACAAACTGGTCTTTATTACTGATACCGTTCAGACTGTCATTAATCAGGGTGGTACGAAAGCTGACCTGACGCTGGTCCCTGTACAGCAAACAGCAGTACCGGTTCAGGCAAGCGGTGGGGCAGCCACCACGGTGCCGTCAACGTCACCAACCCAGGTGAATCCTTCTTCTGCCGTTCCTGCTCCCACGCAGTACTAAGGCAGTCGTAACCCTCTCCGCCTGGAGAGGGTTAGTACACCCAGCGATAGCGCTGTAAATCTATCTGCCCGCTTCCTGAAACCACTATTCCTTCTGCCAGCAACGCCTGACGCTGCCG
Source organism: Citrobacter sp. Cpo069 (assembly GCF_030332785.1). NCBI lineage: Bacteria > Pseudomonadati > Pseudomonadota > Gammaproteobacteria > Enterobacterales > Enterobacteriaceae > Citrobacter > Citrobacter sp. Cpo069. The sequence goes on from NZ_JAOWHD010000037.1 coordinate 183,426, forward strand.
TTGTAAGTCGGGGCCGGTCAGCGAAATGGCACCATGACGATTAACCACCCGATGCCAGGGCAAAGTGCTGCCTTCGGGGAGACGCTTAAGCACCCCGCCGACCTGGCGCGCAGCGCGCGGCGAACCGGCAAGCCTGGCAACATCGCCATACGTGGTGACGAAACCTTCGGGGATTGACGCGACGATTTGCCAGACGCGTTGGGGGAAAGTGTCTTGTATATCCATTATTTATTCCTGCGCTAATCCTCCAGCATAATGCCGAATGGCGAGGGAGTGAAGCCGCATTGCACAAGAAAACAGCATCCGATGCTGGATGGGTTGCAATTACAGGGTGCAGCAGTGATAATGCGCCTGCGCGTTGGTTAACAACGCTCTCAATGGGGGCTCTGTTGGTTCTCCCGCAACACTACTCTGTTTACCAGGTCAGGTCCGGAAGGAAGCAGCCAAGGCAGATGACGTGTGTGCCGGGATGTAGCTGGCAGGGCCCCCACCCAATTCTGCCGTCCGGCAATTTCCCTTCTTCTTATCTTCTTTTCTTTGTCATCGTATTGTCATTTTATTGTCATCAAATGCTGTCAATGTGTTTCGGGGATGTTATTTGTTGCTTTTGCCGCCGCCATCGCGCTGTAACGACAGGGTCTTACATCCGGTGTGTTTTGGCTGACCACAAGGATTTTCTACGATGTCGACCGCTGTATTGAATGTCAAAATTGATGAGGCGCTAAAAGAAAAGCTTCGCCATTACGCTGAAGTGCATAACGAAAATTTAAGTGTTGCGACGGAAAAACTGCTGCTGATTGCGTTTACCGCCGTTGAAGAGGCGGGAGTCTCCGCTGAGGATATCGATAGCCAGCATACGGAAGAGTCCGTAGTTGAAGCACTGACTCCTAAAGAAATCAAAGCATTGCGCAGACTACTGAAGAAGAAAAAATGAAACAACAACCGCTCTCAACCGCCAGTAATTACGGCGAAGCTTGTGATTTACTACGCTCCGGTTATGTGAAACATGTCCGCCTGAGCTGGAATGTCGGCAGCGACGAGTTCTTCCGTATTGCCTCCGACTGGTGTGATGCTGGGGCAAAAATTAAGAAAGACGGTGAAAATTTCGTGATTTCACTGAAGGGTTTTCCGGTTCCCCCTCAGCGGTAATATCACCGGGACTCTCTCATCCATCCCGGCTTATAAGGGCGAGTCCTTTGACTCGTCGCTTAGATTATTTTGCGTACTTTCCCGCTGCTGGCCTGCAAACGCAGGTTATCCCAAATGGGTTGTAACACCCTGAAGGCGGCACGCGCTGTGTCATCCGGCAACGTGAAAGGCATACGCAAAAAACGATCGAATGCGCCATCAAGCCCAAACCGCGTACCGGTTCCTAATTGAATGCCTACGCTTTCGGCGCGCGTAGCGAATAGCGTTGCCAGCGTATCGGGCAGTTCAACCCAAAAAGAGAGTCCTCCCTGTGGCTGGGTAAACTGCCACTCCGGGAAATGTGCGTTCATCAGGCTCGAGCACAGATCGCGCTGCGATGTGAGTAGCCGTCTTCTGTCAGGAAGAAAGTCGGCGGCGTTATCCAGCAGCCAACTGGTGGCGAGTTGTTCAAGCACGGGGGAGCCTAAATCGAACGTGTCGCGGGTTTGTACCAGCGCCGCAATGGTTCGCGCCGACGCCCGGATCCAGCCCAGACGTAATCCCCCCCAAAAGCTTTTCCCGGCCGAACCCAACAGAATGATCGGCGCGTCGCGATTGAATGTGGCAAGCGGCGGCGGCGGCGGGGCGTCATACCACAGGTTCACCATCGTCTCATCGACCACCAGGGTAGTGCGGGTTCGTTCGGCAATATCCGCCACGACCTGGCGAGTTGCAGCGTCCATGCAACGCCCGGTCGGATTGTGAAAGTCCGGCATCAGGTAGGCCATTCTCGGTGCGGTTTGCGCGATGGTGGCGACCAGACCCGCGGTATCCCAACCGTGCTCGGGTAGCGACACGCCGACGGGACGACAGGATGCGCCTTGAATCGCGGCAATCGCCAGCGGATAAGTGGGGTGATCGACCACCACGCGATCGCCGGGGCCGGTGAGCAAACGCAGGATCAGCGCCAGGCCGCTGACTGCACCATTCACGACCATGATTTCATCGGGCTGCGTCGGGAGCCCGCGATCGCAATAATGCTGAGCGATGGACTCACGCAATACCGACAGCCCCTGCGGCAAATACCCGGAGCTCAGCAAATGCTGTGGCATAGCAAACAGCGCCTGCTGGTAAGCCTGATGAATTTCGGGACCGGCACTTAGCGCCGCCGTGGACAAATCAAGCGCTGTGCCGGTGCTGGTCCGGGTTGGCACATGGCGAATATGTTCCGGCAGGATCACCCGTGAGCCGCTACCATGACGGCTTTCCAGATATCCCTCTTCACGCAGTTGCGCCATAGCGCTGGCGACGGTAGTTCGACTTACTTGCAGGACGACGGCGAGCTCGCGTTCACCCGGTAAGCGGCTATCCAGCGCCAGCCGACCATCGAGAATAAGCAGACGTAACGCTTCTGCCAGCTGTCGCCAGATGGGCGTTCGCGAGGGGCTTTCCAGCCAGTGTCCGAGCAGGCGTTGCAAAGACTGACTTCCGTAACGGCGAGATGACATAGCAGTCCACTTTTTGAAAACTGGACATTAATCATAGTGCCAATTGCGGTGAAGATGAAAGTTATCTGAGAGTGAGAGGGGAAAAGCATGCTGCGTCGTTTGCTTCAGCTGTTTATCGGGCTGACACTGTACGGTGTATCGACGGCGATGTTTGTCCGTGCTGATTTAGGGGCCGATCCGTGGAACGTGTTTCACCTGGGTGTAGCCAATTTATTGTCGATGAATATCGGCGTGGTGATTATTGCCGTGGGCGTGTTGGTGTTGCTGGCGTGGATACCGCTGCGCCAGCGTCCAGGCTTTGGCACGCTGAGCAACGTGATTATGATCGGGCTGGCGGCAGATGCCGCGCTGCTGGTGATTCCTGGATTTGAATCTCTGCTGGCGCGCAGTGGGCTGCTGGTGTCAGCGGTAATATTGAATGCGTTAGCAACCAGCCTGTACATTGGCGCAGGTTTTGGCGCCGGTCCGCGTGATGGTCTGATGACCGGTATCCACGCGCGTACCGGCTGGCCAGTACGACGAATTCGAACCGCAATCGAAGTGTCGGTGCTGCTTATCGGTTGGCTGCTGGGGGGAACCGTGGGCGTTGGTACGGTGCTGTATGCCTTGGCTATCGGACCGTTGATTCAGCTTTGCCTGCCGTGGTTTCGGCATCAGCCGCAGTCACGAACGCGTATCAGGAATGCACCTGGGGCGCGATCGCCTACTGGCGACTAAACTTAACCTCGACTGACGCGGCCGGAATCGGCTTGCCGCGCAGTACACTTCGGAGGTTTTTCTCATGAAGTATGTTGATGGCTTTGTGGTTGCCGTACCCGCTGAAAACAAGGAGGCGTACATTGCGATGGCGGCAAAAGCAGCTCCGCTTTTCAAGGAGTTCGGTGCATTGCGCATAGTGGAGTGCTGGGCAGATGATGTCCCCGACGGCAAACTGACCGATTTTCGCATGGCAGTGAAAGCACAGGAGCATGAAGAAGTGGTATTCAGCTGGATTGAATACCCTTCCAAAGAGGTCCGCGATGCGGCGAATCAGAAGATGATGTCCGATCCCCGTATGAAGGAGTTCGGTGAATCTATGCCATTTGACGGCAAGCGAATGATCTACGGTGGATTTGCGCCCATTATGGAAGAGTGATGTGACTGGCTGTGCGGCGTGCCGCCAGCCATCTCAACATCAACAGCAATGTTAAAGCCGTTTTTCTGCCCACAGAATAAATTCCGCCTTCGGCAGCGCTTTGCTGTAAAGCCAGCCCGGCTTTGTTGAATAAATCGAACTTTTGCTGAGTTGAAGGATCAGATCACGCATCTTCCCGACAACGCAGACCGTTCCGTGGCAAAGCAAAAGTTCAAAATCACCAACTGGCCCACCTACAATAAAGCCCTCATCAACCGTGGCTCCATAACTTTCTGGCTGGATGATGAAGCTATTCAGGCCTGGTATGAGTCAGCAACACCTTCTTCACGAGGCAGACCTCAGCGCTATTCTGACCTTGCCATCACGACTGTGCTGGTCATTAAACGCGTATTCAGGCTGACCCTGCGCGCTGCGCAGGGCTTTATTGATTCCATTTTTTCTCTGATGAACGTTCCGCTACGCTGCCCGGATTACAGCTGTGTCAGCAGGCGGGCAAAGTCGGTTAATGTCAGTTTCAAAACGTCCACCCGGGGTGAAATCGCACACCTGGTAATTGATTCCACCGGGCTGAAGGTCTTCGGTGAAGGCGAGTGGAAAGTCAAAAAGCATGGCCAGGAACGCCGCCGTATCTGGCGTAAGCTGCATCTCGCCGTTGACAGTAAAACACATGAAATCATCTGCGCTGACCTGTCGCTGAACAATGTTACGGACTCAGAGGCCTTCCCCGGGTTAATCCGGCAAACCCACCGGAAAATCAGGTCAGCCGCCGCCGATGGCGCTTACGATACCCGGCTATGTCACGATGAACTGCGGCGTAAGAAAATCAGCGCGCTTATCCCTCCCCGAAAAGGTGCGGGTTACTGGCCCGGTGAATATGCAGACCGTAACCGTGCAGTGGCTAATCAGCGAATGACCGGGAGTAATGCGCGGTGGAAATGGACAACAGATTACAACCGTCGCTCGATAGCGGAAACGGCGATGTACCGGGTAAAACAGCTGTTCGGGGGTTCACTGACGCTGCGTGACTACGATGGTCAGGTTGCGGAGGCTATGGCCCTGGTACGAGCGCTGAACAAAATGACGAAAGCAGGTATGCCTGAAAGCGTGCGTATTGCCTGAAAACACAACCCGCTACGGGGGAGACTTACCCGAAATCTGATTTATTCAACAAAGCC